>NZ_JAXOJH010000024.1:0-31443 GCF_036663655.1 Sphingomonas flavida
CAGCGACGATGCCCAAAGCTCCAGCGTCGCCTCGATCGATGCTCCCGTCACCACGACCTCCTTGTCATGGTGACCCATTGATTCAGAACATCATCAAGAGCGCAACTGTAATGCTAGTCGGAGCTGGTAGAGGGGTGGGCGCTCGCAGGGGCGAGCGCGCGAGCCTTCGAGCTTGCTCAACCCCTCACCCAAGCTGCGCTGGCAAGCTTCGCCAACCCTCTCCCCTGTCCAGGGGAGAGGGAAAGGAGTGCGTTATGAAGTACGAGCGGGGCCAGCGGTTATCGGGAAAGGGCGGCGTTCTGCTGCTTCTGACGCAGGTCGCGCTGGTCGTCCGTGCCCGGGCGCTGGGCAATCCAGTGACCGGGTTCGACGAGCAGTATTATCTGCTGGTCGGCGACCGGATGCTCCACGGTGCGCTACCCTATGTCGACATCTTCGATCGCAAGCCGATCGGGCTGTTCCTGCTCTATGCGGGCGCGCGGTCGCTGGGGTACGGGCTGGGGGGAGACGGATTCCTGGCCTATAAGCTGGTCGCGACCGGCTTCGTCGTGGCGACCGCCTTCGGCATACAGCGGTTGGCGCGCGGCTTTGCGGGGCCGTTCGCGGCGATCGTAGCGGCGATCCTCTATATCCTCTGGCTGAACCTGATGGAGGGGGAAGGGGGACAGTCCCCGGTCTTCTACACCGCGCCGATGCTGGTCGCCGGGGTCGCGGTGCTGCGCGCGATCGAGCGGCGGGGGCGGTTGTTCGCCAACGGCGCGGTCGCGATGGGCGCGGTGGGCGTCGCGCTTCAGATCAAATATGCGGTGCTGCCCGAGGGGTTCGCCTTCGGCTGTATCCTGCTCTGGCTGGGCTGGCGCAACCGGGTGCCGCTCGCCCGGCTGGCGGGGATGGCGGCGGTCTGGGTCGGGCTGGCGCTGCTCCCGACGGTCGGTGCCTTCGCGACTTATGCTATGATCGGGCAGGGCGACGCCTGGATCTTCGCCAATATCGTCTCGCTCGGCGGACAGGCGGCGCGGCCGCTGACGGACGAGCTGGAGGGGCTGGCCGTCTGTGTCGGCATCCTCCTCCCGCTGGCGCTGGTCATCGCGTTCGGGCGGCCCTGGCGGCATGTTCCGCCAGCGCGGCGCGACGGGTTCCGGTTCTTGCTGGTCTGGCTGATGGTGAGCGCGGTCGCGGTCCTCGGCTATGGCCGGTTCGGCAGCCCGCATTACGCGCTGCCCGTCACGCTGCCCGCCGTCCTTGTCGCGGCGCCCGCGCTGGCGCGCTGGCATCGCGGGGGGATCGCCGCATTGGTGCTGGCGATCCTCGCGGCGGGGCAGATCGTGCTGGGCTTGAGCGAACGCGCCAAGGGGGGGGCGGCCCAGGCCCAGGCAGTCGCCCGTGCCGCAACCCCGGCGCGCGGGTGTCTCTATGTCTATGACGGCTATCCGGCGCTCTATCTGCTGACCCATAGCTGCCTGCCGTCGAAATGGGTGTTTCCGGGCCATCTCAACACCAGCGACGAGGCGAGCGCGGCCGCGCTGGGCGTCGATCCGGTCACCGAGATCCGCCGCATCCTGGCCACCCGGCCCGGTGCGATCGTCGACGACTATCCCCGCTTCGCCTTCGGCAACCGCGCGACGCGGACGGTACTGAAGGCGGTGTTGGCGAAGGACTATCACCTCTCGGCTTGCGTGCCCACGGGGCCCAGTAGGGTGCGGTTGGTCTATCGCCCGGGGCCGGGGGCAGTCCCCGCCGGGTGCCCGAGCCCGGCGATGCTGGACCGCTAACTCATTCCTCCCCTTCAAAGGGAAGAATAGAGGAGAACCGTATACGATCTCGACAAGCCCTATCAGTTTGGTCACGATGGGACATGATTCCGCTCCTCCTCGCCGCCCTGCTCGCGCCCTCGGAGACGATCCGCGCACGGGGCAACCCGATCCTGTCCGACGGCCGCAGCTATTCGACCGACCCGGCGCCGATGGTCGACGGCGACACGCTCTGGATCCTGGCGGGCCACGACGAGGCGCCCGATGGGGTCAACGACTTCATCATGAACGAGTGGCAGCTGCTTTCCACCAAGGACCCCGCCAGCGGCGTGTGGCGGCATCATCCCGTCATCGCCCGGCCGGAGACCGTCTTCGCCTGGGCCGAACCCGGCCGCGCCTATGCCGGGCAGATGGTGAAGGCACACGGCCGCTATTATCTCTACGCGCCGGTGCTCCAGCGGGGCGGCGACGCCAAGGACCGGTTCGGGATCGGCGTCGCAGTCGCCGATCGGCCGACCGGGCCGTGGCGCGACGCGCATCCGGCGGGGCCGATCATCTCGCAAGGCGTGCCGGTCGCCAACGCCATCCAGAATATCGATCCGACGGTGCTGATCGACGATGACGGCAGGGTCTATATCTATTGGGGCACGTTCGGGCGGCTGCGCGCAATGGAACTGGCCCCCGACATGGTCACGCCCGAGGGCCCCGAACAGGTCGTCGCCAGCGCGACCGGCTTCTTCGAGGCGCCCTGGCTGATGAAGCGGCGCGGCACCTATTATCTGCTCTACGCCGCGAACAACGCCGGGCCGGACAGCCCGTGCACCCCGACGCTGTACCATGCGTGCCAAGCCTATGCCTCCGCGCCGACGCCGATGGGGCCCTGGACCTATCGTGGCGTGGTGTTGCGCCCCGTCTCCTCGACCACCTCCCATGCCGGGGCGGTCGCGTTCCAGGGGCGCTGGTATCTCACCTATCACACTGCGGACGCCAAGGGCGGGGGGCATTTCCGCCGCTCGGTCGCGATCGATCCGATGGAATGGGACGACAGCGTCTCGCCACCCGCGATCCGCCCCGTGCAGCCGACCAGAGCCGCCTCGCCTCCGCCCGCGCCCACCCGCAACGTCGCACGCCGAGCCTTCGTCACCGCGTCGAACGCGCCGGTCCCGGTGCAATATTGGCTCGCCGCGCTGAACGACGGGGTGGTGCGGACGAGCCCGCTGCCGCCCGATATGTGGGGCAACTGGACCAAGGCGAACCCGGCCAGCGCTTGGATCGAATATCGCTGGCCCCGCCCGGTCACGCTGAATGAAAGCCGCATCCGCTTCTTCGCCGACCATCCCGCCGGATCGACCGAAGGCGTCGCCCCGCCCGCCGCCTGGCATCTGGAATACTGGGGAAAGGGGGGGTGGACGCGGATCGCCGCGACCTATCCAACCGGGGTCGACGGGTTCCGGACGGTGCGCTTCGCCCCCGTCACCACCCGCTGCCTGCGCGCGGTGATGGAGGCGTCGGGGACGGGGAGCGCCCATGCGGGCCTAGCGGTGGAGGAATGGGAGGCGCTGGCGCCGGTCGCGGCGCGGCCCAAACTCCGCCCGGATGGTGTGCCGCCCGCTTGTGAGGAATGACATGCGATCCAGTCATCGGCCAGGTCGTTGGCGCGATCATGGCCTTGGCCTGTCCACGCACCGTCCCGGCCTTCGCCGGGGTGGCATAGCCCCTTAATCCCCCGCCAGCATTTATCCTTGAATACCAATTCCACACCCCCGGCCGGCAAATCTGTAATCATTTTGCCATTCTGCCCGAGATAGTCAGGTGCTTTGCCTACAACCCATTGTTACGCAACCAAAATTGACAGGATTGCAGAATCATTGGCGTAGCGAAGGCATCCGGCTGGGGAATTCTGCATGAGCGTGACGTCGTACCGTGGATTTTTGCGTATCGCCGCCTTGTCGGGCGTCGCCCTGGCGGCAACGATGACGGCGCTGCCCGTCATGGCGCAGACCCGCGCCGCGCCCGCGCAGCCGACGGGCGGCTATTATATGGCCAATGGCCAGCGGACGACCGACTATAACGCCGCGCTCGCCTCGTGGCGCGGCGACGCGCAGTTCAAGGTCGATTATTCGAAGGCCGCGCTGGGCATGGAATATGCCTATGTGCTGGGGCCGTCGGGGCTGGGGCAGACGATCGGGATCAACGATGCCGGGGTCGCCTTCGAGCATCCGCTGTTCGCCGGCAGCGGCAAGTTGAGCGGCTTCCGCACCGGCGTGCCGTCCGACCATGGCAATGACGGCCGGGTTAATCCGCGCCGCCCCTGGGAAATCCACGGTACCCATGTCGCGGGCACCGCGGCGGGCAATCGCGTGGCGGGCGGGGTGATGTTCGGCAATGCGTACGGCGCCAATATCGTGGCGGCGACGACCAACTTCTCAGCGGGCGACTTCCTGTGGTTCCGTGACGGCATCCTCGACGGCCTGCCGGTCGCCAATGCGCAGTCGAACATCGTCGACCTGGCCAATAGCGGCCGGGTGCGGATCATCAACAACAGCTGGGGTTCGGGCACCACGCTGCCCTATACCGCCTCGCTCGCGACCGCGCGGGCGCAGTTCGCCCAGAACCTGAACGGCTTTTACGATCCGGTCCTGACGAACGACGTCCTCGTCGTCTTCTCGGCGGGCAATGGCGGGGGCGTCCATGCCAGCATCGATGCGGTGACCCCGCTGAACGACATGCGGCTGCGCTCCAACTGGCTGTCGGTCGCCAACTACCTGGCCGACGGCACCGCCGCGCCAAGTTCCAGCCTGTGCGGTCAGAGCGCGACCTAATGCGTCGCGGCACCGGGCAGCGCGATCATCTCGGGCGTCACCACCTATACGCTCGACGTCGCCGCGATCCGCGCCAAATATACCCGCGCCGCCTATCCGACCATCTATAGCGCCGCGACGCTGACCGCGCTTCAGAACGCCGCGGTCAAAGCCTGGATCGGCGTCCTCAACGGCTATCTGGCGCGCAAGGACACCGCGCAGCGGACCGGCGCGGCACTCAACGCGGACGCCGAAAGCACACTGCTCGCCCAGCAGGCGGTCGGCATCTCGGTGGCCTATGGCGCGCGGTTCGTGGGCGGCGATCCCGACGGCTATACCAGCCGCCTGGCCGGGATCGTGGCGACCAATGCGGGCCTGCTCGGCGTCGACTTTTCCTGGGCGGTGCTGGCCAAGGCCAATACCCAGCTTCAGGCCGACATGAAGCAGTTGCTGACGCTGACCGGTTCCGGTTACGGCGCGCTGACCGGCACGTCAATGGCCGCGCCCAACGTCTCGGGCTTTGCGGCGGTGCTGATGGGCTGGTTCCCCAACTACAGCATCGCGCTGATCTCGGACATACTGGTGTCGAGTTCGCGGGATCTCGACACGCCGGGCGTCGACCTGCGCTCCGGCTGTGGGATGCCGCAGATGGACGTCGCGCTGCGCGGGCCGACCGCCTTGCGCCAGACGCGCGAGGTCAATGTGCCGACCGGCAGTATCGACATCTGGAGCAACCCCATCCAGGACGCGCGCGACCGCTATTCGCCCGAGGTGCTGGCGGGCTTTTCCGGTGACATCGGCGGGATCACCAAGCGCGGCGGGGGCGAGCTGATCCTGACCGGCAGCAACAGCTTTTCCGGCCCGACCCGGGTCGAACAGGGGCTGTTAACCGTCAACGGCGCGCTGACCCGTTCCGCCCTGACCGCCGCTTCGGGGGGCACCGTGGGCGGCACCGGCAGCCTGGCCACCCTGATCGCGCAGAGCGGGGGCATCGTGTCGCCCGGCAATAGCGGGGCGATCGGCACGCTGACCGTCGCTGGCACCGCCACGCTGGCAGGGGGCAGCCTCCATGTCGTCGACGTCGGCGCGGGCGGCACGTCCGACCTGCTCGTCGCGCGGACTGCGGTGCTGGGGGGCGGCACGATCACGCTGCGCCCGCTCAATCAAGCGCCGCGCTTCGGCGATCGCTATACGGTGCTGACCGCAAGCGGCGGGGTGACCGGCAACTTCGGCGACGCGACCGCGCTGACCGCGATCCTCTATCCCCAGCTCGCCTATGCCGGGACCAGCGTGACCGCCAGCATCGCGGCGCGCCTCTATGCCGATCTGGCGACGACGCCGGTGCAGCGCGCCTATGGCCGCCTGCTCGACGGCAATCGCGCGGCCTATGCCGCGCTGTCGGGGATGTACGGGACGCTTGATCTTCAGTCCGCCGCGACCATCCGGAGCACGCTGGAATCGCTGGCGCCGCGCAGCGAGACGATGCGTCGCGCGATCGGCACCGCCGCGACCGACACGGTCGCGCGCTTCTACCCCGACCGCATCGCCGCCCTGTCCCCCGACCGGTTCGATGGCTTCCATATCGCGACCGGGATCGAGGCGCGGGTCAACGACGCCGCCATGCTGGGCTTCGGCCTGTCCTACACCCGGCTGGACGGCGAGGTCCGCCTGGGGCAGTCGGCGCGTGGCGAGCTGATCCAGGGGACGCTCTATAGCCGTCTGGGTGGTTCGTTCGGCCCGTCGCTCGACGTGCAGACGGGTGCGGGCGTCTATCGGTCGGCGACCCGCCGCATCGGCGATTTTCTAGGCACCGGCTATGACCTGCGCACCCACGACAATGCGCTGGCACTGTCGGCCGAGGTCGGCGCGGCCTATCACGCGGGCAGCGAAGCCCTGCGCATCGGCCCGCGCGTGGCGGTGCGTGCAAACCGCATCGACTTCACCCGGACACCCGAGCGCGGCAGCGGCCTGGCGCTGGTCTATGGCGGTCAGGACTATCTGAGCGTCCAGGGGCGAGCGGGCCTGCAACTCGACGGCCATGCCAAGGGGCTGCGGCCCTTCGCCGCGGCCTATTATGTCCACGACTTCAACGATCGCTCGGACACCGGCCTTGTCGGTTTCGCCAACGGCACCGCGTTGCGGGTTCCCTTCACCGTCGGGGCGCAGGACCGCGACTGGGGCGAGCTGTCGGCGGGACTCTCCTATCGCAGCGGTCGGACCACCGTCTCGATCGCGGCCGACGCCACCGTCGCACGCTCCGACGTGCGCAACCAGTCGTACCGCGCGGGGTTGGTGATCGCGTTTTGAGGGCGGGGCGGGGCGGGGCGGCGGGTATCCGTCCGCCGCCCCGCCCGCCGAACAGACAGCCGACCTCCGACGCCGCCCGGCCGACCGCCTGGGCTCACACGCCTTAGCTATTCGCGCCACTATATCTGATGGTGCCGTTGATGCCCGCCGGAAAGAAGCCGCCCGACGACACCGACAAGACCGAGGTGTACAAAATGCCCAGCGCCTGTTCCGGGGAACGGCGAATGGCCACCCAGTTGGCGCCATCGGTAATGCCGATATTGGGGCTCGTACCGCGCGAACCGATATCCTGATCGCGATTTCCCGGCCCGTCAAAGGGGTTGCGGGCACTCGCCATTCTGCTTGCGAGCGTGAACAATGTCGGCTGGCCATTGGCTGGCGTGGTTTCGACCGATGCACGCGTGAAGAGGACGTTGCGAAGCGCGGAATCCGTGGCCGCGACGCCCGCGGTCAGGGGGCCGAAATAGAGTCGCGTCGACGCCGCCATGTTCCACGCCAGCTCGTCCATCGCACTGGTCAGGACCGCCGACAGGCCGACCGCCGCCAGCAGGAAGTCGTTCTCCGACGCATAGGGATCATAGAAGCTGGTCGGCGCCGTGGTGCTGGTCGGCACCGAGAACGCCTGAAACGCGCTGTTCTGCCCCCCTGCTATCGAGATGGCGGGTTGGGCGGTCACCGCACTTCCCAGGGTCTTTCGCAGGAATGCGACGCGCGCCGTCGTGGTGTTCGTGACTTCGCGCAAGATGGCCAGAAGCTTCTGATCCGAAAAGGTGACGCGCCGCCCGCCGGAAACCTGCCCCGACGTGCCGCTTCCGCTCGTCAGGTTCGCCGCCAGCGCCGATCCGTTCAGCCCGACCTGCAGGAACGAGGCGACCAGATAGTGCAGCTGCAACGCGAAGTTCAGGCGATCGGTATCCGTCGCGGTATAGGTGGGCGGTACCGACACCGCCGTTGTCGATGTCGCGGTCGGAGCGGGAACATTCTCGGCCCCCACGACATCGTCCTTGCAGGACGACAATATGGCGATGCCGGTCATCGCGGAAACCCCGCCGATGACCCCCAGAAATCCACGCCGACTTTCCAAACCGCGATCCACGTTCGAGTTCATCCCTCATCCCCCCAATTTGATGGCCGCGCTCAGTTTGCCGCGCTGCTGACGATCCCGCCGTTGATGCCGTTCGGAAAAAAACCGCCCTTGGTGACGGAGCCGGAGGTCATGAACAGCACGTTCAGGGCCTGTTGCGGCGACCGGGCCAGATAGGCCCCGTCGGCGTCGACGACCGTCAGGCGGGTCGCGAGGTTGCCGTCGATCCCCGTCACCGGCGACATGCCACGGTCGGTCGTGTTCGTGCCGTCGATCGCGTCACGCCATGCGGCAAGCTTGTCCATCATGACGATCAATTGCGGGTTGGAGCCCGCCAGGTCGTACAGCATCGATCGGACGGACGTGACGTTGCTGGCCAGCGACGCGGCCATCGACATCATCATCGCCATGGCGACCGGATCGGTCATGCTGGCCAGGATCGAGGCATAGGTCGAAGCCTGAACGCTCAGAAGCGCATCGGCGCCCAGCAGGCAGTTCGTCGGCGAGGTATAGGGACTGAACGTGTCGTTCGCACCGATCGCACCAGCCATGCGGAACATCTGCGTAAAAGCTTCCGGCCGATAATCGATAAAGGTCTGCGCCACGCAGTCCGCACGCAGCATCCCGCGAATCGTGAGCGTCTGATACCAATGCTCGTCGGCGATCTCCTGGATTCGCGACTGAAGAATGCGCTCGGCCGTCGACGGAAATTTCACCTGCTGCAAATTCTGGGCAATGACACCGGCATCGCCGGACAGTTCCCCGCCGCGGATATGCTGGGCGGGTAGCTGTCGATTGTCGCCATAGATCAGGAATTGCAGGTAATTGGTCGACAGATACTGCATGTGCAGTGCGAATTGCAGCGGCACCTTGTCCACGGATGTTGACACCTGGGCCTGCGATCTGCCCGCAAATCCGGTCAGTGCGGCGCCACCGAGAAGGGCGATCAGCGCGTTACGGCGAAGATTGCCCTCGGGCGCCAGCGTTCCCGCCTCACGCCCATCAACTTGACTGACTTTTTCCATAGCCCCCCCCTTTTTCGCAATGTCGAACCCGGCTCGTCGCGCCTTGGCTCGTCCCCCCTTGCAGGCGGCGACGCTCTCATCACCGCTGTCCGTATAAGCAATATTGCCCATCATTTTTTGTTAGACAAGATAAAAAATTACATACAAAGTATACGAGATGAGGCGAGTAAGCGCGGGGGGCGTGATACCGTTTCTGAAGGGGGGAGAGCGCAAGAATGTCGCGTAAAGCAAATCTGATCAACGGCGCCGCTATGTTTGCCATTGTTGCTACATGTACTTCTCAGGCCGCTTTTGCTGCGGAAAACAAAGACTTGGTGTCGCAGTCTTCTGCCCCCGATACAGTAACGTCAGATTCGCGCGGCAATTCGAGCACCAAGCGCAAAAAGATCAAGAAAAGTAAAGCCTTGGCCAAAGACAACTCCCCGGTTGTCAATGGCGAATCGGGTCGATTGGAGGGTGAGGTCGTCGTGACCGGTCTTCGCGAGAACGTGAAGAGCGCGCGAGGCGCAAAACGCCGCGCGCAGCAGATCGTCGATGTCGTTTTGGCCCAGGATATCGGTAAGTTGCCTGACAAAAACGTCGCGGAGGCGCTGGCGCGTGTGCCCGGCATCCAGATCGACCGTGATCGCGGCGAGGGCGGCAAGGTCCTGATTCGCGGCCTCGATGGCGTGATGACGACGGTCAACGGCTCGCCGACCTTTTCGTCCAGCGGCCGGACGACCGACCTCAACGACATATCGTCGGATCTCGTCGCCGGGATCGAGGTCTACAAGACCCGGACGCCCGATCAGGTCGAAGGCAGCCGGACGGGGGTCATCAATCTGACCTTACGCCGTCCGACCGATTTCAAGCCGGGGGCGACCTACGCGATCAGTTCGCGCTTCGATTATTCCGATCGAATCAAGAAGGTGAACCCGTATTACAGCGCCCTGATCGCCTATAATCAGGACACGCCGATCGGTCGCATGGGGTTCTCGGTCAACGGCACCTGGAACAAGGTCGGGTATAACGAAGCCGTTCGCTTCAACGAATTGCCGTCGCTGTTGACCAGCATCCGGCAACCGGTTCTGCCGACCTCCACCCCGGCGCGAATCTATCTTCCGTTCCGTGTCGGCTTCGCCGGCACCGATGGATGGTCCAAGCGTGCCGCGTTCCAGATCTCGTCGCAGTGGAAGCCCGACGATCATTGGACGCTCACCGTGGAGGGCGGGTATGCCAACCGTCAGGCGCTACAGGCGGACAGCACCTTCTGGATCCCGATCAGCTATTCGGAGTCGATGAACGCGCCGCCCAGCCTGTCCAACGTGGTGTTGGCCAGCGACGGTCGCCTCGTGAAATCGGTATCGCTCTATGGCCTGGACCCGATGGGGCCTGGGCGTACGTCCTATTTGGAAACGACCAAGGGCTATAATGGCCGCTTTCAGGTGCAATATACCGACGAGCGGATCGATTTCAACGCCTGGGCCAATTACCAGCGCTCAAACCGCTATTCTGACAGCCTGTATCACTCGGTTCGTTTCAGCCAGCAGCCACGGGTAGACGTGATCTTCAACGATCCGAACGATCCGCTGGGCGGCGTCAAGGTCGATTTCAAGAATATCGATACGCTCGACCCGAAAAACTATTTGTATATCGACAATTTCGGCCAGCAGCGCCTCGATTCCCGTAGCGCTGAAACCGAACTCAAGGCCGATCTGAAGTTCAACACGTTCTGGAATTTCATCGACAACTTCAAGTTCGGGTTCCGATATAACCGTCGAACTTACAATTACAATTATGGTGGCAATTGGTATGCGTCGCTACGCCTGCCGATCAGCCAGCTGTCGGATTACAAACTGGTGCAGGTCGGTGGACAATTCCAAAGCTCATCGAACGCGAATTGGCTGATCGGCGATACCAATTCGATCCGCGCAAGCTTCCCGACGATCCGCCGGTTGCTGACGCCGATATACCCGAAGCTGGCGCAGACTTTCCCGGCATATGATCCCTACAATGCCTTTTCCGGGGCGGAGGGCGGTTATGCTGGATACGCCCAGTTCCATTACAACATGAAACTGTTCTTCCCGATCGAGGGGATCATCGGCGCACGGCTGGTCAACAACATAACCTCGCTGCGATCACTTCGCCACGTCGAGGCGTTCGTGACCAATAACGATGGCCTGAAGACGTTGGTCAAGACCGATACCTTCTTCACGCCGAAGGGTAACACGCTGGACATCCTGCCAAGCGTCAACGCCATCATGCACTTCACGTCGAAGCTGCAATTGCGGGCGTCCTATACCTATGAGGTCGGTCGTCCGACGGCAAACCAGATCAACCCGGTCCTGAGCCTGAATCTTCAGGACCCGGGCAACGCCACGGGGTGGGGCGGCAACGCCCAACTCCGGCCGGTCAGCCTCAGCAAATATGATGCCTCGCTCGAATGGTATTTCGGTTCGACCGGCTCGGCGAGCGTCGCCGTTTGGCAGTGGAATCAGAATGGCTTGATCGCAAACGACACCGTGGTGGAATATATGCCGGACAATCCTGGTATTCCGATCAAGATCACACGCCCCTATAATCTCGGTATCGGACGTCATCGGGGTATCGAGGGTCAGTTGACGACCTTCTTCACCTTCCTACCCGGTTTCCTGAAGTCGTTCGGCGGATCGGTCAACGGTACGTTGAACCTCACACGGCAAGCCAATCCGTCCAAAGACGAAAACGGCAATACGGTGTTTGTATTTGGGCCGATGCTGTACGTCTCGAAATATGTTTATAATCTCACCGGCTTCTTCGAGCGCGGTGGGTTAAACATTCGTGTCGCCTATAACTGGCGCTCTCGCCGCCAGCTTTGGCTGGATGGCGGGAATCCGTACAACAACCTGTTCTTGGACCCCGTCGAGCGTCTGGACGCCGCGATCAACTATGACCTCACCAAGAATGTGACGATCGGTGTGGAAGCGTCGAACCTGACCCGCAGTGGCGATCGCAGCTATTGGGGAACCTATGACACGCCCAAGGACGTGAAATATTTCTCCCGCAATTTCGCCTTCTCACTCCGGGCCCGTCTCTGAGGGCGTTCCGCAGGAACGTGGCAATGGCCGGACACGGGCTCGTGTCCGGCCATTGGTATATTGGTCGCATTGTCGATTCAGAAATCGCCGCGCCTGACCTTGTCGAGCGTAGCCGCATGGGATCGGCGATCCGCCGGAATTTTGGACCAGCGCTTCCAGGCCATGCCCCTGTTCCCGCGATTTAGAAAAGTCACTTTCCACGCCAGATAGAAATGACACCCCCTTCGTAGTAGCGGGGACAGCGTGTAGCCTTCCCACCGCGCAGTGCTGCCCCCGCTGCTACGACCACCTCCAGGCTCCTGAGCCCTGACGTGCCCCCCATTTCTTCATCCAGGTGAAACTGGACAGCCCCTCGAAGGGACGGACGGAATGAAGTGGAAGCAGTTCACGCAAGAGCAGATCATCAGCATCCTGAAGGAGGCCGAGGGGGCGCGGTGGTGACCGAGCTGTGCCGGAAGCACGGGATGTCGAGCGCGACCTACTACGCGTGGAAGGCGAAGTTCGGCGGGCTGGAGGTGTCTGACGCGAAGCGTCTACGGTCGCTTGAGTAAGAGAACGCACGGCTCAAGCGGCTACTCGCGGACACGATGCTCGACAACGCGGGTCTGAAGGATCTGCTGTCAAAAAACGGTGACGCCCGCCGCAAAGCGGCAAGCGGTCGCGCATCTCCAGGCGACGCTGGAAATGAGCGAGCGGCGGGCGTACATGGTCGTCGGGGCGGACCGCACGAGCATGCGGTATCGCTCGTGCCGGACAGATGATGGTGACCTGCGGTCGCGGCTTTGCGAACTGGCACAGCAGCGCCGGCGGTTCGGCTATCGAAGGCTGCACATCCTGCTGCGCCACATCGCGCAGGGCAAGCCGACGCAGAACGGTTCGTCGAGAGCTTCAACGGCCGCATGCGCGACGAACTGCTCAACGAGACGCTGTTCTTCACCATCGGTCAGGGACCGTCCCACCATCGCGCATCGCTTCGCATGTACCGAACGTCCGGTTTCAAGCCGTTATGGTCAAGCCGGGGCTTCCATTCTCAACAGCGCCGGATTTTGAGATCCGTTCTCCATTCCCGATCAAGCATCCCAACGGGAATGCCTTGGCTGTATCGCTGAGCGTTCCCAATAGGGAACGGTGATCAGGTATCGTCGGCAGTTTTAAGCGCCTGTGACGTGACCCCCGTTTCTTCATCCACCTGGAACTAGAGACCGGCCCTCGAAGGGACGGACGGAATGAAGCGGAAGCAGTTTTCGGAAGAGCAGATCATCGGCATCCTGAAGGAGGCCGAGGCGGGTGCGGTGGTGACGGAGCCTTGCCGCAGGCACGGCATGTCGAGCGCGACCTACTATGCGTGAAAGGCGAAGTTCGGTGGCCTGGAGGTGTCCGACGCAAAGCGTCTGAGGTCGCTTGAGGAGGAGAATGCCCGGCTCAAGCGGCTGCTCGCGGACACGATGCGCGACAACGCGGGGTTGAAAGACCTGCTGTCAAAAAAGTGGTGACGCCCGCCGCGAAGCGGCAAGCGGTCGCGCATCTCCAGGCGACGTTGGGGATGAGCGAGCGGCGGGCATGCGCGGTTGTCGGAGCGGATCGCACGAGCATGCGGTATCGCTCGTGCCGGGCAGATGATGGCGACCTGCGGTCGCGTTTGCGTGAGCTGGCGCAGCAGCGTCGGCGGTTCGGCTATCGACGGCTGCACATCCTGCTGCGCCGGGACGGCATCACGGTCAACCGCAAGAAGACCCAGCGGCTCTACCGTGAGGAAGGGCTGACGGTCAGGCGCCGGAAGGGACGAAGGCGCGCGGTTGGCGCACGGGCGCCCGCGCCGGTGCTGGCGCTCCCCAACCAGCGCTGGAGCCTGGACTTCGTCCACGACCAGCTCGTCACTGGCCGACGGTTCCGCGTGCTCAACATCGTCGACGACGTGACGCGCGAGTGCCTTCGGGCAGTGGTGGACACGTCGATTTCGGGCCAGCGGGTCGTGCGCGAGTTGACCGATTTGGTCGCCAAACGCGGCAAACCGACGATGATCGTCAGCGACAACAGGACCAAGCTGACGTCGAACGCGGTGCTCGCGTGGTCGGGGGAATTCGGCGTCGAGTGGCATTACATTGCGCCGGGCAAGCCGACCCAGAACGGGTTCGTCGAGAGCTTCAATGGTCGCATGCGCGACGAGTTGCTCAACGAGACGCTGTTCTTCACCATCGGCCAAGCCCGCTCGATCCTGGCGCGCTGGGTCGACGACTACAACACCGAGCGGCCGCACTCGTCGCTAGGCTACGCTACCCCGGCTGCGTTCGCTGCCGGGCTCGAACAGCAACGGGCGGGGTTAACCCCGCCCGTTGCTTCAACTGCGCTCATGCGCAACAATACCGGTCGGTCTCTGGTCGCAGCTGGATGAAAGACTGGGGTCACGTCAAGAGATCTTCTACAGCCTCGCCGAGGCCAATGTTCTGATCGAGGCGTGGCGTCGTCATTACAACACCATCCGGCCGGACAGTGGCCTGGGCTAGGCGCGACGTTGCCAATGCGCTAGCAAGTGACCTCAATAATTGACGCCATCATGACGTCATGTAATCGTCATTCTGAGCCGATATTTTTCATTTGGAGCCGGGGTGGGGAGCGCGCGTGAGCGGGGAAGTGCACGATAAATTCGCGGGCCATTCCGAAACGGGGCTTGTTGCCTTGGCGACCGTGCTCGCCATGCACAAAATCGCCGTCGACCCCGACCAACTCAGGCATGAGCTAGGCCACGAACGCCCGCTAGACGCATCCGACATCCTGCGACTGGCAAAACGTCGCGATGGGGTTCGTGCAAAACACATCACCACGACCCTGGCGAAGCTCGCACGGCTACCGTTGCCGATCATCGGCGGAGGGCCGTCCGGCTGGTTCGTGATCGGGCGTGTCGCCGGCAACGACGTCCTCATACAGCGTCCCGGACACCCCGTTGAAAAGCGCACAGCGGAGGCTTTTTCCGAAATCTGGTCAGGTGAGGTCATCCTCATCACCACGCGGGAGAGCGTTGGGGGTGTTGCGGGCCGTTTCGACTTCACCTGGTTCATCCCGCAGATTGTGCGATATCGAAAACTGATCGGCGAGGTGCTGCTGATCACGCTGGCGCTGAACCTCCTAGGGCTGGCTGCGCCCTTGTTCTTCCAGAACGTCATCGACAAGGTCCTTGTCCACAATACCTTGGCCACGCTCCAGGTTCTGGCGGTAGGCTTCGTTGCCGTCTCGATTTGGGAGGTGGCATTCGGCTGGCTGCGCACCCGGCTATATTCCGAAACCAGTCAGAAGCTCGACGTCGAGCTTGGTGCCAAGCTTTTCCGCCACCTGCTTGGTCTACCGCTGTCCTACTTCGAAGGCCGTCGCGTCGGCGACACGGTGACGCGGGTTCGCCAGCTGGAATCAATCCGTGAATTCCTGACCAACGCGTCCCTTTCGGTGCTCGTCGATCCGGCGTTCACGGTCGTGTTCCTCGTCGCGATGTGGATCTACTCGTCGACGCTGTTCTGGATTGTCGCTGCGACCATTCCGGCCTACGTCATCATCTCGCTTCTTGTCACAGCTCCGCTGCGGCGCCGGCTGAACGACAAATATGAACGCGGCTCCGCCAACAATGCGCTGCTGGTCGAAAGCGTCTCCGGCATGCAAACGGTCAAGGCCGCTGCGGTCGAGCCGCAGTGGCAGGAGCGATGGGAGCGGCAGCTGGCCGGCTATAGCGCCGCCAACCAACGGGTCATCAACCTCGGCAACACCGGAAGTCAGGCGGTCCAGCTCATCTCCAAGCTGAGCATGGCCGCCATCCTGTTCTTCGGCGCGCGGGAGGTGATTGTCGGGGCTTTAACCGTCGGCGGTCTGGTTGCCTTCAACATGTTCGCGCAACGCGTCTCCGGCCCCGTCATCCGCATGGCGCAGCTCTGGCAGGATTTCCAGCAGGTGCGCCTGTCGATCGATCGGCTGGGCGATGTGCTCAACACGCCAGTCGAGCCCGGCGCCGGCTCGCGTGTCGCGCTCCCTTCTCTCAAAGGCGCAATCCGATTTGAGGGGGTCAAATTCCGCTATGCGCTCGATGGCCCCTGGACGCTTGACGATATTACGTTCGACCTGCCGCCAGGCGGTACATTGGGGATCGCCGGTTCGTCGGGATCGGGCAAATCCACGCTTACCAAGCTGCTGCAGCGGCTCTATACGCCGGCTGCTGGCCGGGTGTTCATCGATGGTGTCGATATCGCACAGATCGACCCTGCATGGCTGCGCCGGCAGATCGGCGTCGTCTTGCAGGAAAATCTGCTGTTCAATCGGTCGATCCGCGAGAACATCGCGCTTGCCAATCCCGCCATGCCACTGGATCGCGTCATGGCTGCAGCCCGGCTGTCAGGCGCCCACGAGTTCATCCTGGCGCTTCCGCAAGGGTATGACACCATCATCGAAGAGCGCGGTGTCAATCTGTCGGGCGGGCAGCGGCAGCGCATCGCGATTGCCCGCGCACTGGTCACCCAGCCACGGATCCTCATCCTCGACGAAGCGACCTCGGCCCTCGACGCGGAAAGCGAGGAGATCATCCAGACGAACCTCAAAGCGATGGCAAAGGGTCGAACCGTCCTCATCATCGCGCACCGGCTGTCGGCCATCCGCCAATGTGACCGGATCATGACGCTTGAAAAGGGCAGGGTAGTCGAGGTCGGCAGCCACGAGGAACTCCTTCGCCTCGGCGGCCGATACGCTAGCCTCCATCGTCGCCAGATGGGGCCGGGAGGGCAGGCATGAACGTGCTCAGCCGGCATTGGGATGTCGCCCGATCCGCACTCGCCGACGAGAAGGCGCGCGCGAAGGGGCTGATCCGCACCGAGGAAGTGTCCTTTCTTCCCGCTGCGATGGAGATTGTCGAACAGCCGGTTTCCCCAACCGCTAGAGCGACGACCTGGCTGCTGCTGATCGGTTTGACGATCACGTTGCTGTGGCTGGCCCTCGGCAAGATCGACGTGGTGGCATCCGCCCAGGGCAGGCTGATCCCGGTCGACAACATCAAGTTGATACAGCCTGCCGAAGCCGGCGTGGTTAGGACGATCCTAGTTCACGACGGTCAACACGTTCGCGCCGGACAGCCGCTTATCGAGCTCGATCCGACCGTGTCGACTGCCGAGGCTGTGCAAGCTCAGCGTGCCCTTGAGACCGCCGAACTCGACGCCGCCCGAGCGCGCGCGATCTTGTCTGCGCTCGATGGGCGTGGGCTCGTGTTTCAGGCTCCGCCGGGCACGCCAGCGATCGTCGCAAGCGGACAGGCAGCACTTGCCCGCGCGCAGCTTCAGGACATCCTTGCGACCGCCGCTACCCATCGCGCCGACCAGCAGGCTGCCGTATCTGCGCGCGGTGAGGCGACGGTACAGGCCGCTAAGCTCGCCGAAACCCTGCCACTGCTCGACGAGCAGATCGCAGCCAATGAACAGCTTCTCGCCAAGGGCTTCGTCTCGAAGCTAAAGGTCATCGAGATGCGGAGACAGCGTTTGGCTGCCGCCAGGGACCGCGATATCGCGCTGCAAACCTCGAGCAAGGCGGCCGCGCAGATGGCAGCGGCCGGAAGCGGGGTGGCGCAATCGCAGGCTGCGGCTCGGGCAAAGGTGTTGGAGGCGCTTACTAAGGCGGAGGCGGATGCGCTATTGCGCCGGGAAGAGCTCACCAAAGCGAAGCAGCGCTCCAGCCTCCAGCGTCTCGTCAGCCCCGTGGATGGTACGGTCGCACAACTCAGCGCGCATACCGTCAGCGGTGTCGTCGAGGCCGCGAAACCGATCATGGTCGTCGTGCCGAGCGGCGGATCGCTGATCGCGGAGGTAAAGGTCCTCAACAAGGACGCCGGCTTTGTTCATGCAGGGCAGCCGGTGGCGATCAAGCTCGAGGCGTTTCCGTTCACCCGCTATGGAACGGTGCCTGGACGCATCCAGAGCATCTCGTCAGACGCAGTTGAGGATGAGAAGCTTGGCCTCGTCTATACCGCGAGGGTTGAGCTGACCCGAGAAACGATCATCCGGGATGGCGGAGTGGCTCGTTTGTCACCCGGGATGTCTACAACGGCTGATATCCGAACAGGGCGACGTTCCATCCTAAGCTATCTGCTTAGTCCTATCGATGAGGCGCGGCAGGAAGCGGGGCGCGAACGATAAACCATAAAAATAATTGGCAATAGCGACCAAGCGCAGGATCGTGCTTTGAAGAAGATTTTCGATGAATGAGGGGCGATACAATAAAGTAACAGCGAACGGCCTTGTGATTGTTCGGCCAAGGTATGTTTTGGCAAAGATTTTTTGTGAGATCGTGTAGGATTGGCGTAATGATAAGGCGTCACTAGTGACGGTTAATCATGGCCTAGCATACATAACAAAAAAATTTGGTAATATTACGTCTTTTACGTAAGAATGATAGACGCATTTTAATAAGTAAAGGTATTAACGATGACGGTCGGGGATGACGAGGTGGGTGACAAAATTCCGGTTACGGTCAGCCATGTGTTGGGCGAATTTGTCTGGTTGATCAGTCAGACCCCCTCATATCACGAATTTAAGGTTCATGATGTCATTTCTACTGTTATCTTCATTATCAAAAGCAAACAGTTCCATGTTTTTAGAATAGGGGATACTCCCGTTGCAGTAGCGATGTGGGCCAACCTTAATGAGGAAGCCGAGAGCAAGCTTCTCGTTAACGGGCACATATTTCCATCGCTTTTAGGCGAGGATGATTGGAAATCCGGCAATAATCTGTGGTTAATTGATATAATTGCTCCGTTTGCTACAAAAGAAAACAGGCAATTAGAAATTATATTTGCGGATATAATAACTGGAATATTAAAGGGCAAAAGTTTCAAGATGATAAATCGCGCGATCGACGATCCGAGTAAGCGAGTACTGCAGGTGCCGGCAAATGCTGGTGACGAATTGGTGCGCGATGTGATCGCGAGTTTGTCGTAAGTCGTGCACCTGATCCAGGGGAAGGCGTATGTTGAGCACTGCAGCCGTATTTCTTTTTATGAAATTACTGCAACCTGATCAGGTCGGTTACCCGATTGAAGACCTCATTGCCATAGCTCGCAAGGGTGACAAGTCCGCCCAAATCGCTCTGGGCGACAGATACTTTAGCGAGAAAAACGAGAGGCAGGCGCGCAAATGGTATTGTCGTGCGGCCAAGGGGGCGGTCACGCGAAGATATGTTTATTCTGCCCCGGTTGGCAGCAGCCAGTCCGGACGCGTTATGGAAATTGGGCCAAAGAAACGCTTTCCGGGGTCGCTGCTCGCGGAGCAAAGGCTGAAGATGCTCTCACCTAAATTTTCAAGGTGTAATTAAAATGAATAGCGATCAAGAAGGCCAATCTGGAAAGTACCATTTTTTTAAAGAGCCGGACTTGTTCATATCTATAAGAGAGCGATGCGACTTGGTTATGAGGCTGTGGTGGCCAAGAGACGGTTGTTACCTGGCTTTTTATAACTTTAAACGTGAAGGTCTTTGCAACTTGTTTTGCGAGCGCATGTTAGAGGAGGTGAAGGGTGAATTTCAGCTCCCACCAGGCGTGGATTTCAAAGAGATCATCTCGTGGAAAGTGGAATGGCCCGTGTCAGGAGCCGATCTGAGGGATAGTCTCGGAATTAGCAAGGATCTTGTTTCAGCTTTCTTAGAGTTTCGTGAGGGCGGCGCAAATATCAAGCGTGTCCGAGGAGAGAAGATTGCTGACACTACAGTTGTAATCAATTTTTTGAATAAATAGTAGACATTATCTATATCAAGGGGGATGAGACTGTGCCAAATTCCGAAATATCCTTCGATCAAATGAAAGCGATCATGCGCGATGCAATTGATCGAGGTACGTTGTCGAAGGAGGAATTTAGCGCCATTCTCGACAAAATAGACAATGTGAAATGGGAACTGGAGCCTGGGAAAACTGTAGTTCTCTATAGCGGATACATCGATGCCACGGGTAATCAGGGTTATCCAGCATGGAGGGTTGTCGCAGGGCTCAAGAGCAAGAGCGGCCAAATCGCTAACGATATGGATACACCATTCGGCGCGCTCCAAGAAGATGTAAAATTACTCGCTGAAAAGGCTGGGTATACGTTTGATTCTGAAGAGGGCCGCGCAGAGTATAATGCTGCCCTTCAGCCGCATTGGGATGTCGCGTCTGAACAGTTGGCGTCCAAAGCCTCTGGTAGCGTCTATACGATCAGCCCAAATGCGTTGGCTTATGAGGAGAGTGGCGCTCCTAAAATATTCTCGCAGACCGAATTACCGGCGCTGCTGGCAAACAAGGCGGTGACGTACATCGACGGCATCGATGCCGCTGAGCTTCGTAACTACATGGACGGTGCGACGCGTATCGCTTTGGCGGAAGGGGCATCTCTGGAAGCGGCGGCGCAGCACGGCCGTCAAGTGGTGCTCGACATCGTATCTGCCCGGTCATATGAACGCCTTCTGGGGAATGTCGCCGTCGGGACGGATGGTGGCCTGATCGTCAGTCACGAGTTCATGCCGGAAGTGATCCCGGCTGGCGGCATCAACACCGCGGGCGACCAGGCGGTGATTCCGGTTGAGAAGCTGACCACCGGCTGGAGCATGGCGGATGCCGAGCGCTTCGCGAAAGTCGGCGCCGTTCTCAGGAATTTCGAAAAGGCGGGAAAGCTGATCGGCCCTGCCGCCATCATTGGCGACCTTGCGCTAACCGCTTTGAACATGAAGTCTGCTCTCGACGCCGGGAACGAGACCGAGGCGCGCAAGCTCGCGAGCGGCTTCTTTGCGCGTTTCGCATCGGGCGTGGCAACGGCCGATGCGGCTGCCACGTTCCTGGCGCCCATGCTGGCCGGTGGCCCGCTTTCGGCGGTGGCTTACGTCGGCTTGGTGGTCGTTGCCGGAGCAGCGGGGACAGTCCTGGGCGATCGTCTCAACAACTTCTATTATGACGGTCTATCTGGCGCGCTGTACGGCGACAACGGTCGCTACCGGTGGGTAGACATCGTTCAGGTCGGTCCCGACGGCAAGCTGTACGTGCAGCGCGTTCGAGAATTAAACGGCGACACGATTGTGATGGGCGATGTATTCCAGGCTCCGGATGCACCCCCTGCCGAGGATGAGATCGTTGTTACCGGGTATCGTAACGGGCAGTCGTCTCATGCCCAATATATTGTCAGAACTTCGCACGACGGCAGCGGGCCGCAGCTCATTGTTGACGCCCAACTTCTCGCGGGCTTCTCAGAGGCTTTCGACAAGATAATAGCTGCGGGAGACTTTCATTTCAACGGAGTCACGCCTTACGCAGGCGCCTCATCCGGCGGTGCAATCCCCACGATTGATGCAGGTGTGACTCCAGTTCTGCCTAGCGTGTCGGTCGAGCGAGGCAAGAATGGTCAGCTAGTAATCAACGGCAAATCGGCCCGCGTGATCGCTCTCGATCCGCGAAATCCGCGGGGTGCGATTGTAAGTGCCGAAATCGGCACGGATCGGTTCGGGGAGACTGTATCTATAGACATGTACGTCGACCAGGCGGACGGCGTGACGCTGAAGCCGACTGGTGTTCGCCGATATGGCAGCGGGGACGTAGAAATCAGAACTGAGGCGGGTCAGCCGACGACAATCCGGCGGCACGGTGTGGATCAGGGTGCCATAGATTTTGTCAGCGCCGGCGAAATCATTGGAGCAACCTTCGGGCGGTATATCGCGGGAGGCAACCCACTCGTTGAAACGCTTGCTTCGGCGGCTTTAACCACGTTCGGCTCCAATCTGGGAGATGCGCTGAATGCTGTCGCCTTTGGACAGAGCAGCGCGTTGGGCAGTAGCCTGTCAAAAGCTTTTGACGGGATCGGAGGTGAGTTTCTCACAAATCTCCAAGGTTCGGGAGTTGGCGTAGCAAGCTCCTTTTTATCTGCGCAGATTGTTGGTGCGCTGGGTGTTGGAGGCGTCCCTGCGGGACTGCTTAACTCGGCTGCTGGAGCGGCAATAAATACAATTTTGGCAAACCTAGCCAACGGTGCAAAGGATTTAACCTCCATATTCAATGGGGTGGAAGTCGCCAATATCGGCAACGTCGCGGCGAGTTATATTGGTAGTACTCTAGCTTCTACCATAGCAGATTGGGATGAAATTGGCGAGCAACTTGGATCGTCAATCGGAGGTGCCCTCGGTTCGACTGCTGGCGCAGCGGCCTTTGGGGGAACGATTGGTCAGGCTGTCGGCTCAGCTGTCCTCGGCCCGATCATAGGGACAGCTATCGGCGCCTTTCTCGGCAATCTGATCGGTGGCCTGATCGGAGGCATCTTCACGGGCAAGCCGGAGTCCGGCGCTATAGTATCTTTTAACGACACATCGGGTCTCTTCTCGGTTTCCTCGGTTTGGAAGAAAGATGGTGGAAATAAGACTGTGGCGCGTCAACTTGGTGTGACTGCCGCGAATTCCATAAATGCCATCATGGCGTTCATCGGCGGTGACCTTATCAATGGTGGTAACGTCGAGGCAGGATCCTATGGAATACGATCGAAGGTTTTCGAATACTGGAAAGATGGAACAAGTTCATCGAACCGTCTGTCATTTAACTCTGCTGAAGACCTGATCGAATACGGCGTCCTGCATGCCGCAAAAAATATGTCATTCCTTGGCGGAGACGTCATCACGAAACGAGCGTTTTATCATACATTATCGTTGGGTTACAGTGACTCCACGGACCTAGCTGGCGGGGAATCATCGGATAAAAAACACAAAGTCGATTTTGGCCTCGACGTCCTGCTTGGGAATCTATCACTAGCCTCGCGTTTGAAAACCTATCGTGAGGCATCGACGGCCATCAATGCGCTGATCGCGGCTGAGCCCGGGTCACTCTTTGCCGCAGATTGGATGCTGACACTCACAAGGGCGGCGGAGCTAGGTTTGCTCAAGCGTGACGCCCATGACTGGGACGGCGGATTTTCCTACCTGATAGAAAAGGCAGGGATTGCCGCTCGTGATGTTCAATTTCGATTTGAGGCGACGGGTAATCTGCGAAATGGTGAACGTGTTATTCTCCTCGACGGTAAGAGACTCATCGACACCGTCGACACTTCATCTAAGACAATTCTTGAGGGGACAGAAGCAGACGACCAACTGACGGTCGCAGGGGGCGGCAAACGCTCTGGTCCGTCAGAGGCTTCAATTTTCCACGTCTCAAACGTTTTCCATGGCGGAGGTGGTAACGATCGGATCGCTGGAGGAGATACTGGCGATGATCTGTTCGGCGATGTAGGTGATGATCGACTGATCGGGGGCGCGCTTGACGACTGGTTGTTCGGCGGCTCAGGCAACGATGTTCTTGATGCCGGTGGTGGCAGCGGTAACGTACTTTCCGGCGGTTCCGGCGACGACCAAGTGGTGGGCGCAGATGGCGTATCCGCCGATCCGATGAATAGCGGATCGGACTGGCTTTCGGGTGGCAACGGTAACGACCGACTCTCGGGACGCGGTGGTGACGACTATTTGGAGGGCGGCGCGGACGACGACCGGCTCGATGGCGGGGAGGGCAGCGATACTTATGTCTATCGTCCAGGGGATGGCCACGATATTGTCGCAGACAGTGGCATCGGGGCTGGCGACCGGGATGTGTTGGAATTCGATCGCGGGATCACGCCTAGCGATGTGACCGTTATAGCGCGCTCGGCGGGCACGACATTGTCGCTGCGCATAGACGGTATCGTTGATAGTGACATTATCGACCTGCGCGAGGCGGTGACCGCGACCGCTACGGGCATTGACGCAGTGTCGTTCACCGATACGACTTGGAGTCGCGGTGACATGACCGCGCGCGCAGTTTTTGCGAAGACTGCGGGTTCGACGATCCAAGGCACCGCGCAGGACCAGACGCTCAACGGGACGGTCTACGACGACCGGCTGACCGGCGGAGGCGGGCACGACGTGTTAGCCGGCGGCTATGGTACGGACGTCTACACCGTGCTTTTGAATGGCGGTGACTTAACTATCGACGATGTCGGCTTTGCGGAAGATGTCGACGTCCTGGCATTTGGAGCTGGGATTGGACGCGATGCGGTGACGTTGACCATGGGTTCTGCGCCAGGCGATCTCGTCATCCACCTAAAGGCCTACCAGCAGACGATCACGCTTAAGCACCAATCCTTGGCTGACGGCGCACGTTCCATCGAGGAAGTCCGCTTCGCCGACGGTACGAGCATGACGTTGCGCGACCTTGTTCAGCAATACATTTTGACTGCCGGAACTAGCGGTTCTGACATCTCGCGCGGCTTTGACGGCAACGACGACCTTTCCACCGTCAATGGCGACGACACCCTGATCGGCGGCGCAGGTGACGACAATCTGCAGGGCGGCTGGGGTGCGGACACCTACATTTACAATGTCGGTGACGGCGACGACCGGATCTACGACTCCAGCAAGGCGGATTACTGGAACTTTGCGGGTTGGAATACGCTGCGCTTCGGCGCTGGGATCACTGCGAGTGACTTGATCCTTCGTCGCGACACCAACGACAGCAACAACGTACGGGTGACCTTTGCCAATGCCAGCGGCTCGCTGCTGCTGGACAACCAGATGGCGATCGACACCTGGGGTTACGGCACCGCCTTTCCCAGTGGGATCAATACGTTCGAATTTGCCGACGGTACGTCTTGGACGCGTGCGCAGTTCGAACAGGCCTTGTTGGCGCAGAATTCGACCGCGTTGAACGACGTCCTCTATGGCACCGGTAATGCCGATACGTTGGTCGGCGGCAGCGGTAATGATGAAATATATGGCGGCAACGGCGACGACACGCTGACCGGCGGCACCGGCAATGACAATCTGGAAGGCGGCTGGGGCGCGGACACCTATATTTACAATGTCGGTGACGGCGACGACCGGATCTACGACTCCAGCAAGGCAGATTACGCGGACTTTGCGGGTTGGAATACGCTGCGCTTCGGCGCTGGGATCACTGCCAGTGACTTGATCCTTCGTCGCGACACCAACGACAGCAACAACGTTCGGGTGACCTTTGCCAATGCCAGCGGCTCGCTGCTGCTGGACAATCAAATGGTGATCGACACCTGGGGTTACGGCACCGCCTTTCCCAGTGGGATAAATACCTTCGAATTCGCCGACGGTACGTCTTGGACGCGCACGCAATTTGAGCAGGCCTTGTTGGCGCAGAATTCGACCGCGTTGGACGACGTCCTCTATGGCACCGGTAATGCTGATACGTTGGTCGGCGGCAGCGGTAATGATGAAATATATGGCGGCAACGGCGACGACACGCTGACCGGCGGCACCGGCAATGACAATCTGGAAGGCGGCTGGGGCGCGGACACCTATATTTACAATGTCGGTGACGGCGACGACCGGATCTACGACTCCAGTAAGGCAGATTACGCGGACTTTGCGGGTTGGAATACGCTGCGCTTCGGCGCTGGGATCACTGCCAGTGACTTGATCCTTCGTCGCGACACCAACGACAGCAACAACGTTCGGGTGACCTTTGCCAATGCCAGCGGCTCGCTGCTGCTGGACAATCAAATGGTGATCGACACCTGGGGTTACGGTACCGCCTATCCCAGTGGGATCAATACCTTCGAATTCGCCGACGGTACGTCTTGGACGCGCACGCAATTTGAGCAGGCCTTGTTGGCGCAGAATTCGACCGCGTTGAACGACGTCCTCTATGGCACCGGTAATGCCGATACGTTGGTCGGCGGCAGCGGTAATGATGAAATATATGGCGGCAACGGCGACGACACGCTGACCGGCGGCACCGGCAATGACAATCTGGAAGGCGGCTGGGGTGCGGACACCTACATTTACAATGTCGGTGACGGCGACGACCGGATCTATGACTCCAGCAAGGCAGATTACGCGGACTTTGCGGGTTGGAATACGCTGCGCTTCGGCGCTGGGATCACTGCCAGTGACTTGATCCTTCGTCGCGACACCAACGACAGCAACAACGTTCGGGTGACCTTTGCCAATGCCAGCGGCTCGCTGCTGCTGGACAATCAAATGGTGATCGACACCTGGGGTTACGGCACCGCCTATCCCAGTGGGATCAATACGTTCGAATTTGCCGACGGTACGTCCTGGACGCGTGCCCAGTTCGAGCAGGCCTTGTTGGCGCAGAACCCCGCAAATAATGGCGACAACATCAAGGGTACGCGCGGAGACGACACGCTGCAGGGCGGGTCCGGGAATGATGTGTTGTCCGGTGAAGACGGCAACGACCGGCTAATCGGTGGCGCTGGTGATGATTTGCTGTTTGGAAACTACGGAGATGATACATTATATGGCGGCGCCGGTAATGACAGGCTTGAGGGTAGTTTTAGTAATGACGTCTATCTATATAATTTAGGCGATGGTGATGATACGATTTTTGATTACTCTGGTTTAGACACGCTACGCTTTGGCTCTGGCATTCGTGCTTCGGATATAAGAATCGCGAGGTCTCAGCAGGATGATGATAAAACTGGCGTTATTATAACATTCGCTAATGCGCCCGGGCAAATCTATATTCGAGGGCAGCAAGCACAATCGGGGTTGGAGCGGTTTGAGTTCGAAGATGGTACCGTTTGGACCAGTGCCGAATTTCGCAAGGAGTTATACCGGCAGCAGGCAACAGCAGGCGCGGATATAATTTATGGGTCGGACGAGAATGATCTGATCTCCACGGGAGCGGGAGATGACTATATCTATGCGAATGGAGGCGATGACACCCTTATAGGGGGAAGTGGTCGCGATCGTCTTGAAGGCGGCGGTGGAAATGATATCTACATCTTCAATCTTGGTGATGGAGATGATATCGTCGTAGACACTGCGGGCACGAATATCGTTCGATTCGGCGAAGGAATTAGTGCCTCCGACATACGGCTGTCTCGCTCGCTGCAAGACAGCGATACCGGTGGCGTGATTGTTTCGATTAATGCCACGAGCGATAGGCTCTATCTGACAGCTCAATTAGATGGAGCTAATCGGATCAGTGGGTTCGAGTTCTTCGATGGCACGAAGTGGACTGAATCCGATATCCGGTCCCATCTTTTTGCCGACGAACACACTTCCGGTTCGGATACTCTGCAAGGCTCTTATGCGGCCGATCAGCTTACAGGGGGTGATGGAAATGACTCCCTCTATGGGCGCGGCGGCAACGACACGCTGGCCGGCGGAGCCGGCGTGGATCGTCTCGAGGGTGGTAGTGGCAATGACATATACTTGTTCAACCGCGGCGACGGGCGCGACACCATTTGGGATGAAAGTGGCGACGACACATTGCGCTTCGGTGCCGGGATCACCTCTGCTGACATCGTGTTGTCGAGATCTCTTCAGGACAGCGATACACGTGGACTCGTAATCGCAATCGCGAATACGGAAGACCGGGTATATCTCATCGGTGCTCAAGGCGCTGGCCAAGCCATTGAGCATATCGAATTCGCTGACGGTACCCGGTGGACGCTCGCCGAGCTGCGAGCTCACCTCTACGAACAGGCGACCACCGCTGGCGCGGACATCATCCGCGGTTCGGACGGACAAGATAGTCTGTACGGCGGCGGAGGTAACGATTTTCTCTATGGCGATGACGGCAGTGACATCCTTGATGGCGGTAGTGGCGCTGATCGCCTGGAGGGCGGTTTTGGCGACGACACCTATCTCTTCGGTAGGGTCGATGGTCGGGATACGATCGTGGACGCCGGTGGCCTGGATGTCGTGCGGTTCGCGCCAGGTGTGATGGCTGGTGACCTCACTGTATCGCAATCCGTGCAAGATGGCGACAATGCAGGAATCGTATTGTCGATCAAGGGAACCGAGGATCGCCTATACATCGTAGGTCAGCAGAACGCTGGTAGCCGCGTCGAGAGTTTCGTCTTCGCGGATGGAACGACATGGACTTGGCAGACCCTCAACGATCTTATCCAGGCAAATACACTAGGCGGTGTCACTGTCCCTTCGACCATGGGCGACGATACGATTACCGGGACCACGGGCTCTGATGTTCTGCGCGGCATGGGTGGCGATGACGTGCTGCGCGGCGGCATGGGATCGGACCGCTACATCTATGCTCGCGGCGACGGCAACGACGTAATCTACGATGCTGTAGATTCCGAAGCCGTTGATCGGCTTGAACTGGCAGGAATCAACGCCGTAGACGTTAGGGTTGTTACTTCACCGACAGACTCCGATGACATCATCATCGAAGTTTCCGACGGACAAACGATATATCTCGATCAGCAGAACGTCGCGGGCGGCGGTATCGATCAGGTCGCCTTTGCTGATGGTGTTGTTTGGACCAAGCAGCAATTGACTGACCGGGCTGCCAACGCGTTCTCGTCGCCGGTGGCCGGACGGATCGTCGGCACCAACTTTGCTGAGACACTTCATGGCGGGGCGGGCAATAATGTCCTGGTAGGCCTCGGTGGCGGCGATACCTATCTCTTCAACCTTGGGGATGGCGCCGATACGATCGACGAGGCGATTGGCGGCGGGGCCAAGCTCGCACCTGCCAGCACCGATCTTGATACCATACGCTTTG
This sequence comes from Sphingomonas flavida, assembly GCF_036663655.1. Lineage (NCBI taxonomy): Bacteria > Pseudomonadati > Pseudomonadota > Alphaproteobacteria > Sphingomonadales > Sphingomonadaceae > Sphingomonas > Sphingomonas flavida. The sequence continues at coordinate 28,535 of NZ_JAXOJH010000024.1, forward strand.
GTGAGGGCATCGCTTTCGCGGATCTCCGGCTGACTGCGATCGGCACCGGCGGCGACATGATGCTCACGATCGCTGGTCACTCGGAATCTCTGCTGCTCAAGGGCCAGGATTTGGGCGGTGCAAGCGGCATCGAGCTTCTGGCGTTCGCAGATGGCAGCACCGTTGCTTTTGCAGCCCTTCGCGGCGCCGCCATCGGCGCGGCAATTACGGCGGGCGATGATATTGTGAGTGGCTTTGCCAGCAATGATACCCTCACCGGCGGAGCCGGTAATGACATGCTTATCGGCGGCATGGGCGCGGACACCTACATTTACGCGCGTGGCGATGGCAACGACACCATCGTCGAAACGGCAGATGGTGCAATCAATACACTGGCGCTCGGCGCGGATATCGTTTTGGCCGATCTTAGGTTCGACCGGCGTGCGAGCGCTCCGGCTGACCTCTTTATCACCGTCGCCGGAGGCGGTGGAGTTGTCGTACGTAATCAGTTCGAAGGAGCTGGGGGCATCCAGCAGGTGCGTTTTGCAGATGGAGTGACGCTGTCTCGTGACGACATCGTGCGGCGCATGCTTGCTCAGCCCGCGACGCCTGACGATGATTTCATTGTCGGAAGCTCCAGCGGTGACACGGTCGATGGGCTCGATGGCGCTGACACGATCTTCGGCATGGACGGCAACGACACACTCTCCGGTGGCGCTGGTAACGACGAACTGCGTGGCGGTGTGGGCGCTGATACGATCCACGGTGGGGATGGCGACGATGTGGTCTCGGGTGACGAAGGCCTCGACACCCTCGATGGCGGTGCTGGATTTGACACTGTGGACTACGGTTTCTCGCTGGACCGCTGGTCTATCGACTTGGGAGCGGGAACGGCGACCATGATCGGCGTCGACAACCCGCAGGTTGAAACGATTAGCGGGTTCGAGGCTGCGATCGGTGGGATTGGGGCCGACGTTCTTACTGGGGACGAAAGCGCCAATACGCTGCGTGGTGGCAGCGGCAACGACGTTTTGCGCGGCGCGGGCGGCGACGATATATTCTTGGTGGACGGCGAAGAAGACGGTGTCGACACTGTCGATGGGGGATCTGGTGTCGATACGATCCTGGCAATGTCCGATGGCACAATGATCGGCCTTGCCGGCATTCAGAATGTCGAAATGATCAGCGGTGGTGGTCACACCGGGGTGGTACTCGGCGCAACGGATGACGGTGACACGCTTGATTTGTCCGGCGTGACGCTCCGGGATATCCAGTCGATCCTGATGGGTGACGGCAACGATATATTGACCGGATCGGCAGGCGCCGACGTTATCGACCTTGGTGCCGGGGACGATGTGTTGCGCTACGGTGTTGCGCTGTCTGCTGGCGATGATGTCGATGGTGGCGCGGGGAACGACCGGATCCAAGCGATAGCTGACGGTACCGTGATCCATCTTTCGCGTATGGCTAATATCGAGACTGTAACCGCAGCAGGCTTTGCCAACGTGATCGTGGAGGGATCCGACGCGGCCGATATATTCGACCTGACAAAGACGGCTTATGTCGGCATCGCACGTTTTGAGCTCGACGGCGGAGACGACACGTTCGTCGGTAGCCAAGGGACAGATGTCGTGCGTGGCGGCGGTGGGGACGACGTGCTTGGCGGTAACGCGGGTGACGACGTTTTCGAGTTCGGTGCAGGCGACAACGGTCATGATCGGATCGACGGAGGTGCCGGGATCGACACGATCCGCGCGAGCAGCGACGGCGCAGTCATTGGTATCGCCGCGCTAACGGGCGTCGAGGTGATCGATGGGGCAGATTATGCCGGCGTGACGATTTCGCTTACCGGAGTTGCGGATACGCTCGACCTCTCGGCGCTCAAGGTGAACGGAATAGCCGGTATTGCCGGGGGCGCGGGCGACGACACAATTCGAGGCAGTAGCGGAGCCGACACCTTCCTTGTCGGAATAGGAGATGGCAGCGACGATTTCGACGGTGGTGCGGGGATCGACACGATCAAGGCGACCGCCGACGGTGTTACGATTGGTTTGAAGCGCATTGCCAAAGTCGAGGCGATTACGGCAGACGGCCACTCGGGCGTTATCGTTCGCACCACCGATGCCACGGATACGTTCGATCTGAGTGGCGCGACGCTGACTGGTATCGAACGTATCTCACTTGGAGCGGGCGACGACGTGTTCGTCGGTACCAGCGGCAATGACACCGTCGAAGGTGGGGTTGGCGATGATACGCTGACTGGTGGGATGGGGAACGATACCTATCTGTTCTCACGGGGTGATGGACACGACACCATCCGCGAAGGCCTGAATGGTGCTGGCGGCGGTCTTGATGTGCTTCGGTTTGGACCAGGTATCCGGCCGGAAGATGTGCAGGTCACAACGGCGAACAACGGCGCCGATTTCGTGTTCTCGATCGGCAACGGCGCCGATACCGTCCGTGTCATCAATGGAGCTTCGGCGTCGGAAAACGACTGGATCGATGAAATTCGATTCGAGGACGGCACCATATGGGCTCGCAGTTCATTGGCCGGCGCCGTTGTTCCGTACACCAATGGTGACGACCGGATCTACGGTACAAACGATGCCGAAACGCTGCGTAGCGGCGGAGGCAACGACCAGATCATTGCGCGCAATGGCGACGACGTGCTCGTGGGCGGTACCGGCGACGACTATCTGGCTGGCGGAGGCGGCAACGACATCTACCGGTTCAATCGCGGCGACGGCAACGACACCATAGTCGAGGGTGGTCCCGACCGTTGGGATGGCGGCTGGGGTGGTGATGACCGCATCGAGCTGGGTGCGGGCATCACGCCGGACCAGGTCACCGTCACGCAGCAGGCCAATGGCAATGACCTGAAGGTCAGCTTCGGCAATGGCGACAGCATCACCATCGCCGGTGGTCCGATC
>NZ_JAXOJH010000024.1:31543-36883 GCF_036663655.1 Sphingomonas flavida
GTGGCGACGGCAACGATACCATCGTCGAGGGCGGTCCCGACCGTTGGGATGGCGGCTGGGGTGGTGATGACCGCATAGAGCTGGGTGCGGGCATCACGCCGGACCAGGTCACCGTCATTCGGCGGGGCAACGATCTGCTGCTCGATTTCGGCAATGGCGACAGCATCGCCATCGGTGGAGAGCCCCTCGCCAATGGTGAGCAAGCGATCGAGCGGGTCGTATTTGCGGATGGCACCATCTGGAGTGCAAGCCAGCTGAATTTGCTCGCAGCGGCAACCGATAGCGATGACGTTCTTACCGGCGGCCAAGGTGATGATTGGATGCGAGGTAGGGGAGGCAACGACGTCCTTAGCGGTAACGATGGCACCGACACCGCTGTATTTCGTGGTGATCGGGCTGATTATGAACTGAGCACCGCCGATGGGGTGCTGACGGTGAAAGATCTTCGTCCCGATCACCACGGCGACGATGGGACTGATCGTCTCACAAGCATAGAACGACTGCAGTTCAAGGATGCGGTTGTGTCTCTCGCGGCGCCGATCGTTCTCGATCTGTCGGGTGACGGCATCCATTTAGTCGATCAGCATGCCTCGACGGCACGCTTCGACATGGACGGCAACGGCAGTCCTGATCTTACCAGCTGGATTGGACCGGCAAATGGCTTCCTCACGATCGATCGTAATAGCGATGGGGTCGTGAACGGAATTGGTGAGATCAGCTTTGTCTCAGATAAGCCAAGTGCGACATCCGACCTAGATGGCCTTCGTGCATTCGACTCAAACCGAGACGGTGTTCTGTCAGCAGCAGATGAGGCCTTTTCTAGATTTGGTGTCTGGCAGGATCTGAATGCGGACGGTGTAGCTGATGCAGGGGAAGTGCATACGTTGACCGATGTCCAGATCGCATCGATCGATCTCGAAGGCAGGGTCGCATCGGGCACTTGGGAGTGGGATGGTGCGAGCATTCTCAATCATGGGACCTTTCACCGCACCGATGGAACGTCGGGTATCTTCGCGGATGTCGCCATGTCGTACGAACCAGCATCTTCTAACCCAGTTGGCAGTCCCCAGGTCGCGGCGGCACAGCTGATCGAAGCATCAGCCGCTTTTAACACGACGTCCGCAGGATGGTTTGCGATTGACAACGAAGGCCGCACTTCTCAGCATGGAGATATCACTTTCGGCGGTTTCGGCCACCGCGAGGAAAGCCGTACTCATCAATGTTGATGATGCTATGGGCCAGCCTGCTCGCAGGCTGGCCCATAGCATAGACGACCTATCTATCTTCCAGTGGGTTTGGGAGGGTTATGCAACACTTACCGGGATGGACCGATCACCCATGGAGCAGGCAGCGTTTCTGAGGGAAGTCATTCCTCTAGGGCGTCCCAAGGTCTTCAGAGGACTTGTGACGCAATGGCCTGCCGTGATGGGCAGCGGCACGCCAAGCTCACTAATCGACTATCTTTCGGCTTATGCAGTTTCCAAATTGGTAGGCCTGTCGTCAGTTCCGAGAGCAGCTGCGGGACGCTTTTTTTACAATGATTCGATGACGGGGCTAAATTTTGTTAAGCGCCGAATGCCCTTTCGGGCTGCACTTGATACGCTGCTTCAGTTCGAGTCAAATGAGCAGTTTGGCGCCTCGGCCATTCAGTCCATCCTAGTGGACGAGTACCTGCCCGGCTTTACTGACGCGAACCGGCTTCTGATGCTACCCGACTTCGTCAAGCCTCGAGCTTGGATAGGGAACCGGTCGGTCGTAGCCGCTCATTATGATGTCGCTGAGAACTTGGCCTGTGTCGTCTCCGGCAGAAGACGCTTCACAATCTTTCCTCCTGAGCAAGTAGCCAATCTTTACCCGGGGCCTTTTGAAGTTACCCCTGCCGGGGTTGTCGTAAGCATGGTTGATTTCGATAACCCCAACTACCATGCATATCCCCGCTTTAAGAAGGCATTGGAAGCTGCGACGGTGGTAGACCTGCATCCCGGGGACGCCATCTACATCCCTTATCTATGGTGGCATCACGTTCGATCATTAGACCCCGTAAACATGCTTGTAAATTATTGGTGGGAGCCCGAGTCCGCGACGATCAGTACACCGATGGACGCCCTTCGTCACGCAATGGTTGCCCTCAAAGGGCTTCCCGAGCATCATCGAGATGCATGGTACGCGATGTTTGCTCATTTTGTTTTTCAGCAAAACGGGCCGGTAGGGGAACATATTCCCAGTGATCGGCGAGGTATCCAAGGTGTTCTTGATAAGAAGGCCTTACGTGCTGTTTTTAATGCCTTGCGCATTGATAAGTTGTATAGCCAAAGGCAGAATGGAGCTACGGTGGCGTAGACTAGTAAAATCTGTATCAACGCTGCGTCAAAATATCTAATTGGAAAGTCGAACAATGGTGGCCGCTGACGTAGGTGCGCAAGGCATACGCCAGGTTGTAATCGTCGGAGGCGGCACAGCGGGTTGGATGACGGCGGCGGCCCTAAGCCGCTACCTTCAAGGCGGTCAGTGCAAAATTGTCCTGGTCGAGAGTGAGGAGATCGGGACGGTTGGCGTAGGGGAGGCGACGATCCCCTCGATTACCAAGTTTCATCGGTCACTCGGCTTGGACGAGGGGGCGTTTCTTGCGACAACGGGTGCGACGTTCAAGCTGGGCATCGAATTCGTGGATTGGCTTGAGCGGGGCGACCGGTACTTCCATCCCTTCGGCCTTCTAGGGCGCGACGTCGACGGTATTGCATTTTACCAAATATACCTGCGCCTCATGGCGGAGAAACGATCCGCTGAGTTGGAACGATATGCGCCATGCTCCGTGGCTGCTGCGGCGGGCCGATTTGGAACACCTCAGCGACCAATCAGGGTGCCCAGCGGCGGCTTTCCGCATGCGTATCACTTCGACGCGACACGCTATGCACAGCTTCTACGAAGCTATGCCGAGCAGCGGGGTGTGCTTCGGCTTGAAGGCCGTGTTGTCGACACCAGCCTTTCAGCTTCCGGCGATGTAGACAGCATTCTGCTGGCGAACAGTGAGGAAGTAGCTGGCGACCTGTTCATCGATTGTACCGGCAGCCGTGCCTTGTTGATCGGTGGAGCGCTCGACGTCGGGTATATCGATTGGAAACATTATCTGCCATGCGATCGCGCCGTCGTGGCGCCGACGGCAAACACTGACGAAGCGCTGCCCTACACTCGCGCGACGGCGAAGGGTGCTGGGTGGCAGTGGCGCATTCCGCTCCAACATCGGGTCGGGAATGGCTATGTGTACTCTGGAGAGTACAGCACGGACGAAGAGGCCGAGAAAATCTTTGTGTCAGGCCTGGGCGGAGATTGTTTAGATCCGCCCCGTATAATCCGTTTCAGAACTGGGCGTCGTGAGAAATTCTGGCACCGTAATGTGGTTTCTATTGGAATTTCAGCTGGTTTCTTAGAGCCACTCGAGTCTACATCCATACATCTTATACAGACTGGTATTTCGCGAATCCTCTCTTTGTTTCCGGGTCGAAATCTGCATGAAAGTTTGCGTAAAGAATATAACCGATCTATGGCTCAAGCATTTGATGGTGTGAGAGATTTTGTAACTCTACATTACAAGCTAACATCTCGAGACGACACGCCATTTTGGCGATATGTTAGGAACATGCCCGTACCCGATACATTGCGAGAGAGAATCGAACTGTTCCGCGAGACTGGGCGTTTTGTCAGAGATGAAAACGAGCTCTTCTCACAGGAAAGCTGGATCACCGTCATGCTAGGTCAAGGCGTTCGACCTCGCGCATACAGCGCGCTCGCCGATGCGATCAGCATTGATCGTCTGGAGGCCGCCGCGAGTGGCATTCGTGAGCAAATTCAGCATGCCGTAAGCGCCTTGCCTCTCAGTAAGGATTACTTAGCGGCAGTGTCCCGGAACTAATTCGGTTGAATATTAATGGTCCCGGTTCTCAATGGAGAAGGAGCGCCTGATCAATACCCAGAGACGAGCGGATCATTGCAGTCGTTCGATGAGAACGTCAATCTGCTGACGTGATGGGTTGGCGAGGTGGCCCCTCAAATGACCTGACAAGGTCTCGCTCTTGGATAAGAGTGAGGCATATGACTGACGGTACGACTAGGCGTTACAATGACGGCGAGGTCCTCTCCGGTGTGCAGCGCCGGAGGCGGTGGACGCCGGAGGAGAAGGTCCGGATTGTCGAGGAGACGTATCTGCCGGGGATGAGCGTGTCGCTCGTCGCCCGCCAGCACGGCATCAGCGGCAGCCAGGTGTTCACCTGGCGGCGCCTGATGAACCAGGGGGCGCTGACCGCCGCAGCAGCCGGCGAGGAGGTGGTGCCGGCCTCCGAGTACCGGGCGCTGGAAGCGCAGGTGCGCGAGTTGCAGCGGCTACTGGGCAAGAAGGCCATGGAGAATGAACTGCTGCGTGAGGCCGTGTCCCGGGCCGCAGGCCCAAAAAAACTGCTCTTGCGCTCGACCTCGTTGCCGGGGGACGTTCTGTGACCGCGGTCGCCGATGCGCTTGGCATTTCCCGCCCGCATCTGTCTGCGATGCGCAACCGGCCACCGCCACGACCGCGCGGGCGACCACCACTGCCGGATGCCGAGCTGGTCTCCGATATCCGGCTGCTCGTCGCCGATCTGCCGACCTATGGCTATCGTCGTGTCCATGCCCTACTGCGCCGCCAAGCCGAGAAGACCGGGCGCGCAGCGCCCAATCCCAAGCGGGTGTACCGCATCATGAAAGTGTATGGCCTGCTGCTCCAGCGAGGCGGCGAACAGCGCGAGGAACGCCGTCACGACGGCCGCGTCGCCGTCGACCAGCGCAACACCCGCTGGTGTTCGGACGGGCTGGAGATTGCCTGCGACAACGGCGAGAAGGTCCGTGTCGCCTTCGCACTCGACTGCTGTGACCGCGAGGCGATGGGGCATGTGGCTACCACGGGCTGAACCGCGCCGGGTTTGCCGGAGGCCGTTGATGGTTTCCGCCAAAGCGTTGTCGTAGCTGTCGCCTACGCTTCCGACCGATGGCTCGATGCCCGCTTCGGCCAGGCGCTCGGTGTACTTGATGGACACGTACTGGCTGCCGCGGTCGGAATGGTGGACGAGGCCGCCACCCCGTATCGGCCGCCGGTCATGTAGCGCCTGCTCGAGCGCATCCAGGACGAAGCCGGCATGTGCGCTCCGGCTGGCGCGCCAGCCAACGATCCGGCGAGCGTAGGTGTCGATGACGAACGTGACCTGCTCCCCGGAAATCATGCCATTGGTAAGTTAGCTCGTCAGATGGAGACGAGCGATGCGGCGAGGCCGTTTTACCGAGGATCAGATCATAGGCGTGCTGCGTGAGCACGAG
>NZ_JAXOJH010000025.1:0-33377 GCF_036663655.1 Sphingomonas flavida
GCTCGCCTGCGGCGTGCTGATCCCCTACCTGATGTTTACCCGCCACGAGCACAGCCTGGACGGCATGACCGCCGTATGGCTGCTGCCGGTCGTCGCTGCCGAAGTGGCGGGCGCCAGCGGCGGGCTGCTCGCGCCGCATCTAACCGATCCCCACGCGCAGATAGTGACGCTCGCGACCTCCTATGTGCTGTGGGCCTATTCGGTGCCGGTCGCGTTTGGCATCCTCGCCATCCTCATCCTGCGCATGGCACTCCACAAGTTGCCGCATGAAAGCATGGCGGCATCTTCCTGGCTGGCGCTGGGGCCGATCGGCACGGGTGCTCTGGGCATGCTGGTGCTCGGCGCGGATGCGCCGGCGATCCTCACCGCGCACGGGCTAGCCGGCGTCGGCACCGTCGCGCAGGGGATCGGCGTTGTCGCCGGGCTCTGCCTTTGGGGTTTCGGCCTGTGGTGGCTGGCGCTCGCGACGCTTATCACCATCCGCTACTGGCGCGCGGGCGTGCCGTTCAACCTCGGCTGGTGGGGCTACACCTTCCCGCTCGGCGTCTACACCGTCGCCACCTTCCGCCTCGGCACGACGCTGAACCTTATGTTTTTCGGTATCGTCGGCACGGTGCTGACGGTTGCGCTCGCGGCGATGTGGCTGCTGGTCGGTGCCAAGACGCTAGCCGGTGCATGGCGGGGCAACCTGTTCGTCTCGCCCTGCATCGCCACCCCGAACTGATCCGCCATGATGATCGGATCAGTCGGTCCGATCACTTGCAGAATGCCCCTTCGATCCGCCAGCGTGACTGGCCACAGGAGAGCCTTGTCATGGACAATTTCGACGCCGGGCTGGCGAGTGAGACCAGCCGTCGCCGCTTCCTCAGCCATGCCGCGCTCGGCACCGCCGGCCTTGCCGCCGCGCCGGCACTGGCGCAGCAGCTCGTCGACCTGAAGCTGCCCGGCGGCAATGCCGAGCGGCCGATGACCAGCGCCTTTCCCGGCAAGGGCAGCATGATCCTCCAGCGCGTCCATCCACCCTTGCTGGAGACGCCGATGGAGGTCTTCGACAAGTCGGTGTTCACGCCCAACGACCAGTTCTTCGTCCGCTGGCACTGGGCCGACATACCGACCTCGATCGACGTCGAAAGTTTCCGCCTCAACGTCTTCGGCCACGTCAATCGGCCGCTGTCGATCAGCCTCGCTCAGCTGCTGCGCCTTCCACGGGTCGAGATGGCGGCGGTGAACCAGTGCTCGGGCAACAGCCGCGGGCTGTTCCAGCCGCGCGTCGCCGGCGCGCAATGGGGCAATGGCGCGATGGGCAACGCCAAGTGGCTCGGCGTTCGCCTGCGCGACGTGCTCGACCTCGCCGGGGTCAAGGCAGGCGCGGTGCAGGTGCGCTTCGGCGCTCTCGATCAGCCGGTCGTGGCGGGCGCTCCTGACTTCGAGAAGGCACTCGACATCGACCATGCCCGCGACGGCGAGGTCATGATCGCCTTCGGCATGAACGGCGAGCAACTGCCGCTCCTCAACGGCTTTCCCTGCCGGCTGATCGTGCCGGGCTGGTACTCGACCTATTGGGTCAAGATGCTGAACGCGATCGAGGTACTGCCCGGCCCTGACGACCAGTATTGGATGGCCAAGGCCTACAAGATCCCCGCGACACCCGGCGCGAATGTCGCGCCCGGTGCCAAGGACTTCCCGACCGTACCGATCAATCGCATGATCCCGCGTAGCTGGATGACCAGCCTGCCCGATGGTCAGGCGATCGCCTATGAAGCGTCGATCCCGGTCGGCGGCATCGCAATGGGCGGCGATTGCGGCGTCGCCAAGGTCGATGTGTCGTCGGACGGTGGCCGCACCTGGTACAGGATGACGCTCGGAGCGGACGAGGGCAGGTACAGCTTCCGGCGCTGGGACGGGCGGGTGCCGCTGAGACGCGGGCCTAACCCCATCATGGTGCGCTGCTGGAACACCAACGGTGTCGCTCAGCCGATGAAGCCGATCTGGAATCCCGGCGGGTTCATGCGCGGCAACATTGAAACCACCACCATCATCGCGGCCTGAGGAGCGAGCAAATCATGAAGACTCCGTCTCCCGGCATGATGGCTGCTGGCCTGATCGGCCTGACCGGCATCATCCTCGTCTCGATCGGCGCGCCGAGCAGCCGCAAGGCGCCCGTTCCGATCTCCGAGATGTCTGAGCCGGCACCGGCCGCCAGCGTGTCAGCGCGCGGCTTCTCGCTTGCCTCGACCAGCGTCGACCTGCCGGCCGACGACGCGACCTACCCCGACGGTCCGCACGCCGACGTCATCAATGCCAATTGCACCTCGTGCCACTCAGCCAGCATGGCGCTGACCCAGCCTGCGCTATCGGCGGATCAGTGGAAGGCGACCGTCACCAAGATGCGTGAGGTGTATAAGGCGCCAGTGGCCGAGAAGGACGTCGATGCGATCGTTGCTTATCTCACCGCTATGCCGAGCCAGAAGGTGGCACCCGCGACCGGCAAGGCGCAGGACCCGGACCCCAAAGTGGCTCCTGATGTCTCAGGTGGAACCGGCTAACCGATCTACTTCCATAATCCCGAAATACCATCCCAATCGGGACAGGCGGGCCAGAGAGCGTAGGTTTCTTAACAGCCCCCGTCGTTCTCCGCGGCTTGGGTGGTGTTAATCGGACCCCCCTCTGGGAGCCGCTGGGTGGTGTTAACCGGGCTCCCCTTACCTCCGAAGCTTCGGTGTTAATCGGACCCTTTTGCAGGGATAATTGGTCGCCGCCTTTTGGGGGGTATGCCCCCCGCCCGCTCCTCACTTCGCTCGCCCTTCATGCTGCGCGCGACTTCCCACCCAGCATCGTTCAGGACTGACCATTATCGTCCGGTTGTGACACCAAACCCCTCCCCTAGCTTTTCCGCGGGTTTGCAGGTGTCACAACCCCGTGTCAGAATACACGCATGGAAATCGGCTATGCGCGGGTGTCCCGCGGCGACACCCAGGACCTCGCTCCTCAGCTCCGCGCGCTGACAAACGCGGGGTGCGATCCGATCTATCAGGAGGAAGCATCGGGCGGCCAGACCGATCGCCGCGAGCTGGCACGCGCGATCGGAGCGCTGACACCCGGCGACGTGCTGGTGGTGTGGAAGCTCGATCGGCTGTCCCGATCCCTCCGCGACCTTCTGTTCACGCTGGAGGAAATTACCGCGGCCGGTGCCGGCTTCCGGTCGCTGACCGAGGCGATCGACACGACCACCGCGCCGGGCCGGCTGATGACGCAGATGCTGGGCGCATTCGCCGAGTTCGAGCGCGCCATGATCCGCGAGCGGACCATGAGCGGGCTGGCGCACGCCCGCAGCGCCGGCCGGCACCTTGGACGCCGGCCGAGCCTTACCGGCCAGCAGCGCGCCGAGATCATCGCCAAGGCGGAAGCCGGTCAAGGCTCCCCTGCCCAGCTCGCCAGCCTATTTCGCGTGTCGCGATCGACCGTGCAGCGCGTGCTGCGTGCGCATCGCGAGCGGACATCGGTTGCGAGCGGAGCAAAGGGGTCACGAGCTGGTCACTCGCCGGCGCGCAATCACTCGTCAGCATAATCGGGATCGTCACATAATAGGCACGGATATGGTGCGTCCGTGACGACAAACGGCTCATCGTAGTGGCGCCCTTCAAAGGAATTGCGAGCCTGATTGATTTCGCAGCAGTGTTCTTTTTGGGCGTACCCGATAGTCTGGTGTTCTCCGAAGGCGGTAGCAGACAGGTTGGGGATCACGAATGCTAGATTTCAACGCACTGAGCGGGGGTGGCGGCAACGGCAGTCCGGTTCTCGAACCTCGGAAAATCTTCACCACTCTCGTTCGACATCCACGCTTCCGATTTCCGTCTGCGAACCAAGGCGAGGTTTTGGATAAGTGGTTCGACCTTCGGGGGCGTCGAGATAACACCATCAAGATGAACACGGGTTCTGGTAAGATGCTTGTGGGTTTATTAGCCCTGCAAAGCTGTCTTAACGAGGGATTTGGGCCAGCTGTTTATGTGGTTCCTGACAACTACCTTCTCCATCAGGTTCTAACGGAAGCAAACGATTTGGGCATAGCCGCAACTGGCGACGCCGATGATCCAGCATTTGTGGCTGGTCGCACCATACTTGTCATCAACATACATAAGCTAGTAAACGGAAGGTCCGTATTCGGTGTTGGCGGTATAAGAAAGCAGATAGGATCTGTTGTTATAGATGATGCACATGCATGTCTATCGACCGTCGATGATCAGTTCTCGATATCACTGCCAGCCGCCCATCCGGTCTTTAACGAAATTATTAAGATTTTTGAAGAAGATCTGAGAGCTCAATCTGAGGTCGGCTTGATAGAATTGAAGAACGGCGATCCTCAAGCTTTGATGCTTATTCCATTCTGGGCTTGGTATCAAAAACGCGAGCAAGTTATTGCTGTTCTGCACTCTCATCGCGAAGATGACGGCCTGCTTTTCAAATGGCCGTTGCTGAAGGACGTAATTGCGATTTGCCAATGTGCGGTTGGCGGGGCCGGATTGGAAATAGCTCCGCGCTGTATACCGATTGAAAGGATAGCCGCGTTCCAACACGCGAAGCGACGGATTTATATGACCGCCACGCTCGCCGACGATGGCGTCCTTGTCACGAAACTGGATGCTGACCCGGCGATGGTCTCGTCGCCTATCAAGCCAAAGGGGGCTGGTGAGATAGGTGATCGCATGATCGTGATTCCGCAGGAAATAAATACTGACATCGTAGAGGGTGATATCAAGACTCTTGCAGTCGATATCGCTAGAACGAAAAACGTTGCCGTTATCGTGCCGTCCGATCGTAGAGCGGCATTTTGGTCAGATGTGGCGGGTCAAACGCTAAAGACAGATTCAATTGCGGCTGGCGTTGATCGTCTGAAAAGGGGTGAGCATGTAGGAATCACTGTTCTAGTCAACAGGTATGATGGGGTTGATCTACCTGACGATGCTTGCCGATTGCTGATAATCGATGGCTTGCCCGAGTTTTTAGGATTACTCGATAGAGTTGAATCCTCGGTCTTGGAGGGCACAGATTTAGAGTTGCTCCGTCAGGTTCAAAAGGTCGAACAAGGTATGGGGCGCGGTGTGCGGTCATCCGAGGACCGTTGCGCGGTCTTGCTCTTAGGAAATCGCTTAGCTCAGAGAATTAATCAACCTTCAGCAAGGTCTATGTTCACCCCTGCGACTCTTGCTCAGTTAGATTTAGGGCGAGAGGTTACACAGCAGGTCAAAGGCCAACCGGCAAGCGCACTTCGCCCGCTTTTGAACTACTGTATCGAGGGCGACATCCAGTGGTGGCAAGCTGGGCGGTCCCGCCTCGCGCACGCGCCCGAAGGGCAGGATAGCGGAGTAAATCCCTCTATTGTTTTGCAGAGGCAAGCGTTCGACCTCCTAGCAATGGCACAAAGCAAGCAGGCGGAATCGAAGCTGCAACAGGCAGTAAATACTGAAAGTGATCGATCCGTGAGGGGTTATCTAAAGCAGCAGCTGGCAGAGGCCACGACGATAACCGATCCTGCTAGTGCCCAAGCCGTTCTGTTATCCGCGGTTTCTGACAATCGGCGTGTGATAAAGCCGATTGCAGGTATTACCCATACCCGCATTACCGCACCCGCAGGCCAAGCCGAAGCGAGCCTTTCCTTCATTTCCTCGCGCTTTATCAATCCCAACCAGTTAGTCCTTCACGCAAACGCGCTTGCGGACGACTTGGTATGGGACGAGCACCGTACCGAGCGCTTCGAAGCCTCTATACGTGACCTAGGCAAGTTGATTGGGTTTGGCTCGCAGCGACCCGACAACGAGTATCGAGATGGTGGGCCGGACAACCTGTGGGCCGTAGGTGGTTTGCACTTCCTCGTCATCGAGTGCAAATCGGGGGTGAAGAACGATGGGCGTTTGATCTCTAAAGACCACTGCAATCAGCTGCTTGGGTCTGTTTCGTGGTTTCTTCGAAACTATGATGCCAGTTGCACGTATACACCCATCCTTATCGAACCAGTGAGTAGGTTTCAGCAGGAGGCGTCTCCATCTGCGGATATGCGGATAGTCGATGATGAAAAGCTGAGAACATTAAGAGAGTCTATTCGATCGTTTGGTAGTTCGGTTGCAGCGCTTGGGACCTTCAATGATGTGACGGGGGTAGCGGCCATACTCGACAGCCACAGATTCACTGCCGCAAAATTCACGAATTACTATACAAAGGCGTTCTCTAAATAGCCGCTGCACGGGTGTCGGTTTATCGTTTCGGTTACGACTGGCCGGCACCCCGTGAAGCTGTCACTCCTTGCCTAGGCATGACTAGGAAACGCATCGGATCAGAACGGCAGCGGTATCTGGTTGATGTCGTGCACGGGCGTCGGCGCCTCCAGCTTTTCAACGATCGCCAGCGATAGCGCCTAAATTGCGCGCTCACGATAGTGTGGATCACGCATCGACAGCCCAAGCCGTGCAAAGGCGGGAGCCGAACGGATGGCGGCAGAGACAGACTCGGGGCTGACGCTTGGCATAGCCGCAGGAGAACATATAAGGAACATATGAAGCAAGCAGCTTTGCGATGAACGGCGGGCAGGGAATGCCGAGTGGTTCCTTTTTGTTCTTGCTTGTAGGGAATCATAGCGTCATTGTGGCACAAATCTTCCCAGAGGTGCTGCTTGCCGTCCGTATCCGAGTTTTCCCGTCTTCGTACCAGCGCCGGCATCAGCGTAGATGCCCTTGCCGACTTGGCGGGTTTTTCCCGCAGTACGGTTTATCGTTGGGAGCGCGGGCTGACGCGGCCACGCCGGGCGGCCGTGAAGCTGCTCGACACGATGATCCGCGACAGTCGAGCGGCGAAGCCGCAGACGAAATCGCCGGGCAAAACCTTCCGTTTCATCGACCTGTTCGCCGGTATCGGCGGCCTGCGCCGCGGTTTCGATGAGGATGGCGAATGCGTCTTTACCAGTGAGTGGGACAAATATTCGCAGGCCACCTACCTCGCCAACTACGAGTGCGAGCATGAGGTTGCCGGCGACATAACCAAGGTGCCGGTGGAGAGCATCCCGGCACACGACCTGCTGCTGGCTGGCTTCCCGTGCCAGCCCTTCTCAATCGCCGGGGTGTCAAAGAAGAACGCGCTCAACCGGCCGCACGGCTTCGCCGACGAGACGCAGGGCACGCTGTTTTTCAACGTGGCGAAAATCATCCAGCACCACCGCCCGCGGGCGTTCCTGCTGGAGAACGTCAAGAATCTGGTCAACCACGACAAGGGCCGGACGTTCGAGGTCATCCACCGCACGCTGACGGCCGAGCTGGGCTATCAGGTCCATTGGAAGGTCATCAACTCCAAGGCGTTCGTGCCCCAACAACGCGAGCGCATCTTCATAGTCGGCTTCCGTGATCCGAACGATTTCACCTTCGCGGACCTCGTGCTGCCCGACATGCTCAACGGGCCAAAACTCGGCACCATCCTGCATCCAGAGGACGGCACCGAGGAGCTGGACTCCCCTTACACCCGGGGCAACATCGCTTCGGTGTCGGAAAAGTACACGTTGACCGATCACCTGTGGCGATACCTCCAGGGGTATGCCGACAAGCACAAGGCAGCGGGCAACGGCTTTGGGTTCGGACTGGTCGGACCGAACGACGTCGCCCGCACCCTGTCGGCACGGTATTACAAGGATGGATCGGAAATCCTTGTCGAGCAAAAGGGAAAGAACCCCCGCCGGCTGACGCCGCGCGAGTGTGCCCGGCTGATGGGGTTCGATGAACCCGATGGCCGCGACTTCATCATTCCCGTGTCCGACACGCAGGCCTATCGCCAGTTCGGCAACGCCGTCGTGGTGCCGGTAGTGAAGGCGGTCGCCGAGCATATGCTGCCGTGGCTTGTCGATCGCGCCGAGATCGCGCCGGAACGGCTTCAGCGGAAGCTGGCGCTTGCCGGGTGATATAGTCGATGCGGCGACGCGCAGCCGCATGATGGCCGGGATCAGGGGGAAGGACACCAAACCCGAGCTGGTGGTGCGGCGCGGCCTTCATGCCCTTGGTTTCCGGTTCCGGCTCCACGATCGCGCCCTGCCCGGCAAGCCCGACATGGTATTGTCACGGTGGCGCGCGGTCATCTTCATTCATGGCTGTTTCTGGCATGCGCATGACTGCCCGCTGTTCCGCTGGCCGGGCACCCGGCAGGATTTCTGGCGGCAGAAGATCGGGCGCAATCAGGAGCGCGACGCCGAAGTGGAGGCTGCGCTTGACCATGCCGGATGGCGCGTGCTGAAAATCTGGGAATGCTCGATGAAAGGCCCCGGCCGGATCGGGGCGGACGCCGTCATGCCACTCGCGGCCGACTGGCTCCGCTCCGATCGGAAACAGGGGGAGATCAGGGGGACGCTGCGTGCCGGTGGGTGATCTTGTCGAGTGGCTGGACGAATATGGCGGCCCGGGCTTCGTCTGGTACGTGAAACGCCTGTCGGGCAACGACACACTGGCGAACGAGAGCCATCAGGCCGGCCCCTACATCCCGCGCGAGGTGCTGTTCCCGATCTTTCCTGCACTCAACCGCAAGGACGTGAAGAACCCTGACGTATGGTTCAGCCTGTACGTCGATTCCCATGCCGACCACCGGGAGGTGAGAGCGGTCTGGTATAACAACCACTATCACGACACGACCGCCAAGCGCGGCCGTGATGAAACGAGGGTCACGAACTTCGGGGGTGGGGCGTCTGCGCTGCTCGATCCGGAAAGCACCGGTGCGCTGACCATCTTCGCGTTCCGCAAGGTCGCGCCGCCCGAGGTGGCCGACTGCCATGTCTGGGTTTGCCGGCACGAAACGGAAGAGGATCTGGTTGAGGATCGCATTGGTCCGGTTGAACCAGGCAAATGGCTGCTGTGGCCGCCGGCGCAGGGCGGATTGCTCGGCCTGTTGCAGGGGCCGCCCGTGCGGGCGAACTGCTGGCTCGCCGACGACGAAATCCCGGCGGCATGGCGGACGAAGTTTCCGTCCGGTGTCGATATCATCCGCAAGGCCGTCGAGCTGCGCGCTGACGCCGGCCTCGATCCCGACAAGCGGCTGATGCGTCGCCGTGATTGCGAGTTCGAGATTTTCCGCAGCGTCGAACAGGCTATCGAGCTGCCGCACATACAGGCCGGGTTCGCGTCGGTGGACGACTTCATCGCCCGTGCTCAGACCGTTCTCCAGCGCCGTAAGGCGAGGTCCGGCCGATCGCTGGAATTGCATACCCGCGCGATCTTCATGGAGGAGCGGCTGATCGAAGGAACACACTTCGCCCATCAGCCGGAATCCGAACCTGGCAAGCGACCCGACTTCCTGTTCCCCTCCGTTGCCGCCTATCGCGACGCAGATTTCCCTGCCGACCGGCTACGGATGCTGGCGGTGAAGACGACGTGCAAGGACCGCTGGCGGCAAATCCTCAACGAGGCCGATCGCATTCCTGCCAAGCACCTGCTGACCTTGCAGGAAGGCGTATCCGAGCCGCAGTTCCGCGAGATGACCAATGCGGGCGTGCAGCTCGTGGTGCCTGCCGGCATTACCGATACATTTCCCAGGGACGTTCGCCCACACCTTCAGACGCTGGAGAGCTTCATCGGCGATGTACGGTTGCTGCCGATCGGGGGCTGACATGGCACGCCTCAATCATGATCGTCCGCAGCTCCGCTGGATCGACAATCTCCGGCGGGAGCTGGGCCACTTGCCGGCCGATGTGCCCGAACGCGCCATCGCCCACGATTGGCCCCCGTTCCTTCGTCCGGTTGCAGCAAGTCCATCGGCCTTGCGGGCGCTGTTTGGCCTCATTGAAGCTATGGACGAGTGGTTTGCGGGTACGGGGCAGATTTCCCTTACCGAGCCGCCGCCGCATGTCTCGACAGCTTTCGACCTATTTGCCCGTAGCAGGGTCCACCACCCCTATGACCCGCGTTTTTCCGGGCTGGACTGGCTCGAAGCGGGCGATGGCGAGCCCCCCGCGCGGGGGGACTTTCGCCATGCCTTGGTGACTTTGCTGAATGTATCGGCCCGCCGCGCCTGACGGCTCAGGCGCGGATCGTAATTTCGATAGCGGTTTCGGGCACATTGAACGTTGCTGCCAGGCCCGCCTTCGCCGCGGCGATCGTCAGGCTGGCGGGGGCATCGTCCCCGGCCCGATCCACCGCAAAATCCTCAACCTTCTTGAAGTCGAGCGCCTTGAAGTCACGCACCTTGCCCTCATCGTCCGTGTAGTCGCTGTCCTTCCAATAGGCGACCGGGTTGCGCGCCCCTCCCCACTCCTCCTCCCAGGTCACAAGTGCGTAGTGGCTAATGAGTATCTTGTAGCGGCCCGCCGTCTCGGTGGAGGCCACCACGTCGGACACCTTGCCGACGAGAAATGCGGACCCGTGCGGTTCCGGGCCTTCAGGCTGATCGTTGGCATTGCGGCATACCACCAGATAATCGCACCTTGAGGCGCGTACCCGATCCAAGGCCCAAGATTGCGACCCCCCGTCCGCCAAAATTGTCTCAACCGACTTCGACGTGAATACCGCTACAATGTCGCTCATGGATACCTCCCTGTTAGTATCACCATATATGCGATAAAAACGGCAAGGTATCAAGATAGTTTCGATAATGTATGGGTGGGAGCCGGCGTGGCAGTTTCGGCTGGCTGCGGCCCCTCGCCCTGCGGGTGACGACCGCTCACGGAATTGGGCCAGGTTCACCCTAAAAGTCCCCGGCGTGGCCGTGATGCGACGCCGATAGAGGCAGGAGAGCGCCGTTGTCGTCCTGCCGGGCAAAGCCTTAACGCCGTTGGTGCGGCTCGCTATCGTGCGATGTGCTTTGTCTTCATCCTCATTGCCCGGCGGCCCCAAACCCGCTGAGCTGGCAGCAAATAGTCGATCATCCTGCCCTTGGCTTGCAGGCGGGGACCAAGGCCGCGGCAGCGGCGTGGCTGAATGCGAACTTCTCCAATGGCCCCACAGTGCCGCCAAGTCCGGTGCCGAACCTGCTATTCCCGTGGCAGACGCAGCAGATACCTATGCCCAAGGCAGCGTTTGACCGACTCCTCAGGGCGTGCCCCTGCCTCTACAACCAGATCAAGATACCCTCGTCCGCAAGGGCCATTGTTCACTTCTGCGAGCTTACCCTTGGCACGCCTATTACGTCAGCAAATGTGCATGACGCCTTCCTCATACAGCATCCGCATAAGGGGCCAGGCTTCAATCCGGGTCCGGCCATGCCGTGTGGAGCTGGCGGGGCGATCATGGAATCGCTTTGCAGCGAAGTTCTGACCAGCGCCGGCATTCCTGCCATGTTCACCGACGCTACGGGATGGCCGGTATGGAAAATGCCGGGCCATGTTCTCATGAACAGCGGCAAGATGGCATCCTTGCAGGCGCTGGGCGATATTCTGATACCCTGTGCCCCGACCAACCTGGTGATATCGATCAAGAGCGAGGTCGCGCGCGAGCGGCTGTTGTATTCCGCCAATTCGATCGAAGGGGTCGGTTTCGGCTTCTTCAAGGAGCCGGAGGAGTTCTGGACCAGCTCCAGAATGAGCCTCTACAAGCGTATGGGCTTTTCGGCGATCTATATGCCCGACGCGACCCACGCGGCAGTAATGAACCGCGTATTGGCGACGGGCGATGAGCGGCACGCCGTCAACATCAACGGAACGGACCTGTACCGGCCACTTTCGGTCTTTGGCGACGACATGAACCGGGTCGTTGGACGATCCAGTGCCCTGCTCTGACGCGAGTAGGCTAAGCGACTAAGCCAATAAGCGACTAAGCTAATAAGCAGGAACTGCGCGTCCGTTCCGGATCGCGCTCTATCTCCGCTTCGCTCCGATCGAGCCGCTTGCAGCGTCTCGCCCCGTGCGGGTGACGATCGCTCGCGCGAGCGGGCGCGGACACGCCCGCCGAGCGACGCCGGCAACGCCGGCGACGTAGGCTTGTCGGGGAGGGGAGAGGGGAGCGCCGCCCCCCTCTCCCAGCAACGGCAATCAGCCGGGCCGTGGCTCCTCCGCTTTGCTCCGTGCGCCCGCACCACCCCGGCAGACTCCCGCTGCCCCCTCACCCCCCGCTGTTCGCCACGAGGCAGGGCCGATGGCCGAGGGCCATCGCCCGATAGCGATGCAAGGAAGGAAGACGGGACATGGATCACGACAATCGCGAGAGCTGGCTGAACCGCGTGGCGATCGGCATGGCACCGTTGTTCGAGGTGCTGGACGCCCCCCTGCCCTCCCGCGTTCGCGTCGCAATCGGCTTTACCAGCCGCGGCGCGCGGGGCCGCGCAATCGGCGAGTGCTGGGACAACCGTTGCAGCGGTGACGGCCATTTTGAAATCTTTATCCGGCCGGACTTGGCGCATGCCCCCGACGCCATGCCGGCGCAGATCGCGGCGATCCTCGCGCACGAACTGGTCCACGCCGCAGTCGGCATCCCAGCCGGGCACGGGAAGGCGTTTAAACGGATTGCGGTAGGGCTGGGTCTGGCTGGGAAGATGACCGCCACCACGCCGGGCGACGCCTTCCTTGCGGCGGTTGCGCCTATCCTCGCGGTTGCAGGCCCCCTTCCCCATGCCCGGCTCGATACCGGCGGCGAGACGACGCGGCCGAAAAAGCAGGCGACGCGGTTGCTCAAATGCGAGTGCAAGACGTGCGGCTACACGGTGAGGACCGCGCGCAAATGGCTGGAGGAAGTGGGCGCGCCGGTGTGTCCGGTCGAAGGGCACGGTGCGATGCGTCATGATCCGCTAGACGCCGACGAAGGTGCCGGTGAAGATAAGGACTAAGAGACTTTACGACTAAGCGGCTAAGCGGCATAAGTCGCTTAGCCGCTTAGTGAGGAGCAGTAGCTATGCAGGTATGGGCTATCATCGCGCAGAAGGGCGGGCAGTCAAAAACCACGCTATCGACCGGCTTCGCCGTCGAGGCGGCGAGGGAGGGGGCAGCCGTCGTAATCCTCGATGCCGACGATCGGCAGGGATCGGCGCTCTACTGGTCGGAGCGCCGCGACGATGACGACGTGATGGTGAAGGACAGCAGCGTCGCGGGCCTGCCGCTCCACGTCTCGCGTGGGCGCAGCAGCGGCAAGATCGACCTTATTATCATCGACACGCCGGCGAACTCGAAGGACATTGCCATGCTCGCGGCCGAGCAGGCGGATTTCGTTATCATCCCCGTCGCGCCGCGCGGGCTCGACGTTCATTCGGTGTTGCAGACGGTCAAGCAGGTGCAGCAGGCGGGCACGCCGTTCGCAGTCATTCTCACCCAGGTGCCTCACCAGGGTGGGGAAGGGCATGAGGCGAGCGCCGGCTTTGCGGCCAAGGGCGTGACGCTGTTCGACAGCCGGCTCCACTATCGCAAGGACTTCTACAAGGCGACGCCGCTGGGACGCACCGCGAGCGAAACCGAGCCCGACAGCAAGGCGGCGGCCGAGCTGCGCGCCAGCTACGCCGAGGCTAAGCGACTAAGCGGCTTTACGACTAAGCCAGTAAGCGAGGCAGCATAATGGCGCGCAAGCCTTCTGCGCTCGCTGGCATCTTCGATGACGAAGCCGTGGAGCCGGCACCGGTCCCCGTTGCCGATACCGCGCCCGAGCCGCGCCCGGTTGTGTCCTCGCGCCGATCGCAGCGGCCCGCCGACGCGCCGGCGCCGGCCACACCCGCGCGCCGCAGCAGCCATCCGGGCAAGAAGCCGGTGCTGATCCACATTCCCGAGGACATGCACCGTGCGTTGCGTCAGCTCAGCGTCGAGGAGGGCGGTGAGCCGCTGACCGTCATCACCGAACGCTTGCTCCGCCAGTATCTGGTCAAGCGAGGCCATACCAGGTTTGCGCCGTGACCAAGCGACGCGATCCCAACCCCGAGTTCGACCTCTTCATCCCGGCGCTGGGCGACCTTCCGCTTCGCGACCAACGGGAGGTCATGGAGCGGCCGTTCTTCTCGCTCCAGAAGCGCAAGCGCCTGAAGCCGATCGAGTACAAGAGCCCGGACGGCGAGGCGTGGGTGCGCGTGCAGGCGATCCCCGACTACGGCATGGCCACGATATGGGATGCCGATATTCTGATATGGGCGGCATCCACGCTCAACCGCATGAAGCAGCAGGGCCTGAACGACCTGCCTCGCACGCTGACGACGACGCCCTACGACCTGTTACGCGCGATCAAGCGCAGCACCGGCGGCCGGGATTATCAGGAGCTACAGGCGGCGCTTCTCCGGCTTCAGACCACCAGCATCACGACCTCTATTCGCGCCACCAAACGGCGGCAGAAGGCTGGCTTCAACTGGCTGGATAGCTGGACGTTCGACACCGACGCCGATACCGAACAGCCCCGCGGCATGACGCTGACCCTGTCCGATTGGGTTTACGAAGGGATCGTCAACGAGAAGTCGTTGCTGACCATGCACCCCGATTATTTCCTCCTGTCGGGCGGGCTGGAGCGTGCGCTGTATCGCATCGGACGCAAGCACGTCGGATCGCAGCAGGGTGGGTGGGTGTGTCGCGTCGAGCTGCTCCGCGACAAGACCGGCAGTGATGCGCAGCCCAAGGAGTTCAACCGGATGCTTCGTCGCGTAATCGAGGCCGACCAGCTCCCCGATTACACGATGGAACTGACGGAGACGGCAGACAAGAGTCCCGCGGTGCGGTTCAAGCGTCGCGGCGAAGCGGAAGCGTTGGCGCTTGCCGAGAAAGCGCGGGCCGAGGAAGAGCGACGCGCGCGCTTTGACGCCGATCGCCAGCGAACCGAGGAGGTAGATGCCCGTATGGATCAGCTCGCCGGGCGGCGCTGACTATCGGGGTTTCACCCACCGCAAGGCCAAGTATCGGGGTTTCACCCACCGGCGTGAGTCGACTAATCTGCGTCGAGGCAATCCGCCTGACGCTCCCCCGGCCGCCTGTCTGTGGATAACCGATCCGGAAAGCTCCATTTCGGGGTCGGTTGGCTCGGGGTTTCACCCACCATCGCTTCGGGGGATCACCCACCGCACTATCGGGGGATCACCCACCGAATCACGGGGTTTCACCCACCGGGCCTGTCTGGAAAGCCGCAGAAGTCCTCACTTTTTTGGCTCATTTTTGAGCCTTAACCTTCTTAACGATTCCTATTTAACAGAATCCTTTAACCTCGCGCGCGCTCAACCAGCAAAAAAGGGGAATGCGGAATTGGCCAAGGGCCAATGCTCCTTTGCTGCGTGCCGGCTAACGCCGTCACAGAAGCGGCCTGACGGCCGCAGGCTTCCGGGAGAAGCCAAGCCGATCCGGCGGTGTGTGACTGTCAGCGCCGGGCAGGTTGAGGGGCAGGAAAAGGCGCTATCCCGATACCTATCCTCCGGTGTTCCGGTGTGTGGAATCAGGCCGGATCGTAGAGCCCGGCGAACTCGCGTTCCGCATAGTAGCGGATTTTGCCGACGACGAGCGGGTGCTGACCCTGCCGCAGCAGCAGCAGATCGTCGGGGTTCATCCGCATGATTTCATCCGGCGTCGCCAGCCGGCGTGCGGCGACGTGGCCGCTGGCGCTTTCCGAGCGAGTGCCGTCGCTGAAGATGCTCGCCGGGTTGGACGTGCCGAAGGTCTGATATTCGATGGTGGTGTCGCCGATCGTACGCGAGAGCATGTCGGCGGTGGCAAGATCGTTCACCCCGAACGTCTGGATCACGCCGGCGTTGGACATGAACGTGCCGGCGCGCTCGCCATAGGTGGCCTTGAGCTGGTGCATGTCCTGGAGGATCGGCCAAAGCTGCATCCCGTAACCTGCCATCAGCCCCATCGCGCGTTCCACCGGATCGAGGCGGCCGAGCGCGGCGAACTCGTCGAGCAGGAACAGCACCGGCTTGTCCGGTCGGGCAGGGGAGCGGGCCATGTCGGTGACCGCTTGGCTCACCAGCAGTCGCAGCCAGCGAGCATAGGTGTCGAGCCGGTCAGGCGGCAGGCACAGGAACACGGTGCCCGGCCGCTCCTTCAGGTCCGCGAACCGGAAGTCGGATGCCGACGTGCTGTCCACGATGCGCGGGCTGTCGAGAAAGTGGGTGTGCCGCTGGGTGGACGACAGCACGCCGGCCGCCTCGCGATCAGACTTGCCGAGCTGGCGGTTGGCGGCGCGCGCAATCAGGCCATGTGCGCCGGCGCTGGCCTGCATGTCTGTGAGCAGTGCGGCGAAACCGGCGGGATCGCGGGTGAGCTTGTCGCGCACCGTCGCCAGCGTGGCGAGGGCAGGGGGCTCGTGGATGACGGTGTGTAGGATGATGCCGGCGATCAGCGCCTTGGCTTCCTCGTTCCAGTGCGCCTCACCCGATTGTCCCGGCGCATCATGGACCAGCGCGTCGGCAACCGTCTGTGCGTCTTCCGCGAGGTCCGGGCTGGCGGCGTCAAGCCATGCCAGGGGGTTATAGCGGGCCGCAGGACGCCCGGAGACGCCGAAGGGGTCCAGACACCACACATCGCCCTTCCTGGCCCGCGTGCGGGCCGTGATGCGGGCATTTTCGCCCTTGGGGTCGATGCAGATCACCGAACGGTCGAGCAGCAGCAGGTTGGGGATGATCGTGCCGACACCCTTGCCCGAGCGGGTGGGTGCCATCGTCAGCAGATGCGCCGGGCCGTCATAGCGCAGCAGCTTGTTGTTACGGCCCGATCGGCCGATGACGAGATCGCCCGAGCCTTCCAGCTTCGCCAGATCGCGCCCGTCGCCGAAGCGAGCCGATCCCATCAGCGTGTTGCGGGCGCGCCCGCGGCGATTGAACTTCCAGATGCCGAACAGGACCAGGCCGGTGAGCAGGAACGGCACGTCGGTCGCGATTTCGCCGACGCCGAAAATGCCCTTGAGCCAGCTATTACTCGCCATCAGGACGACGAAGCCGATCAGCAGCGCCCATAGCGGCCCGATCCGCGCCGGCATCAGCTCGCGCCCGCCGGCGTGATCGCCAGCGCGGGATCGGCATCGGGATGGCCGAGCAGCCTGAGAAGGATTTGCGTGGCGAGGGTAGGGGGCACCCGTTCGTCGCGCATCATGTCGAACAGGGCATCATCCTCAGGCGTCAGCGCCATGCCTTCGATCGCGAGGTTGGCGCGGGCGTCCTCGTCGTCCTCGCGCCACATCGTGTCCTCGGCCGGGCTGCCGCGCACATAGTCGAGCGCGCGGACTTCGCTCCGCAGCGTGTCGAGGTCGATCGTCGTCATTCGCCCGTCTCCCGTTCCGCTTCTTCCGCGTCAAACGCCCGCCGGCCGCGGCGCTTCCACAATGCCAGCGTGTCGTCGCCAGCCTCGCTCCTTGCCTTGCCGACTAGTTCCAGCAGCGCGCCGTAGATGGTCGCGCGATCATCTACGGCGAGATCGACCAGCCCGGCCTTTTGGACGAGGCCGCCCAGTTCGATCAGGTGACGGGTGCGCTCGCGGCGTTGCACGACCCAGCCCCTGCTATCCGTTCGCCGTTGCCCCGCTTCCGTCCGCAGCGTCGCCGCCCGGTTCAGTCGCAGCGCCCGATCCGTCGATTGCAGCAGCGCCGCCACCCTTGCGCCCGCGCCGTTGAAAGAAGGCCGCGCCCTTCGCGCGCCATGCCTCCTTTGCACCCGCATCCTTCGATCCGATCGCGTCGAGCAGCACGCCTGCGAGGGTTTCAGCATCGAGCGCGTCGGCTCCGGTTGCGGTGACGAGCTGGCCGAGCTGTTCGACCCGTTTTGCCTTCAGCGCCCGAGCCTTGTCACCCAGCGCCTTCAGTTCGGCGTCGTAGTCGCGAACTTTCCGCATCGCCTTTACCCTTCTGCGTGTCGGTCCGTAGCATCCTAGCACCCCGGCCACGTGGGTAAAGCCGCAACCGTGCAGAAGAACCAGCAAGTCAATCAGGAGATGCGGAGCAGATCGTGAGTGCGCGCTTATACGTCGTTGCCGACGTGCGCTAAGAAGTGCATCATGGCGGTTGCGATGGCGATCTACCATTTCAGCGCCAAGGTCATCAGCCGTGCGAACGGCTCCAGCGCGGTTGCGTCTGCCGCGTATCGTTCCGCATCCGAGCTGCACGACGAGCGGCTGGGACGTGACCACGACTTCTCGAACAAGGCCGGCGTCATCCACTCCGAGGTGATGTTGCCGCAAGGAGCACCGGAGCGTTTAAACGACCGCACCGTGCTCTGGAACGAGGTTGAGGCAGGAGAGAAGCGCAAGGACGCGCAGCTTGCCCGCGAGGTGGAGTTCTCAATTCCGCGCGAGATGAACGAGAAGCAGGGCATCGCGCTGGCTCGCGATTTCGTCGCCGAGCAGTTCGTGAAGCGCGGGATGGTCGCGGACCTCAACGTGCATTGGGACAAGGCTAAGGACGGCAGTCCGAAGCCGCACGCGCACGTCATGCTGTCGATGCGCGACGTAGGGCCGGACGGGTTCGGGCAGAAGAACCGCGACTGGAACAGCGGGGAGCTGTTGCAGGGCTGGCGTGAGGCGTGGGCAGCCCATGTCAACGAGCGCATGGCCGACCTAGGGCTTGAGGGCCGGATCGATCATCGCAGCCATGCCGATCGGGGCATCGAGCTTGAGCCGCAGCACAAGATCGGCCCGGCGGGCATGCGCCGGCTGGAGCGCGGTGAGGATGCCGAGCGCGCCGATGATCACCGGCGGATCGCGCGTGAGAACGGCGAGAAGATCACGGCCGACCCGCGCATCGCGCTCGACGGCATTACCCGGCAGCAATCTACCTTCACCAGCCGCGACCTTGCCGCGTTCGCGTTCCGTCATTCGGACGGCAAGGATCAGTTCGACCGGGTGATGGCGGCGGTGCGCGCCAGCCCCGAGCTGGTGGCGCTTGGCAGGGACGGGCGGGACCAGGATCGGTTCACCTCCCGCGATATGATCGCGACCGAGGCGCGGCTTGAGAAGGCCGGCGACGAGCTGGCGCGGCGCTGCGATCATAGCGTGTCCGACCGGCAGCGGGCCGGCGCGGTGGAGGCGGCCGAGGGGCGGGGGCTGGTACTGTCCGGCGAGCAGCGCGACGCCTTTGACCATATTACCGGGCGCGACGGGCTGGCGTCGGTCGTCGGCTATGCCGGCACCGGCAAGTCGGCGATGCTGGGCGTCGCGCGCGAGGCATGGGAGCGCGAAGGCTACCAAGTACGCGGGGCGGCGCTGTCCGGGATCGCGGCCGAGAATCTGGAGGGCGGATCGGGGATCGCGTCGCGCACCATTGCCAGTCTTGAGCATGGCTGGGCGCAAGGCCGCGACCAGCTCGGGCCGAAGGACGTGCTGGTGGTGGACGAGGCCGGCATGATCGGCACCCGCCAGATGGAGCGGGTGCTGTCACATGCCCGTGATGCCGGTGCCAAGGTGGTGCTGGTAGGTGACCCCGAGCAGCTTCAGGCGATCGAGGCGGGCGCGGCGTTCCGGTCAATCACCGAGCGGCATGGCGCAGCCGAGATCACGGAGATTCGCCGGCAGCGCGAGGACTGGCAGAAGGAGGCGACACGGGCCTTTGCCACCGGCCGGACGGTCGAGGCGCTGGACGCCTATGCGGCGCACGGCATGGTCCATGCGGCCGACACGCGCGAGGCGGCCCGGGCCGGGCTGGTGGACCGCTGGGACCGGGATCGTCAGGCCGAGCCGGACAAGACCCGCATCATGTTCACCCATACCAACGCCGAGGTGCGCGAACTCAACCAGGAGGCGCGCGAGCGGGTGCGGGCGAGCGGCGAGCTGGGCGAGGACCGGACCGTCGCGGCCGATCGGGGCGAGCGCGACTTCGCGGCCGGGGACCGGATCATGTTCCTGCGCAACGAGCGGTCGCTGGGCGTGAAGAACGGCACACTCGGCACACTGGAGCGGATCGAGGACGGGCGCATGGGCGTCCGGTTGGACGGCGGGCGCAGCGTCGCCTTCGACCTGAAGGATTATGCCGCGGTCGATCACGGCTATGCGGCGACGTTCGGCAAGTCGCAGGGCGTATCCGTCGATCGCGGGCACGTGCTGGCGACACCGGGCATGGATCGGCACAGCAGCTATGTCGGGATGACGCGGCATCGCGACGACGTGCAGCTCCACTACGGCCGCGACGACTTCGCCGACCAGGGCCGGCTTGCGCGCGTGCTGTCGCGCGACCGGTCGAAGGACATGGCCGGCGACTATGCACCGGAGCGGAGCGAGCAGGATCATGCCCGCGCCTTCGCCGACCGGCGCGAGATCCGGTTTCCGGAACTCGCGCGCCAGATAGTCGAGAAGGTGCGCGACAAGGCGCGCGGCATGTTTGCCGGATTCAGGCCGAAGCCCGGCAGGGAGCAAGGGGGGCCGATTAACACCGGTGCTATGTCCCCCCTTGGCGACCGAAGCCGTGAAAGGGGGGCAATTAACACCGGTGACAGACCGGGGCTGGGCAATCGGAACCCTGGAAGGGGTGCGATTAACACCGCAGCCTTGTCCTCGCGTGAGATGCTGCCCGAACAGGCAACGGCGATTCGGCGCTATGCGCGCGCCGCTGCCGATATCCACCGCATGCGCGAGCAGGGTCTGCCGGTCTTGCCGCATCAGGAGAGCGCATTGCGACGAGCTGGCGAGGGAGTGGATGGCAGTGTTAATCGCCCCCATGCCTCTCATGACCTCGCATCAGCGCTGGCGCGTGATCCGAACCTGATCGAACAGGCGGCGAGCGGCAACACGGCAGGCGCGGCACGTGCGATGGCCGAGGAGCAGCGTGTCCGCCTTGATCCGGACGCGCGCGCAGATCGGTTTGTCGAAGGCTGGCAGGCAATGCAGCGCCAGCGTGCCGGGCTGGAGCGCGCCGGCGACACCGTCGGTGCCGAACGGTTGCAGGCACGGATGGAGAATGCGGCGGGGGGGCTTGCCCGCGATCCGCAGCTCGAATCCGCGCTGCGCCGTCGTGCGCCCGAGCTGAAGCTGGACATGCGGCGCGAGCGGTCGATCGGCGACGCGCTGGCGCGGTCGATCGAACCGGGCCGGGAGCGTGACAGAGGTATGAGCCGGTAGGGTTCGTGCTTTCGGGTAGGTTCGTGCTTTCGCGCGGGAAAGAGGGGGCGACATGGACGAGGACGATCACGAACAGGATGCGGCAGCGGAAGCGTTCGAGGGCGTGCGGGGTGAGCTGGCATTGCTCCGGCGCGCGATCGAAGGGATTGCTGCCCGTGACGACCGGCCCGAACCGCCCGACTATAGCGAGACGCTAGGCCAGATCACGAAGCTGGCGACCGCCACCTACCAGCGTGCCGAAATTCTGAGGAAGGCGGCGGAGGAAGAGACGGTCGCGCGCCAGGTCGCGGCCCGGATCACCGGGGCCGTTGCCGAGGACCGGCAGGCGGTGAAAACCGCGGCCGGCGAGCTGCGCGACGCAACGCGCGTGTTGCAGGGTGTTGCCGTGTCAGCACGCCGCGGTGACGAGCAGAACCGCTGGCTGGCGTGGACGGCGATCGGCGGGATCGTCGTCGGCATAATCGCGTGGGCTGTGTTTGCCGGCATCGTCGCTCGTGCCGTCCCGGCGAGCTGGCAATGGCCTGAGAAGATGGCAGCGCGCACGCTCGCCATGCCGATGTGGGAGGGCGGGCAACGCATGATGCGGACCGCCGCGCCTGATGCTTTCGCCAATATCGCGGCGGGTGATCGAATTGTCACCGCCAATCGTCAGGCGATGGAGGCGTGCCAGAAACGTGCGGACCGGACGGCGAATCCGGTTCGCTGTATCATAAAGGTGAATACAGGTGCGACAAAGTAGGAGAGAAGAATAAGCGAAACCACGCTTCGACGCCGATCGAAAAATCCGTAACTTGGAACCTGCAAGGACGGGGAAGCGCCTTGCAAGGCATGAAGCTGATAACGAAGCCGACGTGCACCTTATAGACCCGCTTTATCCACCCAGTAAGCAGCTCCAGCGTGCATGTCGCGCTCGGCGTCCGGACGTCTATATTTGTAGATACCAGGCAGCAGAAGAACGGTCGTAGCCCGGCGGCTGAATATCGCGTTTTGCATCAACCGAGATTGAAAGCGGCATTCCTCATCATCACAGCCATGATCAATTACCTTCGCTATCAGCTTCTCAGCCTCGGTTGTAATCGGCGCATTCGCGTCGATAGCATCGATCTGACGAAAGCGCTCCCGTAGTGCCCAGAATAAGAACGGTGCAGAAGGGACCCAACCTGCGAGTACGAAATCCGCAAAAGTCGCAGTGCTAAACATACCGATGGCTAATACGAAGACGGCAATAGCGACCGCACCGGTATTAATGATCGTCACGTAAAGTGATCGTAAGTCACTATCGTAAGATAGATTAGTCCGCTGACAGATGGCTCTCGCCAAGCCTAACGGCGCACGATCAACCTCGTTAGAATACCAGTCCTTGATCGGATTTGGGTTTTTTAACTTATCCCACCTTCTAACCGAGCGGTCTGTCTCCTCGGGTGTAGGCTGCTTACCCGCCGCTAAGCCGTTCCAGTCCAACTCAAAAAGGTGAACGTCCAGAAGTTCGCTTGCTCGTGCTGCCATCTTCAATGATTTGCGGTATTGACGATCGATCCAGGAAATATCGAGAAGAGTTGTGCAGACAGCAAAGAACGATATCCAGGGCTTTGAAGCTGGAATGAATAATCCAAGCGTAATTACAAGGATTGGTGCTGCCAGAACGGTAACCAACTGCGCGAGCTGCCACCGTCCCGCTACAATCCAACGCCACTGTCTGGCTTTCAATAGTCTCTGTGCTTCAGGCAGATTCTGCCTAGTAGCGATTGTAGAGCGGATATTAGACAGACCGGTCATGCCCTTCCCTTACCGAATGACGACGTGGAACGGTAGGCTCTGTCCGACGAGCTTGCTGTCGCTATCCCGAATGATGAAAGCTTCAGCCAAATGAACTCCGCGATACTCAAGAGGCTCCCAACGGCGGTTGCCCTCTTGGGGAGTTTCAAAACCACCGCGACCCTTCTTCAATGCCAATGCCACAGCACCAGTATTAGTTATCCGATATCGAACAGAGTGACCCGCTGGTAGCCGAGCGCCAGCATTAACCACGACATCGAACCAAACCCCTCCGTTTGGCGGCAACTCTTCGAAATCCGTGAGGGCGTGCTTTTCGGGCGAGTGTCGGGAAGGGCTCCATGACGCAAGAACGGTCACTCGATCAGACACGATATCCGCTCGTGGCCAGATCGGTTGCCTCATATGTTTGGGACGATCGAGGCTAGGGCTCCAAAGCCAGCGTCCGACCTTTCCTACTAGATCAACAATGCGATTGTCATGAGCCGCATCCTCTCTAAGAACGCCTGCCAGCAGAACTCCTTCATCTTCGTCGTACTCAGCGCTTTCGAATGTCTCACTTTTGGTGAGGACATTAACACCCTTGGCAAACCGATCTCCGAATACCTCTCGCCAAGCCTCAACGCTTGCGTACTTGCCCTTTAGGTCAAATGCATGATCAACCTTTTGTCGAAGATCGCTGATGGCTGAGC
The DNA here is from genome assembly GCF_036663655.1 of Sphingomonas flavida. Taxonomy (NCBI): domain Bacteria; kingdom Pseudomonadati; phylum Pseudomonadota; class Alphaproteobacteria; order Sphingomonadales; family Sphingomonadaceae; genus Sphingomonas; species Sphingomonas flavida. The sequence continues at coordinate 23,404 of NZ_JAXOJH010000025.1, forward strand.
GTAAATCGGTGTATTGTTGCTGAGTGAGATCAGCGGCAAAATCCTCACTTTTAAGATGCGGGTTCTCAACCTTTGGCTTGTCAGGTCGGTCAGACAGCCACGCATCTAAGCGGCCTACAATCGTCTTTAGTGTTGTTGGGACATCCTTGAACGACGCTTCCCCCGCGTCATACCAATTAATACGATCTGCGATAAGAGTGGTCAGCAAAACCGACGAGCATTTAAAATCGTCCTTAATATCCCTTAGGTACTTTAAAAGACGGGTGACTTTACGAAATGAGTTTGAACCGGAGAATCCGTTCTTTTCCTTAATCCACTCCGTATATAAAACTGGCTCTGACCGCTCAAAGTCGTTATTGCTACTGTTGCAAACCTCCAAGCGGTCTTTTACGAGGCGTCCTCGAACACAAGGGGCAATGTCAATCTTGCGCTGCCCGGCATATGTGATGGTGACGCAATATTCCCAGATATCAGTCTTATCTTTGTAGACGCCGGAACCTTTAAAAACCTTGCCTAATTCCGTGACGTAATCCGTTGCTGACCAGCCCTCTACAGGGTCAACGATGACAAGTAGATCAGCATCGAACTCGCCACCGTCAACGGGGCGTATAATAGTATCGTGCGCCCAAGAACCCTGTTCGATAAAACTCCAGACCCTCGGCTTCCAGTCAGAGGCGCGCACAAAGTCCTTAATGGCTTCCACGCTACTCTCAAGCGTATCAATTCTGGTCTGATTTAGGTTTACAGGTTCTCGCAAGAAATCAGCAAAATGGCCTACCAGCTTCATACCGCCCCATCCCCCTGGAAAGGCGTGATTTTGCCCCTCGGTAACTTGGTGCCGGAAGGTGAGGCGGATTGCCAGAGAGAAGCAATCAACAGCAGGGACAAGCTCAATATCTGTACAGTGGACAGTACGGGTATTGGGAAAAACGATTCAGATGGTGTCAGAACCGTCCGGTTATGACACCGGCTGTCGTTCGCCGGCTGGGAAGTGACGGTAGAAGGTCGAGCGGCCGACTTGCAGCAGTTTGGCAACCTTGGCGGGGCTGTCGCCCGCCGCAAGCAGCTTGCGCGCAGTGTCGAGCATGTCTGGCGTCATCACCGATTTGCGACCCCCGCCGGTGCCACCCTTGGCACGCGCTGCCGCTAGGCCGGCGAGGGTCCGTTCTTTTATCAGCTCGCGCTCCATTTCCGCGACCGAGGCAAGGATATGGAACAGCAGCCGGCCCGATGGCGTGGACGTGTCGAACCCATCCGTCAGCGACCGGAAATCGACCTTGCGCGCCGAGAGGTCGGCCGCCAGTTCGATCAGGCCTTGGATCGAGCGGCCCAACCGATCGAGCTTCCAGATGACCAGCGTGTCGCCGGCCCGCACGAAATTGAGGGCCTCGATCAGGCCGGGCCGGTTCAGCTTTGCGCCGCTCACCTTGTCGGTGAACAGCTTTTCGCACCCAGCTCTGGTCAGCGCATCGGTTTGCAGCGTCAGGTCCTGATCGGACGTCGAGACACGCGCATAACCAACCAGCATGAGTCCCGTTATCCCAACTCGAACAGCGAATTTCGGGACTCATATTTCGGGAACATATTTTGGGAAAGCTCCGGCGTTCATCGGGCGCATTTTTATGCCGGTCCGGTCCGTCCCGTTGGAGGTTCCTTTACGGGAACGCCGATCAGGCTCTGGTTAGCTCAGTTTTGCGCGTGATAGTCCAATGCTCCAGTCGTTTGTAGACGATCACCTTGTCGCCGATCAGATCTCCATGCCGGCGACAGAAGAGGTCGAGCTGATCGCGATCGCCGACCAGTTCGACACAGATCGTCAGATGCGGATCGGCAATTTCCGAGCCGTTCTCCCGGATCGGTTCGTGATTGCTGAAGCCGTAATGGGTATTTTGCGCGACGGCGTTGATGATGCCGTCCGCCTTCGCGGTGCGAATCAGCTCGCGATAGAGCGGCTTTGCCCCCCAGAAGCGACGCGGGCCGATCTTGTCGGACGGTTTCAGATAGATGCGCAGCATCCCGACTTCGCGGTGATGGACGGTGAAACGATTGGGCATGACGGGCTTTCGACAGGAAACAGGATCAGGCGCGCGTGCGCCGGCGAGAAGCGCGGTGCGTGCGGGCATCGCGCAGGGTCGCGTCGGGTGTGAGGTGTGCGGCAGGTACCTTTGGCACAGCGACGCGCTGCGACAGGTAGATGCCGTTGTGGCCTGAGCAGAGGTAGGCGACGAAGCACGCGACTGCGATCGGCACCGCATAGGCCGCGCCGAACAACTCGATCCCCATGAACGTGCAAGCCAGCGGTGTGTTGGCCGCGCCCGCGAACAGCGCGACGAAGCCGATCGCTGCGAATAGCCCCGACGGTACTCCGAACATCGGCGCGAGCGCATTGCCGAGCGCCGCGCCGATAAAGAACAGCGGCGTGACCTCGCCCCCCTTGAAGCCCGCGCTCAGGGTCACGACGGTAAAGAGCAGCTTCAGCGCCCAGCTCCACGAGTGCGTATCGGGACCAAAGAAGCTGGCGATGGTCAGGCTGTCCGGTGTCGCGGCGAGCGTACCCAGGCCAAGATAGTCGCGGGTTCCGAGCAGCCAGACCAGCGCAATCACGGCCAGCCCGCCGATAACGGGTCGTAGTGGGCCATAGGGGATCACGCGCTTCAACCATCCGCCCAGCGCGTGATTGGCCTCGGCAAAGGTCAGCCCGGTCAGACCGAAGGCAATGCCGGCGACACCGGCCTTGGCGACGAGCAGCGCGTCGACCGGCACCAGCGCATCGACATGGTAGACGCCGTGATGAATGCCCCAGGCAAGACAGGTCCAGTCACCGACCAGCGCCGCGACCAGGCATGGCACCAGCGCGCGATACTCGACCCGACCGATCGCCAGCACCTCCAGTGCAAAGACCGCGCCCGCAATCGGCGTCCCGAAGACCGCGCCGAACCCAGCCGCGATCCCGGTCATAAGGAGGGTGCGTGTCGCTTCCGCATCCAATCTGAGCGCGCGTCCAAACCCGCTGGCAAGACTGCCGCCCAACTGCACGGCGGTGCCTTCACGTCCCGCCGATCCCCCGAACAGATGTGTCACGACCGTGCCGAAGAAGATGAGCGGAGCCATGCGCAGCGGCACGCCGCCCCCCGGTTCGTGGATTTGCTCGACGATGAGGTTGTTGCCGCCTTCGACCGAGCGCCCTGTCAGATGGTAGAGCAGTCCGACCACGAACCCGCCGATCGGCAGCAGGTAGAGCAGCCAGGGAAAGGCGAAGCGAAGCCGGGTTACGGCGTCGAGGCTCCGCAGGAAGGCCGCGCAGAGCGTTCCCACCGCTGCGGCCATCGGGACCAGGATCAAAGCCCACCGCAGTACCGACGTGGCATGGGTGCGGCGATCGCGAATGAACGCTGCCATGTTGAACTGGTCATAGAGATTGCGAAATGTCGCGCGCACGATTCCTCCTTGCTGCCTTGCGGCGCCTGGTAGGAATCATCGGCCCTTGCGAGGGCGGTTCGACCGAATGGCCCGGCGGAAATCCATCGCCGTGCCTGCGCATATGCTGTCCGACCGCGACCCGGTCAACCAACCGCAGAAGCATGAGACTATCGTTTTGGTGAGGACCGATAAAATGGCTTTGGCCACGGAATAAACCCCGACGAGCATCGTCTACGCTTTCGAGACCGATGCGCTGGAGGCTTATGCGTAGACGAGATTGGATGCTGGGTCTGACGGCTTCGGCCCTACTTACCGGCGCAGTCGCGGCCGCCCCCGCCGATGGCTACGCTACCATGATGTCTGTCGCGATGGACCGGATGATGGCGGGCATGATGGTCAAGCCGTCCGGTGACGTCGACCGCGACTTCGTGGCGATGATGCTTCCGCATCATCAGGGTGCCATCGATATGGCGGTGGCGGAGCTGCGCTACGGCCATAACGAGCAGCTCAAGCGCATCGCGCAGGAAATCATCATCGATCAGCAGCAGGAGATCGCCGCCATGAAGCTGGCGATCGGCCAGCCGCTACCGCCTTCGACGCCAGCCCCGACGCAGGGCGGCGACCACCATAGCCCTATGGAGCACTGACATGATCCGGACCATCCTGCGCTCGGCCGCCTTGCTGATGAGCGCCGCACCGGGCCTCGCCATGGCCCAGCAGGCGCCGTGGAACGCTAAGGACATGCCCGTCAGCCACCGCGACCGCGTCTATGCGTCTGAACAATTCTCCAACACGGTGTCGGTGACCGACCCGGCCGACAACCGGCTGCTCGGCGTCATCAAACTCGGCGATCCCCAGCCGATGAACTTCTCCCCGCTCTACAAGGGACAGGTGCTGGTTCACGGCCTGGGCTTCTCGCCGGACGGGAAGACCTTGGCGGTCGTGTCGATCGGATCGAACGCCGTGTCGTGGATCGACACCGCCACCAACACCGTCAAGCACACGACCTATGTCGGGCGCAGTCCGCACGAGGCGTTCTTCACGCCGGACGGCAAGGAGGTGTGGGTCACGGTCCGCGGCGAGGATTATATCGCCGTGCTCGACCCCACGACGTACAAGGAGACGGGGCGCATCAAGACGCCCGGTGGTCCGGGCATGACGATCTTCTCTCCCGATGGCCGGTACGGCTATGTCTGCTCTTCGTTCAATCCGGTATTGGCTGTGTTCGATGTCGCGACCCACGCGCAGGTCGGACAGGTGGCGCAGCCAAGCCCCTTCTGCCCCAACATCGCCGCGACGCCGGACGGCAAGCAAGTGTGGTTTACGCTGAAGGACATCGGCAAGACGGTCGCATTCGATGCTCGGCCACCCTTCGCGATCCTGAAGGTGCTGGATACCGGGCCTATCACGAACCATGTCAATTTCGCCCGCACGGCCAAGGGGCAGTTCGCGTATGTGACGGTCGGCGGAGAGAATGTGGTCAAGGTGTTCCGCACGTCCGACTTCACGCCGGTGGCAACAATTCCGGTCGGCAAGATGCCGCACGGTGTTTGGCCATCGGGCGACGGCCGGCGCGTTTATGTCGGGCTAGAGAATTCCGATGAGCTGGCCGCGATCGACACTGCCGGCAACACGGTCGTCGCTACCGTGCCGGTCGGACAGGCACCGCAGGCGATCGCCTATGTGTCGAACGCAGTTCCGACAGGCCCCGGCACCGACAATCTCCAGCCGCTCGGCACAGCGGGCAAGGCGCTGCATCTGACCATGGGGCCGATTGGCGGCAAAGGTACGGCAAGCAGCATCACCCTCTTCGACCAGGGCATCATTCAGGTCGTGCAGAGTGCCGTTACCGGTTTGCAGCCCAAGAAGCCTTACATGCTCGTACTGACCGCCAATGCGGACGGCAGCGGCGCTGTAGAGCCGCTTGCGAACTTCATGAGCAACCCGGCAGGTGCGGCGATCGTCAACGCATCGGGTCCGATCCGCCAGATCGTTCAGGGCAGCACCGCGACACCCCGGCGCTTTCTGGCGGTTGCGGAGGTGGTGAACGGCGCGCCGGGGCGCATCGTGCAGGTGCAGCGCGACTGAGATGGACCCGCTTGCCGCCGCGATCGAACCGCTGATCCCCGGGCTGCGCCGCTATGCCCGGTCGTGGTTGCGCGACCGGGTGATGGCGGATGACGTGGTGCAGGATTGCCTGGAGCGCGCGGTCGGGCGCTGGCGACAGCGACGGGGTGCGGAGGTCCGCCCGTGGGTCTATGCGATCCTGCACAATTTGTTGGTCGATCATCAGCGGCAGCATAGCCGGCGAGGTACGGCGGTTCCGCTCCACCTCGTGGACGACGCCGCGCTCGGCCGCCCGGCCGATCAGGACACAGGCCTGCACCACCGCGACCTGCTGCGCGCGCTTGATGCGTTGCCTGAAGAACAGCGAACGGTGCTGCTCCTGGTCTCGGTCGAGGGCCTGCCCTATGCGGAGGTCGCTGCCGTAGTCGGCGTGCCGCTGGGCACGGTAATGTCGCGCATATCGCGGGGGCGCGACCGTCTGGCGACCCTCCTCCGGGAGGGTGAACGGCCGCGATTGAGGAGCGTGCAATGACCAGCCCGATCGGCGAGGACGATCTGGCCGCATGGATCGATGGCAGGCTGTCGCCCGAGCGGCAGCGCCTGGTCGACGCCTATCTTGAAGGCCAGCCGGACGTGCATGCCCGTGTGCGAGAGCAGGCGGAGCAGGCGCGAGCCCTTGCATCCCTGTTCGCCCCCGTCGCGGATGAACCGATCCCGGCGACGATGCGCGTGGCAGCGATCAGGGGACGGCAACGGCAACCGCGTTGGCAGCTCGCCATCGCCGCGTCACTTCTGCTGGCGTTGGGGTTTGGCGGTGGCTGGTCGAGCGCGCGGTGGAGCGGCGAACCCCGCGCGGGCATCGCGGCGCTGGCCAACGAGGCGAGTGATAATTTCCGTGTCTATGCCGCCGACCGGATACGACCGGCGGAGATCGGCCCCGACCAGCGCGCCATGCTGATCCGATGGACCTCCGCTCGATTGGGTGAGCGCGTCACGATCCCGGACCTCAGCACGGCCGGCTATCGCTATGGCGGGGGGCGACTGGTCGCGACGCCCCACGGCCCTGCGGCACTGCTCCTCTACGACGGACCGCAAGCGTCGAAACTTGCGGTGCTGACGAGGCCCATGCAGATCGACAAGACCGCGAGCATGACCAGCACGTCCAGCGGGACCATGGGCCGGGTCACATGGGCGGTCGACGGGATCGGCTATAGTGTGGTGGGCGAGCGACCCGCGGCCGAACTGCATCCGATCGCCGATGAAGTCCGGCGTCAGGCAGATGCCGCGCTTGTGTCCTGATAGCGCCTTGCCGCCTCCCGGCGCCGACGGGCACCGGGCGGTCCAGCGCGATCACGGCTTGCGCTCGACATCCTTCCTGTCGGTCTCGGCCGGCGTCAGACGGGCTCGCTCGCGGATGCGGCGTTCCAGCGGCGCGCCGACGAACAGGACGAGCATTGCAAGGCTCACCCCGCCGATGATGAGCGGCCACACCGCCAACCCTGCTGCCGCGCCGATCGTGGCTGTCACCCAGATGCACGCGGCGGTCGCCAATCCATGCACTTCCTGACCCTGGCCGACCCGCAGCACCGCACCGGCACCGATGAAGCCGACGCCGGACAGAATGCCCTGCATCGCCCGTCCTGCGGCATCGGCGTTCACGTTCGGCAAGCCACTATGCACGATCGCCTGAACGGCGATGCAACTCGCCAGACCGACCAGACCCAGCGTCCGCAGGCCCATGATCTGCCGGTTCTCACGCGAGCGTTCCCAGCCGAGCACCATCCCGGCCGCGGTCGCCACCACCAGCCGGCCAATCGCATCGATCCAGAAAGCGACGTCCGGTGCCGCTGATGCTTCGATCATTCGACCAGCACGTGAACGTGATGCCAGGCGGTGCACAGATAGCCGGCGAAGTTCCACATCGTATCCGGCCGCTCGGGCTGTCCCTGCCCGGTCTCGTCGAAGGCACGGGCGACAAGGTGCTGGCGTCCCTTGGCAAGTGTGGCGTCAAGGATCCAGCGCCGCCAGCCCCAGCGCGTCTCCGGATCATCGGCGAAGGTCGCCTGTTGCCAGTCGCGACCGCCGTTCACCGACACTTCGATCCGAGAAATACGGCGGTCATAGGCAATGGCATATCCCTCAATCCGCACCTCTCCGGCGGCCAAACTCTCGCCCGCACCGGGCGAGCAGATCGCGGCGTTGAGCGGCATGGCATTGATCGTCAGACCCTGGCTCCAGTCGACGGTGTCGCTCGTCACAGCGGCGGGGAAGAGCTTGTAGTCGTGCGCCTGGATCGGTGCCTCGGAGGGCGTTTCACGCACCTCGATCCGTGTCAGCCATTTGGCGCTGCGGACCCCGGCATAGCCAGGCACCACCATGCGGAGCGGGGCGCCATGTTCGGGCGTCAGCGGCTCGCCATTCATCGCCCAGGCGAGGAGTACGTCGGGCTCCCGCGCCTTGCTCATGGCGATCGATACCCCGAACAAGGCTTCTTCACCCTCCACGTCCACCTCGTCCGCGCCGGTGAACGCCACGAACAGCTCGGACGCATCCGGCGCGCCGACCGCATCGAGCACATCGGCCAAGCGTACGCCGGTCCACTCCGCATTGCCGATCGCGCCTACGTCCCACGGATCGCCGGAGGTGTTGGCGACCTGCTGGAGATCGGTACGCCGGTTGCCGGCGCACTGGAGAACCGCCGTTACCGTGCGCGTGGCAAACGTGCTCTTCAGTTCCTGCACCGAGAAGAAGCGGCTCGCCATGCCCCTCCCGCTCACCTCGATCCGATGATTGGCGGGCAGATCCGGCACTGGCCCGTGGCTGCGCACGTAGAACAGCGCCTGCGGCGTCAGGAACCGCTCGATCAACGCACCGGGCGTCGGCTCGGCATTGTAGGGATCAGAACTGCGCTCGATCATATCGGTCATGGACGATCAAACGTCGCGGGCACGCGTAACGCTTCAAGTCTTCGAGACCATCGCAGACGAAAGGCTGCCGACCATTCCGATATCCAGATTGGAATGACCATATCAAACGGTTGGTCGTATCGATCTAAGTACGCGATATATGCTGCATGACTTTGGAGCAGCTCAGAATATTCGTCGGTGTCGCGGAGCGCGAACACGTCACCAAGGCAGCGGAGGCGCTGAACGTCACGCAGTCTGCTGCCTCCGGGGCGGTTGCGGCCCTCGAAGCGCGCTACGGCGTTCCGCTGTTCCACCGCGTCGGGCGTGGCATCCAGCTTACCGAGGCAGGCCGCGGCTTTCTGGAGGAAGCGCGCGCGGTGCTGGGGCGGGCAGCGCATGCCGAGACGATGCTCGCGGACTATGCCGGGCTCGCGCGTGGTTCGTTGCGGATCGTCGCCAGCCAGACGATCGCGAGCTATTGGTTGCCGGCAAAGCTCGCCGCCTTCCACGAACGCCACCCACAGATCGCGGTCGAGCTGGCGATCGACAACACCGAAGGCGCGGCAGCGCAGGTGTTGAGCGGCGCGGCGGAACTCGGCTTTGTCGAGGGCGAGGTGGACGAACCGGCGCTTGCCCACTGGAATGTCGGGCATGACCCAATGGTGCTGGTCGGCCGCGAGGAAGCCGAACGCATCGACGAGGCCTGGCTGCGCACTACACGCTGGATCGTCCGTGAGCAGGGATCGGGTACGCGCTCGACTTTCGAGGACGTGCTGCGAACGCGCGGGTTTGATCCGGCCCAGCTGACGATAGCGATGACGCTGCCGTCCAACGAGGCGGTGCGCACCGCCGTTGAGGCCGGTGCCGGCGTTGCCGTCTTGTCGCGATTGGTCGTCGCGCGCGCGCTCAAGGCTGGCGATCTCGTCGAGCTGCCGCTCGGGCTGCCCGACCGCGCCTTTCACGCGCTGCGCCACAAGGAACGCTATCGCACCCGCGCGGCCGACGCGCTGACGGATCTCATCAAGGAGCAGGTCGCATGACTGCCGACACGCACTCCGTTCTCAGCGGCCTCAAGCCGCTCAGCCGGCTCGATCACCCCCGCGAGATGATCCGCCAGTTCACGCCCAACTGGTTCGCCGCGACGATGGGCACGGGCATCCTTGCCCTCGCGCTGCCGCAGGTGCCCGGCATCGGGCCTTCGCTTAAACCTGTCGGCGAGGTGTTGTGGTTCTTCAATATCGCGCTCTTCGCGCTGTTCGCCGGCCTCTATGGCGCGCGCTGGGTGATGTTCGGGCACGAGGCGCGGCGCATCTTCGGGCACAACACCGTGTCGATGTTCATCGGGACCATTCCGATGGGGCTGGCGACGATCATCAACGGCTGTCTCGCCTTCGGCATCGCGCGGTTCGGAAATGGCATCGTGCCGGTCGCGCATATCCTGTGGTGGATCGACGTCGCCATGTCGCTCGCCTGCGGCGTGCTGATCCCCTACCTGATGTTTACCCGCCACGAGCACAGCCTGGACGGCATGACCGCCGTATGGCTGCTGCCGGTCGTCGCTGCCGAAGTGGCGGGCGCCAG
>NZ_JAXOJH010000026.1:0-24148 GCF_036663655.1 Sphingomonas flavida
TCGTGCTCACGCAGCACGCCTATGATCTGATCCTCGGTAAAACGGCCTCGCCGCATCGCTCGTCTCCATCTGACGAGCTAACTTACCAATGGCATGATTTCCGGGGAGCAGGTCACCCTCAAGGAGCTCGAAGTCCGCTACGCCACCAAGCGGGCAAAAGACTATAAACTCACCGATGGCGAAGGCCTCTACCTTCTCGTCCGTCCCAACGGCTCCAAGCTGTGGCGGATGAAGTACCGCTATGGCGGAAAGGAAAAGCTCTTGAGCTTTGGCGCCTATCCGGCGGTCTCACTCGCCGAGGCGCGGTTGCGCCGCGCCAAGGCCCGCGTGGTGCTGGGCGAGGGGGGTGATCCGGGCGCCGGCAACAAGCCCAGGACCCAGATGACCTTTGAGGAAGCGGCGCGCAAATGGCATGGCCACCGCCTCGACGCGCTTGATGCCGGGCATGCCACCCGGCTGTTGACCCGGCTCGAGCGCGATGCCTTTCCGGTGCTCGGCAAGCTTGGGTTGTCCGTCATCACGCCGACCGATGTGCTGGCGATGGTACGGCGGGTCGAGGCGCGCGGCGCGCTCGACGTCAGCCGGCGTTTGAAGCAGCATGTCAGCCAGGTCTACCGTTTTGCCATCGCCCATGACTGGGCCGAGCGTGATCCGGCCGAGCATCTCGGCCAACTGCTCAAGCCCAAACCGCGCACCCGGCATATGCCGCGTATTGGCCGCAGCGAGCTGCCTGCGCTGATCCGGGCGATTGACGGCTATGATGGCGAGGATACGCCGCGGCGTCGCGCGGTGACCCGGGCGGCGCTGCTGTTCACGCTGCTGACCTGGGCGCGGACCAATGAGACGCGTCATGCCCGTTGGGAGGAGTTCGACGATCTCGACGGGCCTGCGCCGCTCTGGCGGGTGCCGGCCGAGCGCATGAAGATGGCGCGCGAGCATGTCGTGCCGCTGGCACCCGCGGTTGTCGCGCTGCTCAGGGAGGTGCAGGTCTATAGCTCGGCGGACTATGTCTTTGTCGGTGAGAAGCCCGACCAGCCCATCTCGCAGAACACGATGATCTATGCCTGCTACCGGATGGGCTATCGTGGCCGCCAGACCGTGCATGGTTTTCGCGGGCTGGCCTCGACCTGGGCCAATGAGGCCGAATGTTATCAGCCCGACTGGATCGAGATGGCGCTCGCCCATGTCGAGCGCGATGAGGTGAGGGGGGCCTATAACGCCGCGCTTTATCTTTCCCCGCGCCGGCGCATGCTCGAGGACTGGGCCCGGTTCATCCAGAGCCATCTGAACGCGGCACCGGCGGCCGATGAGGCCTTGGCCGCAGCCAAAAGTGGCGGGCAGGGCCGGCTGGTTGAAGCCAGCCCTGCCTGACCGGTTATTCGCCCGACAGATGCGCCGCCGCGGCGCTCTTGGCCGCCTTCACGCCCTTCGGCTTGGCGGTCGTTGCCACCTTGGCACCCGGCTTGCGGCCAAGGCCGATCTTCTTGGCCATCGCCCGGCGGCTCTCCGAATAGCTCTCGGCGACCATCGGATAGTCGGCCTTGAGGTTATAGCGCTCGCGATATTGCTCGGGCGTCAGGCCGTTGGTCGCGAGGTGGCGGCGCAGCGTCTTGTAGGGCTTGCCGTCGATCATCGAGATGATGTGGTCCTTCGAGGCCAGCGACTTCCGCACCGACACCGCAGGCGTGTATTCGGTGGTGTCTACGGCATCCGTTGCCGCCGCCTCGCCGCCGCCGGCCAGCTTCAGGATGGCGCTGTGCATGCTGCCCAGAAAGGTCGGGACCTGCTCGGCGTCGATGCGCGTGTTGGGATTGCCCAGCCAGGCAATGGTCAGTTCGGTGGCGAGTTCGACCGCATGCGCGGGATCGGTGATGGTTTCGTCAGCCATGGTTAATCCAGATGGGAGTGGCAGGAGTGTTAAACGCTGCGCGGTTCCGGAGAACCGTAAACGGCCATGTCACAGCAACGGTCTTGCAGCAGCAATAACGACGCGGCGTCAAGCAGTGATTTCTTTCGATAGACGGCAGATGTGTTTCATCACGTCCCCACGTAAAATGATGGCACAGAAATAGCCAAGCCGCTCAGAGGCGTACGTAGAAGAGGTGGGTGTCGACCTTTGCCACCTTGGTCATTGTGTCGCGCCAATACGGCACCATCCAGTCGGCATGATAGTGCGTGGCGCGGCCAACATCGGTGAAGACGTGGCCGGCAAGCGCTTCGCTTGCCACGCGTCGCGCCGCGGACCAGCCCAAATGTTTCGTGCGCCGCTTGATCGAGCCATCGCAGGTAAACGAGAATTGGCAGCCCGTGGTCCGGTCGAAACCTTGGTAGACGACGCCGCAAATGGTGCGCGGAAAGCCAGGGGCTCGCGCGTGGTTGAGAATGACCTGAATGACGGCGCGCTGGCCCCGCGGGTCATCACCCACTTCATAGAGGGCTGAGGTGGCCAGGCAGTCGACGGCTTGTGCGCGTTCGGCGGGGCCGCCACGAAAGCGATAGGGCGCTGTGCGGACACGCGCAGCAGCAACGACGGGAACCCTGGCGTTCGAGGCGCGGGCCTGCGCCATCGTCATCCTCCCGGGCGGCTTCGTCTCCGGAGCAACGCCGACCTTATCTAGAAGGCCAGCAGCGATTGCGATGGCTGCCACGACGAAGAGCAGCAGCAACCAGCGCTCCGCGGCAACGTCGCGCCGTACCGGGCGGCTCCTGGAGGCATATGGGGTTCGTCGGGATGCCATCACCGACATGCTAGCGCAGCGCGCGGTGCAAGGCAGCGTCGATCGCGCTCGCTGCGCTTGATAACGTACCCAGGCTTCGGCGGGAGCGAACGCTGGCAGAGGAACGAACTTGACCCATTCCACCAAGCCGCTGCACGGCAGTGGTGTTAACGGTGAGATAGTGAGGCAGCTTTCGACCAAAATGTGTCGTTCGCGTTCACCCCGGCGAACGTCTGGTCTCAACGGTAGCTGCCGTTCGCACTGATTAGGTGTTCAGGCCCGGCATCTGATGGATCGGGTTGACTATGTACCGGTCCGGCTCTGACGTCCAGATTTTGCGATGTGCTCGTGGGGCGTGAGGCCGCTGAGCGTCTTCAGCCACGGGCGAAGCATAGGCGGCGATGAAGTCGGCGAGGTGCGTCCGCAGCTGGTCATGGCTGCCGTGGTGGAAGCGCTTGACGGTCGCCTCCTTGATCATCCGGTTCATCCGCTCGAACTGGCCGTTGGTCCACGGGTGGTTCGGTTTGGTGACCTACAAGGAGCGACGCTCCGCCGCACTAACTGAGTGGAAGTCGCTCGTCAGCTGAGCGGCGACATCATAGACCGAGCTGCGGCGACCCGAGATCCGTCCGCCTTTGTTTGACAGTTCCCTCAGTAGCGATCCTCTTTCATCATCGCGCAACAGTCCTGCCGCCATTCCACAGCAGGACCGTCGACAGGGCATAGACGATGAAGAACCCGACATTGAGGACGGCGGCGAAGACCCATGGCCCGACCGGGGGCGGTAACGCCGCGCCGATAGCGGCGAGCAGCAGCGGCGCGACCGGGTTGAGGATCACCGCTGACCAGCGGGGATAACGGGTCCGGCGAGCCAGGATCGTCGCACATAGCAGTGCCATGCCGAGTCCAAGCGGGATCACCGCCAGAAACCATGCGGTCGATTGCATCCAGCTGAACTGCGCACCCAGTGTCAGCAGCGCTGGATGGGCAGCGGCGGGAAGCGTCGGGATCGTCTTGTACACCATGGCGGGGTAGTAAAAGGACGCATGGCCGAGCGGCGACCAGGCATTGGCGCAGAAGAGCAGCAAGAACGCGGCGAAGGGCAGGATGCCTCCGGCCGGTTTCACGCCTTGATACAGATGCCAGCTCCCGGCCAGATATAGCGGGATCTACAGGTTGGCGATCATCGCCCCCGCGGCGAGCCTTGGCTCGTCGAATGGCAGCATCCACGCCAGCGCCTTGAACGGAATGCGGTCGGCATAGTCGCGCAACAACAGCGGGAATTGATCGGGTGACGCCGTGCCGCCCACTAGCAGGACATCGCCGATCGCCCAGCAGATCGCACCAAGAATGCCAGCAATCCCGGCGGCCCGGATCGCAAAAAGATTCATGTCGCGCTCCTATATCGTTGCGGTGGCAGGATCGGCCCAGACGCTGTCGCGCGGCCCTGCCACGGACCGCCGCCAGGCGGCGCGCGCCATCATGGCGAAACCGCTCGCGCCGAGAATCGCGACCAGGTCGACCAGTCGGCTCGCGCCGGCATGGCTCCAGCCTTGGGCCAGCACAGGCGACAGTAGCGTGGTAAGCGGAATGGCGGCGGTCGCCGCCGCAGCTAGCCACAGCAACTCCGACCCGCTGCGCGCCGCACCGCGTACCAAGGCCCATATAACGGCGGCGACAAACACCAGATGATAGATGCGGCTATGCCATGCGGCGAGATCGCCCTCGTCAGCGGGAAGCCATTTGGCGGCAGCGATCGTCAGCGAGATGCCGGCGATACAGCCCAGCGGCACGCCTACCGTCAGGCTCCCCAAAACGCGGGTGGCGCGGGTCTGCGTCACTGCACCCGCCTTGCGCTCCTTGCGGCGGCGGCTCTCGATCCAGAGAAGATTGCCCGAGTAGAACAGGAACGCACCGGCCAGACCCAGCAGGAAATAGGACCAGCGCACGGGCGCGCCACCGAAGCTGCCGAAATGCAGCGTGAAGAACGATGTCACCGCCGCGAACCACGGCCCCTGACGCCCCGGCATATAGTCCGCCCCGGTTATCGCGCCGGTGCGGGTGTCGATCTCCGCCCGACCATAGGTCGGCGCACCCATCCCATAGCGGGGATCGACCCCGGTGATGTCGCCGTGCGCGCCGTTCTTGGCATCGTAACGATAAGTGATCGAGCGGAGCGCGAAGCCGGGCGCCTGCGTCTCGATGCGTCGCTGCAGTTCGGCGGGCGACAGCGTGCCGTGCACCGCTTCGAACGCTGGCGGCTTCGGTGGACCGGGCGGTGGCGGCGCTCGCCGCTCGACCTTGGCCGCACCGACCTGATGCACCGCGCCCTGAGCCTCGTAGATTTGGTCGTGAAAGGCGAAGATGACGGCGGTAATCGCCATCACGATGTGGAACGGCAGGCTGAACAACCCGAGCAGATTGTGCAGGTCGAGCCACATCCGCTTGACGTTCTTGCCGAAGCGCAGCGCGAACAGGTCCTTCACCAGACTGGGCAGCAGACAGATGACGCCGGAGATGATCGCCACGGCGTAAAGCAGCGCAATCACGCCCATGACCGGCATTGCCGCGCTGCGACCGAGCGGGAGACCGACCTTCTGGTGGAGTACATCGACGAACTCCGCGACAGGCGACGCGTCCTGCCGCACCACTTGCACCGTCCCATCGGGCGCCAGCGCGGCGAGGAAGGTCGGGCCGGGCGCGCGGCGGTTGCCGGTGGTCCAGCTCAGCCGCGCGGGCTCATCGGGCCCGGTTTCGAAATGCACCGTATAGGCCGCGCGCGCGTCGGGCCGCGCGCGCAACACTTTTTCGATCAACTCGGGCGTGCGATCGAGCGCCGGCGGGGTTGAGATGTTGGTCGGCGCGGACGCCCAGCGGTTCAGCGGCTCGGCGAACATCGTGATCGCCCCCGCATAGAAGGCGATGAACAGCGCCAGCCCCGCGATGATCCCGACCCAGCTATGCACGTCCTTATAGGTCTTTATGACTTCGGTCCGCATCGGCGATCATCCGAGAAGAAGGCGAGTGGCGACGTAGAGCGCCCAGGCGAACAAATTGGCGAACGCGAGCCAGCCCCATGCCCGCGCGCCGCTGCGGAACAGGAAACAGAGGCCGAGGATCGCGCACCAGATCGGTGACGCCAGCCACATGGCAAGCTGTCGCTGCGCGCTGAAGACATCATCGTCGGTCGCGCATAGCGCCGCGAAGGTGCAGGTCAGCGCCATGGTCAGGGTGAAGCCGAGAATGGTTGCGGCGGAGGCCTTGCCGAGCCAGTCGCGACTGGTGAGCGGCGCGCGGCTCATCGCACCGCCTCCCGCCGGAACCGCCACCAGCGGACGATGGCGGGCACGATGCTCCACACCAGCATTGTGCCGGTCGCCCAGGTGAAGACGGCGGTCGCCGGTCCTTCTATCGTCAGCAGCAGGACCAGCGCGATCAGCAGGAGCAGCGCGCCGGCCATCCGATAAGGACGTCTGTCGACATGGTGACGTACCAACGCCTGATGCGGGGTACCGACATAGAGGCTCAATGCCCCACCGACCGTCGCAAACGCCGCGCACCACGCCACGATCATCGTTCCACTCCCGAGAAGGCGAAGCGGATCGCCGGAGCCATCGCCGCCAACATGGTCGTCCCGTGCGACTGACCCGGCAGTGACAGGAAATGCACCCGGCCAAGGTTCTCACCGCCGTCAAGCGATCGGGCCAGTTCAGCCGGAGAGGCGGCGGCTCCGTCGCCTTCGGCGATCAGTATCCGGGGCGATCTCCTGGCGACCGCGGCCTCGTGCGCGATCAGACCATCACCGAACCACAGCGACGGACTGACCGCGACGACGCCACCGAACATCGCCGGTCGCGTCAGTGCCACATGGAGAGCGAGCAGACCGCCGAAACTATGCCCGAGCAACGTCTCCCGCGAGCGATCGACCCGCCAGCGCTGCCGGACTAGCGGCTTCACCTGCCGCTCGACGAAGTCGAGAAACGCTTCGGCCCCGCCCGTCGCCATGCCGCTGGCAGGCCGGTTCGCAGGGATCGTCCAGCCCGGCGTGGCGGGCGTATAGTCGCGGGTGCGGCGCGGCAAAGGCCCGGCCGCGATCCCGACGACGATGCCCTCGGAGATGCCCGTCCGCGCGCCGGCGCGCGCCAGCCGACGGGCAGTGAGTGACGCGATCGCGAAATTGTCCTCGCCGTCCAGTACATACAGGACCGGGTAGCCAGCGGGCGGTGGAGGTCCCTCCGGCCAGGCGATCATGACGCGATAGGCCTCGCCGTTTTCGGCATGGACGACCTGCTCGACGCTGTTCGACAGCGTGTAGGGCGTCGCCGCCAAAGGCTCTTTCGTGACCGGCGCACCGGGCGCCCCCAACGCGAGCATGATGGCCGCGAACATGCTCACCACCGGTATTGCAGTCGCAGGTTCAACGTCCGTCCCGAACCATAATAGCAGGATGACGCCGACGAACAGAGCGCGACATAGCGATGATTGGTCAGGTTGCGTGCATTGACCGACAGGATGATGCCGCTGGCAAAGGCCTTGCGCAGGAACAGGTCGTACAAGGTGTAGCTGGGTACACGATACGCATTGGCGGTGTCGCCATACGAAACGCCGACATAGCGCACCCCGCCGCCTAGTCCGACGCCGCCCAGCGGACCGTCCTCGGCAAAGCGATAGTCGGCGAACAGTGATCCCATCCATTCGGGCACCTGAGTCAGCCGGTTGCCCTGCTGCCCCGGCGCGGCGCGCGTGATCTCGCTATCCATATAGGTGCCGGTCGCGATCATGCTGAGCCCGCCTATCAGCGTCGCCTTGCCCTCCAGCTCGATCCCCCGGATGCGGCCCTGTCCGGTCTGGACCTGGCAGATCGTTCCCGCGCAGACATGGCTTTCGTCCGGGTCGGGACTGGCGAGGTTGTTCTGGGTGAGCTGGTATAGCGCGGCGGTGAGCAGCGCGTTGCTGCCGCGCGGCTGGTATTTGACGCCGACCTCATATTGCTCGCCGGTCGTCGGCTTGAACGGCGTGCCGTCGAAATACTGGCCGGTGGTCGGCTGGAACGAGGTGGAATAGCTGGCATAGGGCGCAAGGCCGCTTGGCGAGACCCAGGTCGCGCCCGCCCGCCATGTCAGTTTGTCCGCCTTGGTCAGCGTCACCGGATCGGTGCTGCCGGTCGCCAGTTCGTTGACCTGATGGTTCTTCGCCCAGTCATAGCGCGCACCCAGAGTGACATGAAGCTGGCCAAGCGTGATCTGGTCCTGGCCATAGGCGCCGACCTGCTCCAGTCGTGCATTCAGATGGACTTGCGGCGCAAGCGTCTGCAGCACTCTCCCGATGCCCTGCGACACGGGGTTGAAGATGTCGGGCATCGGCGGAACGTTCGTCGACAGGTCGCGCAGGTGCCGCCATTCGGTATCGAGCATGTCGACGCCGACCAGCACACGGTGCTCCAGCGCGCCAGTGTCGATGCGACCTTCGAGCCGCGTATCCAGGCCATAGCCATCGGAATGGCCGATGCCCTGTACCGCGCGACGATTGATCGTCTGCCCGTTGGCGAGCGTTCCCCCGCGCAGCACGGTTCCCCGGAACAGCGTCTCCACGCGGGTGTAGCGGCCATTCTGTCGCAGCTCGAGCCGACCGGAAAAGGCATGGCGCAATTCGTATCCGAGCAGATACTCGTTGCGATCATAGGTGTTGAATTGCGGCTCGCCCAGGAACGCGTCGAGGCGGATATGGCGGCCGCCCGCGCCCGGTTGCTGCGATCCGACATAGGGAAGGAACTGGAAAGTCGATCCGCCCTCGTCGCGCTGATACTGGCCCATGAGCGTGATGCTGGTGGCGGCATCGGGCACCCAGGAGAGGCTGGGCGCAATGTAGTAGCGCCCGGTCTTGATCGCATCGATCTGGGCATCGCCGTAGCGCGCGAGGCCGACGAGCCGCGCCCGGATCGTGCCGTCGGCGGTGATCGGCCCCGACACGTCCGCCGCGCCCTGATACTGCCATTTGCCCAGGTCCGTGAATCCAGCCCCCTGCAGCATGATCTCCCCGCGCGGCTGCGCCGTCGGGCGCTTCGTCACCAGATTGACGATGCCGCCGGGCGCCACCTGCCCGAACAGCACCGCCGACGGGCCTTTCAGCACCTCGATCTGCTGAAGCGCAAAAGGATCGAAGGCGGTTCGCGTCCATTGCCCACCGGCAGGCAGGCGAATGCCGTCGAGGAACAGATTGTCGCTGAAGCTTCCCGCAGCAAAGCCGCGTACCGAAAAGCTGTCGGCGCGGCTGTCGATGCCGTCCTGCTCGGCCTGGACGCCGGCGGTATAGGCGAGCGCCTCGGTCACGCTGTGGACCGCGCGGACATCCAGTTCCTCGCGCGTGATGACCGAGATCGACTGTGGCACCTCGATCAGCCGCGTGGCGGTCTTCGTGCCCGACGTCGCCTGGGTCTGTCCCGTCGCGGTCACGACGATATCCGTATCGCGCAACGCGTCGCCGTTATTCTCCTGCGCCGCCACCGGCGAAGCCGCCGACGACAGCAGCAATCCAAGGCCCCAATGTATCTTCATAGGTCTCCCGCCCCTGTCTCCGCCGTCCCCGACGGTGCCTTTCCTGAAAGATTTCGAGGGGCGTCTAATAGCGAAAGATAATGCGAGTCAATCGCACCTGATAAGCAACTGCGATGACAGGGAAGTCTGATACAGCGCCCGCCTTGCTGAATCGCGACGCGACCGCCATTGCTTGACGGCTGCCTTGTGTCCGTTCCCTGCCGGAAGCCGTCCTCCGCCGCCGAGCGCACGAATGACGACTTTGTCCCACATCACGCCAGTTGGGGTAACAAAGCATCTTCGCGGTACAAGCGTCTCGGGGCGGCAGATTTTAGGTAATTTCTGAAACCAAGTTGGAACGCTGCGATGGTTCGCAAATGCGCTTATCCGGCGAAATGATCATCAACATGGTAGAACATAGGGTTGCGCAGCCAATCGTCGATCGCCGATGCCCGCCAGCCCACGCAGCGGGTGCTGAGCCGGATGTTCTTCGGAAAGGTGCCGTTGGCCATCTTGCGGTAGAGGGTGGATCGGCAAAGCCCGGTCTGGTCGAGGACGGCCTTCAAACGCAGGATGCGGTCGGGGTTGGTGGACATGACATCACCTCGCGGTTCTTGGGAAGGGAGCCGCCAAGGTCCTGCTTTTGCATGATTAGTAGTAGGGCTTCGCTGAGGTCCTGACGGCACTGTCGAGGGACATTCAGACAGTAGAGCGATGCCGTCTCCTGCGATGTCGCAGGACCGGGCTCTACGCCGCTGGCGCGGCGCCGAGCCGTGCCGTCTCGGCCCATGCGGGTTGCGATCCCTGACGGGTGACGGTGCGGCCTCCGCACCGTCAGCGGACAGCGCGGGGTGCCCCCACGCTGGCGTGACGCGCCGGGCGCGTCTGGCGAGGGTGGGCGTCACGGCCCTGTAGTCCCGCCGTGGCGTGCTGCAACCGGCTGCGCCGGTCCTCCACGTACGTTTCGGCCCCTTGGGTGCAGCCCGCCTCGTATTGGCGGGACTGTCGGTCCGCTCCTGCCGCCCACCCCCGCCATTCCGGCCGGGCTGCGGTGGTTTTGAAGGAGTGAGGACCATGTCGAGGACCATCGACCAACGTCAGACCCTCTATGCCGAAGTGACGGCCCGTGGCCGAACTCGAATGGCTCGCCGAGCGCGTCGAGCTGCTCCAGCAGATCGTCAGGCAAGCCTGCGAGAAGCGGCTCGCGCAAGCCTGACATTCGTCAGCCCGCGCTCGCGCCGTCGGCAAAGGCGCGGCGTCCGCGCCGCGTCCAGATCAGCCGGTAGCGATCGCTGTCCTCGCCGCGCAGCTTGCTCGCCACGTCGATGAGTGCGCCGTAAATCAGTGCGCGGTCATCGTCGGTCAGATCGATGAGGCCGGCCTTGGCAATCAGACCGCCGAGCTCGATCAACTGACGGGTGCGCTCGCGCCGTTTCACCTGCCAATTGCGCGTGTCATGCCGCGCCCGGCGCAGCTGGAGCCGGGCGCGGAGGACCGCTGTCCGTTGCAGGGCAGCTGTAATTACGGCGAGTGCCTCGGCGTGCGCCGGATTTCGCGCGAAAGAACGCCGCTCCGCGCACGCGCTGCGCCTCCTTCACACTTGCGTCTGTCGCCTCCACAGCCAGCAGCAACGCCCCCGCCAATTGTTCGATCGGGATAGCATCGGCGCCGGTTGCAATCACGAGTTCGCCCAGCTGCCCGCGCTTGCGGGCCTTCAGCTGCCTGGCCTTGTCATCGACCACCTTGAGCTCGGCGTCATAGTCGCGGGGTTTGCGCATGCGATCATCCTTCCGTTGTGGGATAAGGATGATCCAGTTATCGTGGCGTTCGATCAGCTGCAATGCGCCGGGATAACTTGGGACGAACGCGTCCCGAGATAGATGAAATCTTCGAAGGGCGCGCTTATACGTCGTGCCGACGTCGCTTGTTTGGTGTAAATGGATTGCCGCCATGGCGATATACCATTTCTCCGCCAAGATCATCTCGCGCGCCAGCGGCTCCTCGACGCTGGCGGCCGCCGCCTATCGCTCGGCCTCGCGGCTGCACGATCAGCGGCTCGATCGTCACCACGACTTCTCCAACAAGGCCGGCGTCGTCCATTCCGAAGTGCTGCTGCCCGATGGTGCGCCCGAGGCTTGGCGCGAGCGGGAAGCGCTGTGGAATGCGGTCGAAGCCGTCGAGGTCAGGAAGGACGCGCAGCTTGCCCGCGAGGTCGAGTTCGCCATCCCGCGTGAGCTCGACCAGGCGGAAGGCATTCGCCTCGCCCGCGACTTCGTCGAACGGGAGTTCGTCGCGCGCGGCATGGCAGCCGATCTCAACGTGCATTGGGATGTGGGTGCAGACGGCGAACCCAAGCCCCATGCTCATGTCATGCTGGCCCTGCGCGAGGTGAACGAGGAGGGCTTTGGCAAGAAGAACCGCGACTGGAACCGCACCGATCTGCTCGAGACCTGGCGCGAGCGCTGGGCTGGCCATGTGAATGCCCGGCTATCAGGGACGCAAGAAGCCGATGTCCGCTTCTGACTTTTGGCAGACAGGGAGCTGCCGGTCAGCACTCGGCCCACTCCCTGCCGTCGCGAATAAGCTGAACCGAATGGCAGTCAACGACCGGCATTGGGTCAAATTTACTGCAATCTAAGCTCTGTCGGCTTGAGAAAATTGATCCGTCATGAATTTGGCGTCGGCGACATGGTCAAATCTGGAATAGTGGGCGGGCGTAAGGGCCCGCCCACTATTCATCATGACAGCGGCGGTTGCCCGTTTGACGCGGTCAGGCCGCCATCGACCGGCAGATTCACGCCCGTCACATAGTGTGCGTCCTCGCTTGCGAGGAATGCGATTGCGCCTGCAATGTCGGCGGGCTCGGCACCGCGGCCCAATGGGATGCGCTCTTCAAACTTGGCGATCAGCTCAGGCTGTTCCTTCATGCCAGCAGTGAGCGCCGTGTAGGTGAGCGACGGGTTGACCGCGTTGACGCGGACGCCGTGCTTCGCTTCGTCCATCGCCAGGGCACGGGTGAAGTTGCTTACCGCCCCCTTCGCCGCGCAGTAGAAGCTGTGGTTCCAGTCGCCGCCTAGCCCCGACACCGATGAGACGTTGACGATGGAGCCCTTGGATTGCCGCAGGTGCGCGATCGCCGCGCGGCTCATGTGAACGACGCCGTACAGATCGGTTTCGATCACCTTGGTGAACTCGGCGAAGTCACCCTCGTCGACCTTGCCCAGATGATCGACGCCGGCGTCGTTGACCAGCACGTCTATCCGACCGAAGCGATCGATCGCAGCTTGGACGAGCGCGTCGCATGCCGCGAGGTCCGACACGTCGGTCTCGCGGGTTTCAAGTGTGACATGCAATTCGCCCGCCAGCTTGTCGAGCGCGCCCCTGTCGATGTCGCCCAGCACCAGCGTCGCGCCTTCTTCAGCAAAGCGGCGCGCGGCGCCCTCACCAATGCCTGAGGCGGCACCCGTGATGACGATGACCTTGTTGGAAAAGCGCGCCATTATGCGTTCTCCGCCTGAGCGTCGTAGTTGCCTTCTAGTTTCATGATTGTCCTCTCACTATCGTCAGCACTGGCGTTCAGCTCAGGCTGGTATGTCCTGGATGTTCGCGGTGTTGGCGGCGGCGATGCCGTTCTCACGGTGACGGAAGTCGCTGAGCGCCTGGTAGACCTGCATGCGCGCGCGCATCACGCCGCCCAGCGGGCGATGGACCTCAAGGCTATGGGCCGGGCGGAACGTCATCACCTCGTCGAAGTAGCGGACGCGGTCGGGACCATAGGCCGACTGCCGCGGTAGTCGGATCGTCGCGACGGTGCGATATGGGCTTTCGCTTGTCGGCCAATCGACGGAGGTGTCCTCGATCGGCTGCGTCTCGGCATCGGTCCATAGCTGCGCCCGAAGCTCGAACACCGCATCCTTGCCCTCGAAGTACTCGACCGCGGCATGGCGGAAGCCATCCTCATCCTGATGCGGGTCGAGCTGCCAATCGGCGAGCGCCCGTTGCTCGGCTGCGACGGGGAAAGCCCCGATCTTGGCAACATGATCCCCGAAGCGCACCGGGCACTGGCTGAAATATTCCTCGACCAGCGGGTGGCTGAAGGGGTGGCCATAAAAGTCCAGCGTCGGGCTCGGACCCGCACCGACGGCGTTCAGCACCTTGTTGATGTTGCGGGCGACGGAGGCGGCCGCACTCTTCACCCCTTCGGGCATGGGCACCGTCAGCCCAATCTTCTTGGCTTGCGACAGGAAGCCCGCGGCGGTCCCCGCCGGGAAGGTCGTACCACCGGCGAGGACGAAGTCCTGCGTTGGCGCGTCATGGCCGGGCAGCTTCGTGCCCTCGACACCGAACACCTTGATCGACATGCCGCGATGGGTCGAGACGCGGTCGCCGAGCTTCTCACCGGGTCCTTGCGCAAAACGGACGGCGACATCGAACGTGCCTGGCTCCGCGAAGAGGCCCTGTGCGAGCTCGGGCGGCAATTCAGGCGCAACGATGAGCTTGCCGATCACACAGGCCGTGCTCTTGGCATGGCTCGCCCGTACCGCATGCCCGTCGCGCTTCTCCACGGTCTGGCTCTCCTGGGTCATGCCCTGGATGATGCCGTCGATGCTCTCCTGTTCGTCGGACTCCGGTGTTTCGATGTCGGGCGAATAGTGCAGATAGGTCATGGGATGTCCGATCACTTGGCGGGCGCGAAGGAGAACAGCTGCGTCTTGATCGACGGCGGTGCGCCGGGCGTGAACCAGTTGGTGTCCTGGATATGGCTGGCGGTGACGTACATCGTCCCGTCGCGCCCTTCGGAGAAGGTGTCGGGCCAGCGCAGGCGGCGGTCGGTCAGCACCGTCTCGACGGTCGCGCCGTTCAGCCGCTTGATCGCATAGTCGGTCGGCGAGGTCAGGTAGAGGACGCCCGCCTTGCTCATCCACAAGCCGTCGGCAACGTGGGTCTGCGCGACCGTCTTCACCGCTGCCGCCCGGTCGGCCTCGCTGACATCCGACCGCAGCCTGGCGGTGTCGATCGAATACAGCGTCTTGCCGGTCAGCGCCTGATAGTAGAGCGTCTTGCCGTCCTTGGAGATCGCGATGCCATCGGCGGCGAAGGCAGGCTGGCGGCCATCGGGGCGGACGAGCGGCTTGCCGTCGAGCGTGACCTTCACCGTCTTGTCGATCTGCGTCGAGGGGTGCCCGTCAAGCGCACGGTGGCTCTTGCCGCTCTCCAGGTCGACCACGATGATCGCGCCCCGCGTGCCGCTGTCGGTGATGTAGCCGGTCTTGCCGTCGGGCGAGAAGCGGATGTCGTTGAGGTAGGTGCCCTGCAACGCCACGTCGCCGGGAACCGGGATCGTCTTCGTCACCCTGTTCGACGCCAGATCGATGCGGACGAGTTTCGGGGCGCCTTCAAGGATCTTCTCGTTGCCCGGCGCACCGGGATCCAGCACCCAGAGGTTGCCATGGCCATCGGGGACGATCGACTGCACGCAGACGAAATAGTCGCCGACCGGCAGTTCGTTGGCACGGGCATTGCGCCAGCTGTTCCACTTGGCGTCGGGATAGGGACGCAAGCTGCCGTCCTTCATCACCTCGGCAACCGAGATGGGCGCGTCGTCGGTCCAGCGGGGGAAATTGACGAAGCGCCGGCCATCCTCGGTCACCGCAACGCCAGTCGCCTGATGATCGAATTGCGCCACCTGGGTCAGCTGCGCGCTGCGCCCCTGAGCGTGGGCAACGCCGGCTGCAGCAGCGGCAACCAGGCCGATGGCGGCGATTCCGGCGGCATAAGGTGCGGCTTTTTTCATGGTCAGGCTCCTGTCGATCGTATCGGTGAACGCGGCGGGGTCGCCGGCGAAGAGGGAAAGGAGGTGGCGCACCACCGCATGCGGGTTCTCGCGCTGCGGGAAATGGCCGACCCCGGTCATGGTGATGCGCGCGAACGGCCCGGCGAATTTCGCTTGCACGTGCTGCGCGGTCGAGGGCGGATTCACGCCGTCGGCATCGCCGTGGATGTAGAGCGTCGGCAGAGACAACGTCTTGGTCGCCTTGACCTTGTCCTCCAGCCAGGCGCTTCGTGGATCAGGTTCCGCTTCGCCCCAGCGCGCGCGATAGCTGTGAAGCGTCACGTCGACCCAGTCGGGATTGTCGAACGACCGGGCGACACGGTCGAACATCGCCTCGTCGAACCATCCGGGTGGCGACCAGTTGACCCAATGCAGATGGGTGAACCCGCGCCGGTCTGCGCGCACAGCCTCCGCCCCACGCGCGGTGGCCATGAACCAGTGATACCATTGCCGCTGGGTCTGTTCGAACGGCGGCGTCGGCATGCCGCCGAGCCGGGGCGGGGTCGACAGCATCGCCATCCGCTGCACCCGATCGGGCCACCCGACGGCCAGGGCCTCGGCCGCGTTCGATCCCCAATCGTGCCCTGCGACCATGAAGCGGTCAATTCCGAGCGCGTCGAGCAGCGCGATCATGTCGATCGCAAGCATCGCACTGTTGCCGGTCCGCGGGGTATCGTTGTCGAGGAAGCGTGTGGCGCCGAACCCACGCAATGTCGGGACGATGACGCGCAACCCTTCCACGGCCAGAACGGGTGCCACCTGATCCCACGTCGACGCGTCATCCGGCCAGCCATGGATGAGGAGCAGCGGCTGCCCCTCTTCCGCGCCGTAAAGCGAAACCTCCATGTTGAGGTCGCCAGTGGTAATCATCGGCATTCGTCAGCCTCCTGGCGGTGCGACCTTTTGCGTGCGGTGGTGGACTCTGCCGTTCTATCAATGCTTTGGATGCGCCGACAGGACCACGGCCAGAACGGCCAGCGCACCGTTAATCTCCACGCCGACCTGCCAACGTTGAGTGTCCAAGGATCGCACGTCACCTTCGCCGGTCAGGCACGACCGCCAGCAGGCTCGTGGTAGGGGCAGCCGTTCACGCGAGCCCGGAAATCGGCGGAGCGTCGGTAGGTCTCGTTGCGGGCGCGGTTGATATTCCCAAGCGGCCGGTGTGCGGCAAGCCCGGTCCAGATCGAGAAGCGCATCGCCTCGTTGATCTGCTGGACCTTGTCCTCGCTCAGGCTGTCCTGTTTGGCTGCTCGGATGGTCGCCACGGTCCGGAAGGGGGCATCGTCCTGCTTCCATTCGACGGTTGGATCTTCGACCGGTTGCTCCTCGAGATCGCGGCAGAGTTGGACCCGGACCTCCCATTCCATCTCCAGCACCTGAGCCTCCGATCGGATGACGTCGCGCAGCGCGTCAGGGCGGGTGCTGGCATCGATCGTCGTGCCGGTCTGATCGGTGAGGTCCTTCGACACGGGGAAGACCGCGAACTTGGCGATGTAGTCGCCGTAGCGGAACGGCGTGACGCTGAAATAGGTCTCGCCGAGCGGCTCGGAGTTGGGTGCGCCGCCAAGCGTCTGCACCTTCGGGCTCTCGATACCGACTGCGCTCAGCACGGTGTTCACGCCGCGCAGCACCTTTGACATCGCCTCCTTGGTGCCCTCGAGCTTGTCGGTGGTGCCGGCCAGGAGCTTGAGGTTGCCCAGGAACTGGTCGGCGGTCTTGTTCTGGAAGACCGGGCCGTTGACCATGACGAAGTCCTGCGTCCGTCCATCGGCACCAGGCAGGCGTTCGCCCTCGACGTCCATCACCTTCAACGCCAGGCCGCGCGGCAGGCTGACGGTATCCGGCAGGATGTCGCCCGCGTTGGTGGAGAAGCGCATGACGACCTTGTGCTCGCCCGGGGTGGCGAACAGGCCTTGGGCCAACTCGGGGGGAAGGCCGTCATGGACAGTCAGCGTCCCCTCGAGGAAGCCGTGCGCCTTGGCGTGGACCGAACGGACCGCATGACCGTAATCCTCCGCCGTCGTCTCGAGGATCTTGTCGAACGTCTCGTTGAGCTTCGTGATCGTCTCGGCTTCGTCGGGTTTCACATCCTCGGCGTCGGGAGAATAAAGGACGGGGGTTTGGGTCATGGTCGGTGGTCCTCTCCAGCAAGGAGGCGGCGGCTCGGTGCCGCCGCCGTCACGTTCAGCGGCGGGCTGCAGGCGCTTCGAACGCCGTCTTCAGCCGTGCGACTGCGAGATCGTTCGCCTGCCTGGCGCCGTTCACGACCTTGGCCATGCCAAAGAACTCATGCGTCACGCCGGGGAACGTCTTCTGCTCGACCTTGTCACCGGCCGCCCGCATCGCCGCCGCCAGGGTCTCGCCATCCGAGCGCAGCGGATCGATCTGCGCGTTGATGATCGTCGTCGGCGGCAGACCACGCAGGTTCGCCGCGACTAGGTTCAGGCGCGGATCCTGCGCATCCGCCTTGCTCGTCTGGTAGTAATAGCCGAACCACGGCAGCATCGCGGCATTGAGCGGCTTCGCGTTCGCCGAATCCTTCCGCGACGGCAGCGTCATGCTGCTGTTCGCGATCGGATAGACCGACACGATATGCCGCGGCACCGTCAGGCCATTGTCGCGCGCGTAGATCGCGGTCGCGATCGCAAGGTTGCCGCCGGCGCTCTCGCCGACCGTCGCGATCCGCGCAGGGTCGCCGCCCCAGCTCGCCGCATTCTGCAGCGTCCAGCGATAGGCAGCGGCCGCATCGTCATGCTGCGCCGGGAACTTGAACTCGGGCGCATGGCGGTATTCGACCGAAACGACGATCGCGTTGAGCGCCTTGGCCATGGCACGCGGCGCAGCATCGTAGGTGTCGACGTCGGCGATGACCCAGCCGCCGCCGTGATAGTAGACGATGACCGGCATGGGCTTGCCATCGGCGGGCGCACCGGCCGGCTTATAGATGCGCGCGAATTGCTTGGGGTCGCTGCCGTACGGCAGGTCCTGCGTCGTGACCGAAGGATCAGGCGCGGTCGACATGCCCTTCTTCTGCATCGCCGCCTTGGCGCCATCTGCGGCCGACGGCTGCATGCGAGCTTCCGCAGGCGTGAGAGTCTCGATTGGCTTGCCACCGAGCGTTGCGAGCGCGTCCAGGACCGACTGCATGTCGGGTGCGGCCTTCGGAGGCTGCACGGATGTCGCGGGCGGCGGCGGCGGAGGTGGGGCCGTGATCGAGCGTGCCGACTGGGCCAGAGCTGGAACGCCTGCGATCGCGGTCGACGCGGCGATCAGTATTGAAACGCTTCTACGCAAAAATCCCTCCTGTCACTATCCGTTTCCCAACCATTGGGCGCGCTTCAGCGTTTCGGTACGAAAGTAGACGCAAGCATTTGGACGGCGAGGTTCGGGACTATGGGCGGCGGCATGGATGATCGGGCTTCGACGGCGGATGGTGCGCACAGGCCAGATGCACTGCCATGTGAGGCGAATGCGCTGTTGCGTCTTTTGGACGACGCCGACCGCGCCACCCTTGCGCCGCATCTGGAACTGGTGCCGTTTCGCAACGGCGACTTGATCGCGCGCGCCGGCGATGCGGCAGACAGCATCTGCTTCCCGTTGACCGGGATCGCTGCGATACTCGACTCGCTCGAGGGCGACCGCCGCTATGCAGTCGCGCTGGTCGGAAGCGAGGGGTTCATTGGCTGGCAGTTGCTGCTCGGCAACGAGCGCTGGTCGCATGACGTGGTGATGAGGGCTGAACACGGCACGGCGATGCGGTTGTCGGCTGCGGCGTTGCACGGGATACTGGCCGAACGTCCCGCGATCCGAACCGTCCTGCTCCGTTTCGTCGACGTGGTCATGACCCAGATGTCCAGGACGATCGTCTCGTCGCTTGCACACTCGATCGAACGGCGGATGGCGCGATGGATCCTGCTCTACCACGACCGCGTGCGAGAGAACGACATCTACATGACGCATGAGGAGTTCAGGCTCATGCTCGGCGTCCGTCGCAGCAGCGTGACCGACGCACTCCACAAGCTCGAAGAGGATGAGGCTGTCCGCTCCGTGCGCGGACGCGTGATCGTGCGTGATCGGGAGCGGCTGCTGCGGCTCGCTGGTGACACCTATGGGTTCGCTGAGGCGGAATACCGACGCTTACTCAGCCTCTGATCCTATAGATTTGTGGACGATGGCGCCTGGGGCGACCTCAGTGGCTGCTTGCACAGTCCTCATCGCCAGCGGTTCGTCCTTAGAATTGGATGAGCAGTAGCGATTGAGATGAACGAATGACCGCAGCTGGGGAGCGATAAATATGTCGCGAACGGCCGGGATTGGATCGTCTTGCCAGCCTCAGCCGATCCCAGTAGTCCGCAGCACCGGTCGCCACCCAGGCCATCGTCACAGCGCCATGGCGGCTGCTGGCGCAGCGTGGAGCCGTTCGATGTCGGCACGTGGAGGCGCACCGAATAGTCGCCTGTATTCGCGGCTGAATTGCGATGGGCTCTCATAGCCGACAGCAAAGCCTGCCGTGCTCGCCGTGGCACCCTCGGACAGCATCAGGCGTCTGGCCTCCTGCAACCGCAGCTGCTTCTGATATTCCAGCGGCGTCATGCCGGTGATCGCCTTGAAGTGTGCGTGAAGAGAGGAGGAACTCATCCCGGCCTCGGTTGCGACGTCGTCGATGCGGATCGGCGCATCGAAACGGCGGCGGATGGCGGCGATCGCGCGGCTGACCTGATTGAGATGGCTGCCAGCGGTCGCAACGTGACGAAGCATCGGACCGTGCGGTCCGGTGAGCAGACGATAGAGGATCTCGCGCTCGATCAGCGGCGCTAACGCGCGGATCGTGTCGGGTCGGTCGAGCAGCCCGACCAGCCGGCATGCCGCGTCAATCAGGTCGGGATCGCCGGGGTAGACGCCGAGCACCGGCAAATCCGTACGGGCCACCCCGCCGCCTTCGCTCGCCATGAGATCGGCCAGCATCGCGGCATCGAGATCGATCTTGCAGCAGAGATAGGGTCGCTCGGGACTTGCATCGAGCACATGGCCGACCAACGGCAAGTCGACCGAGACCAAGAGGTAATGAGCCGCATCATAGACGACGCTGTGCTCGCCGATTGACACCCGTTTCGCCCCCTGGGCTATTATGCAAAGGGAGGCCTCGTAGACGGCAGGCGTGGGGGTGCTCGGCGCGTCGGCTCGGATCAGCGACACATGCGGCATCGGCGTGTTGCAAATGCCTGTGTCCACGACGTGTCGATCGATGAGGGCGGAGAGTTCGGCGATCCGGTCCATGGTGACGATCCTTCCTGACTCGCGCGTCATGGGCAAGCACCCGGCGCTAATTCTGGAGGATCGTGCAAGCCATTCGGGCGATCGCTCTACCGCCCGACACGGGCGATGGACCATCTGCGTCCCGTCACCACAACGGAAGGACCCCATCATGGCAGGAAATATCGACAAGGTCGTCCTCATCACCGGCGCGTCGAGCGGGATTGGCGAGGCAACTGCGCGCGAACTGGCTGAGACCGGCGCCCGGCTGTTCATCGGCGCGCGTCGCGGAGAGCGTCTGAAGGCACTGGCGGAGGAACTGGGCGAGGCCGTCGCCTGGCGCGAACTCGACGTCACCGACGGCGCCGATTTCGACGCGTTCGTGGAGGCCGCTGAAGCGCGCTTCGGACGTGTTGACGTGCTGGTCAACAATGCGGGTGTGATGCCGCTTTCGCCGCTGGCTGCGCTGAAGCGGGACGAATGGAAGCGGATGGTCGACGTCAACATCCACGGCGTCCTTAACGGCATCGCCGCGGTCCTGCCGCGGTTCGTGGCTCAGCGAAGCGGCCATGTCGTCAATGTCGCCTCGGTCGCCGCGCACATGGTGATGCCGACCGCCGCGGTTTATTGCGCCACCAAACATGCCGTACGCGCCATCACTGAAGGGCTGCGGCAGGAGCATGACGAGGTCCGTTCGACGTTAATCACGCCGGGCGTAGTCGCCACCGAACTGGGTCATGATATCACCGATCCTGAGGTTGCGGTGGCCCTGACCGGATGGCGCAAGAAGTCGCTGACGCCGGATGCGATCGCGCGAGCCGTTCGCTATGCCATCGAGCAGCTGGATGGTGTCGACATCAATGAGGTGATCGTTCGCCCGACCGCAGCGGACATGTGAGTGCTTGGGCGTGCCGGTGCCGAAGCGGGGACGCCCAAACGACGGGTTCGTACACATTGACGAGCGCTGAGATCAGGTAGCCAGGAGGGGATCGAAACGACTGGGGTTCGGTCATGATCGCATAGGAGGGCATTGCGACCGTCAACGCGCCACCAGCATCTCTTCCAGATCGGTTCAACCGACCATGAATGCGGCCGAACGCCGGACCGTAACGGCAGCTTGTCCGTTCAGCGTTCCTGATCTTGCACTGCTTGATGGATATCGCCGACCATGCCCGACCATTCCGCATCGCCCATATTGCAGCCCGTCCAGATCGGTGACCTGTCGCTGCGCAACCGCATCGTCATGGCGCCGTTGACGCGCAGCCGTTCGGACGACGACGGGCTTCCGCCCGCTTTCGCCGCAGACTATTACGCACAGCGCGCTGGCGCTGGGATCATAATAAGCGAGGCGACCAACATCTCGCCACAGGCAGTCGGCTATGCGCTGACACCGGGCATCTGGAACGACCAGCAAATCGAGGCATGGCGCCCGATCGTGCAGGCTGTCCATGATCGCGGCGGCGTGATGTTTCTTCAATTGTGGCATACTGGCCGCATCTCACATCCGGACCTACAGGGCGGAGAGCCGCCAGTCGCGCCATCTGCGATCAAGCCGGTCGGACAGGCTTTCACCAAAGAAGGGATGAAGGACCACGTCACGCCGCGCGCGCTCGAAACCGACGAGATTCCTGGCATCGTCGAGGATTATCGCCGCGCCGCCACCAACGCCAAGGCGGCAGGGTTCGATGGAGTCGAAGTCCATTCGGCGAACAACTATCTGCTTGAACAGTTCGTACGCGACAGCACCAACCGGCGAACCGACCGCTATGGCGGGTCAATCGAAAACCGTCTGCGCTTCCCCCTCGAGGTCGTCGACGCGGTCGTCGGCGTTTGGGGCGCAGAGCGTGTCGGCATCCGGTTGTCGCCAGCAACGACAATGCCCGGCGAGACGCCGATCGACAGCACCGTGATGGAAACCTTCGGCACCTATATTGATGCGCTGTCTCAGCGCGGCCTGCTCTATGTCCACGACATCGAGGGCGTGACGCAGCAGACACGTGACGCAGATGGCGTCGACTTTGCTGCGCTGCGCAAGCGCTTTAAAGGGGCTTATATCGCGAACAACCAGTACACGCTCAAGCTGGCCGAGGAGGTTCTTGAGTGTGGCGATGCTGACCTGTTCAGCATGGGGCGGCCCTTCATTGCCAACCCCGATCTCGTTGATCGCCTGCGCACAGGTGCGCCGCTTGCAGAGGCGCCAAAAGAATATTGGTATGGCGGCGGGTCGGTCGGCTATTCGGACTGGCCGACGATGCGCGGAAACCCGGATCGCGGCTGAGCCAGCCCCCCACATCAGAGCCAGCCGTAGGATCGAGCTCATACCGCAGGTTAATCGCGATGAGGACTCCGGGGGTCGGTGAGCGGGGTCGGGGTTGTGGCCACCGTCGGCGCAGGGGCGATCGCAAGTCCAGCCGCCGCGCCGACAGAGCTGCCATTGGCGCTGCTTCTCTAAATTTTTCCTCGGGAAGCTGCCGTGTGGTTCGCCGGGGAAAGCGCATATGACGCACTCCCCGCTTCGGACATTAATGGGGGTCCGAAGTTGGAGCTCCGAAGGTGACACCTGAATGACCGATTTTGTGAAGGAAATCGGGCACCGGCAGGTGTACGATATCCTCCAAAGCATGAAGCCGCGGGCCGCAGGCGATGGCCTATGGGGAAAGCGGTTTTCGGGTGGTCGACCGGTCGCTGTGCTGTCGGGCGGGATGCGCCGTATCGGACCGCGATGCGGCACTCGGGAAGAACCTTGGCCATGGATGTCGGGCAAGACCGGCGGTCTGGGCGCGCGTCGATGTGGCTGGCGATATTGCCGGCGCGAGCGGCCTGAACGCCGGAAGCGCGGTAATCGCGTGGCGGGATGTGTCCGGGCCATGCCAGGTCATGGCGTCGTAGTCCCGGTGGCGCTGGTGCCATGCGGCGGTGCACGGGGTTGTCGCCGGCGTTCGAAGGTCTCGATGACGAGCATGCGCCCGCCGCAGCATGGGCATGGCGGGCGGGCGTCATCGAGTTCGACGGTCTGCGGGGCATCAACTGGCAATGGCGCGACGCCGAGCAGTTCGCGGGCGCGTTCGAGATGTGCCTTGCGGGTGGCGCCGGCGAGCAGGCCGTAGTGGCGGATGCGGTGGAAGCCTTTCGGCAGGACGTGAAGCAGGAAGCGGCGGATGAACTCGGCCGGGCTGAGCGTCATGACCTGCTGCCGGTCGGCGCCTTCGGCCCGGTAGTTCTTGTAGCGGAAGGTGACGCCGGCCTCGTCGAAGCGCAGGAGCCGGCTATTCGAGATCGCCACGCGGTGGGTGTAGCGCGAGAGATAGGCGAGCACCGTCTCGGGGCCGGCGAACGGCGGCTTGGCATAGACCACCCAGCGCTTCTTTCTTACCGGGGCCAGGTGCCGCAGGAAAGTACGCCGGTCGGCGAGATGCGCCATGCCGCCGAAGAAGCCGAGCCGCCCGGCGTCGTACAGCGCCATCAGCCGGGTCAGGAACAGGCGGCGGAACAGCTTGCCGAGGACGCGCACCGGCAGCAGGAACGCCGGCCGTGACGAGATCCAGCGACGGCCGTCCCGCGACATCCCGCCGCCCGGGACAATCATATGGATGTGCGGGTGGTGGGTCATCGCCGAGCCCCAGGTGTGAAGCACGGCGGTGATGCCGATGCGTGCGCCGAGATGCTTCGGGTCGGCGGCGATGGTCGTCATCGTCTCGGACGCCGCCTGGAACAGCAGGCCGTACACGGCCGCCTTGTTCTGGAGTGCGATATCGGCGACCTCGACGGGCAGCGTGAAGACGACGTGGAAGTAGCCGACGGGAAGCAGGTCG
>NZ_JAXOJH010000027.1:0-23752 GCF_036663655.1 Sphingomonas flavida
ATCCACCACGAGGTTCACCGCTACTGCTTCATTGCCCGCTCGGTGAACTTTCCGGTTACATACGTGCCGACGTTCAAAATCGCGCTGGGCTGACGCCGCCTTTCCCGATCGACCATCCTCGTGGGAAAATCGCCGCGCTTAAATCGCCGGGTTCATCTGCGCCAACACACGGCCGACCGCCTGCACCGTCATCCGCACATCGGCATCCGACGTGCGCCAGTTCACTACGCTGATCCGCATGGCGCGTCGGCCGCGCCAGAGCGTGCCGCTGAAGAATGCCGTACCTTCCGCATTGATCGCGGCGATCACCGCATCGGTATAGCGATCATGATCGGCGTCGGATCGGCCATGCGGATCGGGGAACCGCACCAGTCCCTGGTTCATGCTCGGCATTGCTACCAGTTCGGCACCGTCCAGTGCGCTGATGCCGCGGGCCAGCGCGACGGCATGGCGACAGCAGCCGTCGATCATCGCCGCCAGCCCATCTCGCCCCAACTCACGCAATGCGGCATAGACGGCGTACCCTCTCGCGCGGCGGGTCCAGTCGGGCGTCCAATCAATCGCGTCGCGCGCGTCGCCTCCCGGAACCAGATAATGCGCGGTGAGGGTCATGGCAGCGCGATGGGCCGTGCGGTCGCGGACGATCGCGATGCCGTTGTCCTGCGGCGTATTCAGCCATTTGTGGGCGTCCGTGGCCCAGCTATCGGCAAGCTCTACGCCTTCGACAAGGTGTCGATGTTCGCGGCTCGCACGCGCCCATAGGCC
Source organism: Sphingomonas flavida (assembly GCF_036663655.1). Lineage (NCBI taxonomy): Bacteria > Pseudomonadati > Pseudomonadota > Alphaproteobacteria > Sphingomonadales > Sphingomonadaceae > Sphingomonas > Sphingomonas flavida. Next base: position 766 of record NZ_JAXOJH010000027.1, read on the forward strand.
GAACGCGCCGTCGACATGGACCCATGCGCTGGCCGTCCGCGCGATCGGGATCAGCTCGCCGAACGGGTCGCACGCGCCGACATTGAGGTCGCCGGCATCGAGGATGACGATCGTCGGGCCATCTCCGGCGGCGAGGGCGTCAGCCAGCGCATTAGCGGCAAGGCAGCCGTCATCGCCCGTCGCCAGCGGGGTGAGCGACCGCGTGCCCAGCCCGAGGAGACGCAGCGCACGTTCGATCGAGCCGTGGCGCTGCTCGGTCGCCAGCACGCGGATGGCAGGCGCGCCGATCAAGCCGTCCCTCTCCACATCCCAGCCTACGCGGGCGAGGACGGCGTGGCGGGCGGCGGCGAGACAGGTCACATGAGCAAGCTGACATCCCGTGGTGAACGCGAAGGAGGCGTCGCGAGGCAGGTCGAGCACGTCCTTCACCCACTCGCCGGCGATTTCCTCTGTAACGGCCGCGGCGGGACCGCAGGCATACATCGTCGCGTTCACGTCCCAGGTGGACGCGAGCCAGTCGGCCGCGAGTGCCGAAGGCAGCGCGCCACCGATCACCCAAGCAAAGAAGCGTCCACTGGCGGAGCCGAGCTGCCCCCCTGCCGTCGCAACCACCAGATCGTCGATGACAGTTTCCGCCGGCGTACCGGATGCGCCCAGCTCGACGTTCAGGCGTCGACGCAGTTCGGCGAGGCTGGTCGTCGTCGCGACTGGGCGACTGTTCAGCCCTTCGACATATTCGATTGCGTGTCGACAAGCGCGCGTCAGCACAGCGGCTTCAGGATGCATGGCGTTCCTCTTCGTGACCTGGTGTGATTTTGCCACGGTCGAAGATTGCTGGCTTCCCGCATCTTGTGGTCGAATTCGCGGGAAACGGACCTGGTAGGCCATGCGACTTTCTCGAAATGCCATCCTTCTGGGAAAGCCGCTTGGGAATGAGGCGCGCTGGTTCAGTTGAGGTCGGCGGTTGCACGCGACAGCTTCTCAGGGTTGCGAATGACGTAGATCGCCGCAACCTGATCGCCACTGATATCCAGCGCCGTCGTTTGGCGGACGCCTCCACCTTCAATCGTGAGGAAGCCCGGCAAACCGCTGATGTGACCATATCTGAGCAACCGCGATGGTTCATGGCTGAAGAGGACCGCCATTTCGGCATGTCGCGCCATCACCGCGTCGATACCCACCAGAGGTATGGGTGAGGCCGGCACCTTTCCGCCGCCGTCCGCGACCGCGATCACATCTTGCGTGAGCAAGGCGCGCAGCGCTTTCATGTCGCCGTTGCGAGACGCAGCGTAAAACGCTGCTGCGACGGTTTCGCCGTGCGCTTTGCTGATTGGGAAGCGTGGCCGCTCCCGCCGCAGGTCCGATCGAGCGCGGCTCGCAAGTTGCCGGCATGCCGCCGGGTCACGATCGATCGCCTCCCCGATCTGGACGAAGTCCATGCCGAATATGTCATGTAGCAGGAACGCGGCGCGTTGGAGGGGAGATAGCCGCTCCAGGGCAATCATCAGCGGCAAGGTGATATCGTCGACCGGATCGGCATCATCCGGATCGAAGACAGGTTCGGGCAACCACGGTCCGATGTATGTTTCCCGATTACGGCGCGCCGATGCCAGGACATTGAGGCAAAGCCGAGTGACGATCACACGAAGAAAAGCCGCCGGTTCACGCACTGCATTTTGATCCGACGCCAGCCACCGTCCAAACGCCTCCTGCACCACGTCTTCTGCATCAACGATCGAACCGAGCATCCTATATGCCAAGCGTATCAATGGCGGCCGAAGCGCTTGTAGATCGTAACCGGACAGGTCCGTCATCCGGCGGCTCCGCGTCGCCCCGCGACAAATTGTTTGGTCACCATCGCCACACGGCTGCCAAGATGTCGAGCGGTCGCAAGATCGGCTTCAGGCGGGGCAGTATCCGGCCCTTCGTCCGTGTTCGATTGAGCAGCAGCACCCAGCCAGAACCCGAGCCGGTTAAGATCGTCCGGTGAACCTGCGGCCGAGTTGTTTGACGGTGGCAGGTCCAGGTTGACCCAGTGCATCCCGTGCTGGGCCGCGAAAAGAACCATCTGGAAGAGCGTTGAGAGCTTGTCGCCGGCGAGCGCACCGGAGTTGGTGAAGCCGGCAGCGATCTTGTCTTTCCAGAGATAACCACACGCCATCACCGCGCGCGAGCTGGCCTCCTGAAAGGCTTTGAACGCTGCCGATCCTCCGCCGACGTAGGTCGGCGCGCCGAAGATGATCGCGTCCGCTTTCAGCAAATCAGGCCAGCGGCCTCCTGCTTCCTCAACAGTCATCGAGATCGTATGGCCTCCGGGAATCTGCCGTACCCCCTCCGCCACGGCATCAGCCTGCCGCGCCGTATGCCCGTATCCGCTATGATAGATGATCGCGACACATATGCTGCCGTGCGCCACTTCGCCCCTATGAAGCCCTTCTTCGATGCTCATCATGCCACCTTGTTCGTCTGTCTTCGAACGGCATGACAAGTTGGCCGGCGGGATTGTGACACGGGTGACGAAAGAATTGCGGGGAGCATACGCGAGCGTGCGCCGGCATTCTCGTTTCACCATCCCAATGGGAACGCCCGGGCCGTCTCGCGGGCCGTTCCCAATCGGGCAGGCGGGTGGCCGCGTCATTGCGCTGTCGTAGTCGCAAGGTACGATGTGGATCATGGCTGCCCTCGCAGCCGATAGCTGTCGCTCCTACATCCTGCTCCGCTTGTCACCTGACAAGCGGACCAGGACACACGTCATCATGGAATGCGATTTAGTACCCGTGGGCTTGCCCCAGACTGGCCGATCATACGTCTGTATGGATTTCCCGATCGAGCACATGGCCAACATGGAACAGCGGCTTCGCCAACAAGGTTGGTTGATCGCTGATAGAGTACCTCCCGCAGACCTCGTTATCCCCCCAATCGCTCCCGGCTTCTGCCGTCGATATGGGATCGACTGGGTGGGACCGCAGTAGAAGCGAGAAATCTAGAGCCGGATGCCGCAGGTTTGCGGTCAGCGACCCCAATTAGGCCGCTCGACGGCGCGCGATGGAGTGGGGGTCGTTCGCGTATATCTGGGTCCGTTCTATGTACCTCCATCAGGCACTCACACGCGATATCAGTTGTGTGTTCCTGCCATTGTGCATATCATCAAAACAGCATTATTGAAGGTGTGCACACTTGCATATTATCACGCTTGCAGCGCAAAAAGGGGGTGTCGGTAAAACGACGCTGGCGGTGAATCTGGCGGTTGCCGCCGAAGCGGCCGGGATAAAGACCGCTCTTTTCGACCTCGATCCGCAGGAGAGCGCGACTGCTTGGAGCGAGCGACGGACAGCCGAATTACCCCACGTCGAACCGATCAGCGCGCGCCGCCTCGATCAGGCGATCGACGCAGCAGAAGCCAACGGCTTTGGGCTTACGATCATCGACACACCGCCGGCAGCGGGTGCGGAAGCCGCCGCAGCGGCGCAACGTGCCGATCTGGTCGTCATCCCCTGTCGTCCGTCATTGATCGACCTCGATGCGATCAAGCGCACGGCGCAGCTTATCACCAGTACCGGGCGAACGGGCGTGGTCGTGCTTAATGCCGCCCCCCCTACCGCAACCACGTTGCTGGACGATGCTAGAACGCTTGCCGAGGCGACCGGCTTACGGGTGTCGCGTGCCGTATTGCGGGAGCGCAGCGCCTACCGGGCGGCATGGCCTTATGGCTTGGGCGTCATCGAGCATGAGCCGAAGGGCAAGGCCGCTCTAGAGATTGCAGCCTTGCAGAAACACATATTTGATGATGTGATGAATTGCACACCTGCAAATGTGAAGGCTTGATTATGGCGAAACGGACTTCCCTGCTGGGGCCGGCAGTAGCGTCCCCCTCCCCTCGCGACCCAGAGCCGGACCATCAGCCGGCTCCGCCGACCTCGCCATCGAGTGCAGCGCGGTCGAGTGGAAAGCGGCCTGGAAAGTATCACCTCGGCGCGTATTTCGATCCGGCCGATCCTACGGCGGAGGCGTTTCGCGTATTGGCAGCGCGTACCCGGCGGAGTCATCAAGACCTACTTGCCGAGGCGATCAGCGAGCTGGTCGCCAAGTATGATGCCGACAAGCAATTCGGCCGTGCATGATAATGTGCACATCTGCAACTATGCAGAACGGCAGGATTGAAGCGGCATGACCAAGCGTCAGAATCCCAATCCCGAGTTTGATCTATTCATCCCGTTGATGGGCGACCTCCCGCTGAAGGATCAGCGGGAGACGATGGAGAGGCCGTTTTTCTCACTTCAGAAGCGCAAGCGGGTGAAGCCGATTGAATATAGCAGCCCGGACGGCGAGACGTGGGTGAAGATCGAGGCGATCCCGGCTTACGGCATGGCGACGATCTGGGACGCCGATATCCTGATATGGGCGGCGTCCACGCTCAATCGGATGCGGGAGCAGGGGGTCAACGACCTTCCCCGTACGCTTAAAACAACGTCCTACGATCTGTTGCGGGCGATCAAGCGCGACACTAGCGGCCGGGCCTATCAGGAGTTGCAGGCTGCACTCCAGCGGCTTCAGACGACTTCCATATCGACGTCGATCCGCGCGCCCAAGCGGCGGACCAAGGCCGGTTTCAACTGGCTCGACAAATGGACGCTGGAGGTGGACCCGGACACCGACCAACCACGCGGGATGACCATCACGCTGTCGGATTGGGTATATGAGGGAATTATGGGGGAGCGGTCGCTGCTCACCATGCACCAGGATTATTTCCTGCTGACCGGCGGGCTGGAACGCGCCCTGTATCGTATCGCGCGCAAGCACGCCGGCAACCAGAAGGGCGGGTGGACGTGTCGCGTCGAGGTGCTGCGCGACAAGACCGGCAGCGACAGCAAACCCAAAGAGTTCAACCGGATGCTTCGCAAAGTGGTGGAGGCTGACCAACTCCCTGATTATGCGATGCAGATGACCGCAACAGCCGATGGCAGTCCTGCCGTGCTGTTCCGGCTTCGGGGAGAAGCGGAGGCACTTGCGCTGACAGCTAGGTTGGAGGCCGAGCAGGAACGGCGGAACAGGTTCGATGCCGATCGCCGCCGCGCCGCTGAGGTGGACCACCTTATGGACAAGCTCGCCGGAGAACGCTGACTATCGTGGTATCACACACCGCAAGGCCCGTCCGTATCAGAGGCGGAGGCGGGCAGCAGGCGTTGAGCGCGCGGATCAAGCAATAATTGACCCGCAGAACGGCAAGCGATCATCGTGGGATCACACACCGGGCAGTCGTGGGATCACACACCACGCTATCGTGGGATCACACACCGAATCACGTGGGATCACACACCGGGCACCTTCTCAACCTATTGTAGAAAGGTGGTTTTCTGTCTTCTTTTCAGCACTTAACCTTTTTAACGATTCCTATTTAACAGAATCACTTAACCCCACGGACGGAGTGAACGGGCGGAAAGGGGGTTGCGGAATTGCCCTTTGGGCAATGCGCTTTCGTTTCGTGCCGGCTATCGCCGTCACAGAAGCGGCCTGACGGCCGCAGGCTTCCGGGAGAAGCCAAGCGGATCCGGCGGTGTGTGCCTGACGGCGTCACGCTCGTTGAGAGAGCAGGGCGGGGAAATGCCCCAGCCTATCGTGGGTTTCGCCGGTGGGTACGATCACGCCGGATCGTAGAGACCAGCGAACTCGCGTTCGGCATAATAACGGATCTTGCCGACGACGAGCGGGTGCTGGCCCTGCCGCAGCAGCAGGATGTCATCGGCATTCATCCGCATGATTTCATCGGGCGTCGCCAACCGGCGCGCGGCGACATGGCCGCTGGAGCTTTCCGATCGGGTGCCGTCGCTGAAGATGCTCGCCGGGCCGGACGTGCCGAACGTCTCATATTCGATAGTGGTGTCGCCGATCGTGCGCGACAGCATGTCGGCGGTGGCAAGATCGTTGACCCCGAACGTCTGGATCACGCCGGCATTGGACATGAAGGTGCCGGCGCGCTCGCCATAGGTCGCCTTGAGCTGGTGCATGTCCTGGAGGATCGGCCAGAGCTGCATCCCGTAACCCGCCATCAACCCCATCGCGCGCTCCACCGGATCTAGGCGGCCGAGCGCGGCGAACTCGTCGAGCAGGAACAGGACCGGGCGTTCCCGCCGGGCAGGGGAGCGCGCCATGTCGGTAACGGCCTGGCTGACCAGTAGCCGCAGCCAGCGGGCATAGGTATCGAGCCGATCAGGGGGCAGACACAGGAACACCGTGCCCGGTCGCTCCTTGAGGTCCGCGAACCGGAAGTCGGACGCGGACGTGCTGTCCACGATGCGCGGGCTGTCGAGAAAGTGGGTGTGGCGCTGGGCGGAGGACAACACGCCCGCAGCCTCGCGATCGGACTTGCCGAGGTGGCGGTTGGCGGCGCGTGCGATCAGGCCGTGCGCGCCGGTGCTGGCCTGCATGTCGGCGAGCAACGCGGCGAAGCCGGCGGGATCGCGGGTGAGCTTGTCGCGCACCGTCGCCAGCGTCGCGCTGGACATGGGTTCGTGGACGACGGTGTGCAGGATGATGCCGGCGATGAGCGCCTTGGCTTCCTCGTTCCAATGCGCCTCGCCCGACTGCCCCGGCGCATCGTGGACCAGCGCGTCGGCGACTGTCTGCGCATCTTCCGCGAGGTCCGGGCTGGTCGCATCGAGCCACGCCAGCGGGTTATAGCGGGCCGCAGGACGCCCGGACACGCCGAAGGGGTCCAGGCACCACACATCGCCCTTGCTGGCCCGCGTGCGGGCCGTGACGCGGGCATTCTCGCCTTTGGGGTCGATGCAGATCACCGATCGATCGAGCAGCAGCAGGTTGGGGATGATCGTGCCGACGCCCTTGCCCGACCGGGTGGGTGCCATCGTCAGCAGATGGGCCACGCCATCGTAGCGCAGCAGCCTGTTGTTCCGACCCGACCGGCCGATGATGAGGTCGCCCGATCCTTCCAGCTTGGCCAGATCGTGCCGGTCGCCGAAGCGGGCTGATCCCATCAGGGTGTTGCGATTGCGGCCGCGGCGGTTGAACTTCCAGATGCCGAACAGGGTGAGGCCCGTCAGCAGGAACGGCACGTCGGTCGCGATTTCGCCGACGCCGAAGATGCCCTTGAGCCAGGCGTTGCTCGCCATCAGCACAACGAAGGCGATCAGCAGCGCCCAGAGCGGCCCGATCCGGCGGGGCGGCATTACCAGCCCGTTCCGACAGACGTGATCGCGAGGCTCCGATCGGCGTCGGGATGATCCATCAGCTTGAGGACGATCTGCGTGGCCAGATCAGGCGGCACCGCTTCGTCGCGCAGCATGTCGAACAGCGCGTCCTCGACCGCCGAGTATTCCAAGCCCTCGATGACGTTGTTGTGGCGCGCATCCGCATCGGCCCGGCGCCAGTCGGCGGCTTCCGCCGGCGTGCCGCGCACATAATCCAGCGCGCGGACCTCCGCCCTGACCGTCTCAACGTCCAACGGCATCGACGTGTCTCCTTGTCAGGAACCCGGCCGCGCCGAGCAGGAATCCGCAGAACAGGGTCTGGAGCTGGAGCGACAGGAATCCGAAGGGCAGGCCAAGCCCGTAGAGGGCATGGCTGTTGATCGCGACATCGCTCAGGATGATGGCGGCACCCAGCGCCAGCCCGACCGGACGCCGCCAGATCAGCAGCACCGCGGCGAGCGGATCGAGCGCGGTCAATGCAGTCCAATAGACGTTCATCCAGACCGGCGCGTCATCGAACACGATCCACCCGACGTTGATGAGGTGGAGAGTGTGCGTGATCGTGCCGATCGCAAAGCCGGCAACCAGCACGCCGACGACGATCCGCTCGATCATCGGCCGGTTCATGCCGTCGTCTCCGGTGCTTCCGCTTCCGCGTCGAACGCCCGCTTCCCCCGTCGCTTCCAGAGTGCCAGCGTGTCGCCGGCAGCGTCGTCCCGCGCGCGTCCGACCAGTTCCAGCAGCGCGCCGTAGATGGTCGCGCGATCGTCGTCGGCGAGGTCCACCAGCCCGGCCTTCTGGACGAGGCCGCCCAGCTCGATCAGGTGACGGGTTCGCTCGCGACGTTGTACGACCCAGCTCCGCGTATCAGTCCGACGCTGCGCCGCTTCCAAGCGCAGGATCAGCGCCCGGTTGCGGCGTTCCGCCGTCAACGTCGACACCAGCCTTTCGTGAACCTTTGCGCCCGCGCCGCTGAAAGAAGGCGGCACCCTTCGTGCGCCACGCCTCCCTCGTATCAGTATCCTTGGCCGCGACGGCATCGAGCAGCGCGCCGGCCAGCGTTTCGAGGTCGAGCGCATCGGCCCCGGTGGAGGTGACGAGCGTCCCGAGCTGTTCGACCCGGCGCGCCTTCAATGCCCGTGCCTTGCCCTCCAGCGCTTTCAGTTCCGCATCGTAATCCCGCACCTTGCGCATGGGGCCTCCATCTTCCGCGTCGAACATCCATCAATCTATCAAACCGACAGGGAAGGGCAACCGCGATCAATAGGCCCCACCAAGTCAATCGGGAGATGCGCAGCAGATCGTGAGTGCGCGCTTATACGTCGTTGCCGACGTGCGCTCAGAAGTGTATGATGATAGTCGCGATGGCGATCTATCATTTCAGCGCCAAGGTCATCAGCCGTGCGAACGGTTCCAGCGCCGTTGCGTCTGCCGCCTATCGCTCCGCGTCCGAGCTGCACGACCAGCGGCTTGGACGTAACCACGATTTCTCGAACAAGGCCGGCGTCATTCACTCCGAGGTGATGTTGCCGCAGGGCGCACTGGAGCGATTGAACGACCGCACCGTGCTGTGGAACGAGGTGGAGGCCGGCGAGAAGCGCAAGGACGCGCAGCTTGCCCGTGAAGTCGAGTTTTCAATCCCGCGCGAGATGAACGAGAAACAGGGCGTCGCGCTCGCCCGTGATTTCGTCGCAGAGCAATTCGTGAAGCGCGGGATGGTCGCGGACCTCAACGTGCATTGGGACAAGGCGAAGGACGGCAGCCCGAAGCCGCACGCGCATGTCATGCTGTCGATGCGCGATGTAGGACCGGACGGGTTCGGGCAGAAGAACCGCGAGTGGAACAGCGGGGAACTGCTGAAGGAATGGCGCGAGGCGTGGGCGGCTCACGTCAACGAGCGAATGGCGGAGCTGGGGCTGGAGGGGCGGATCGACCATCGGTCCTATGCCAATCAGGGCATCGATCTTGAGCCACAGCACAAGATCGGCCCCGCAGGAATGCGCCGGCTCGATCGCGGCGAGGATGCCGAGCGCGCCGACGATCACCGGCGGATCGCGCGTGAGAACGGCGAGAAGATCGTAGGCAATCCGCGCATCGCGCTGGACGGTATCACGCGACAGCAATCGACCTTCACCACCCGCGACCTCGCGACGTTTATGTTCCGGCATTCGGACGGCAAGGAGCAGTTCGACCAGGTGATGGCGGCGGTGCGCGCCAGCCCCGAGCTGGTGGCGCTGGGGAAGGACGGTCGCGACCAGGAGCGGTTCACGTCGCGCGACATGATCGCGGCCGAGGCGCGACTGGAGCACGCCGGCGACGAGCTGGCGCGTCGCGGCGATCATGGTGTCGGCGATCGGCAGCGTGACGCCGCGATCGGCGCGGCCGAGGGCAGGGGGCTTGTCCTGTCCGGCGAGCAACGCGACGCCTTCGACCATATCACCGGGCGGGACGGCCTGGCGTCGGTCATCGGCTATGCCGGCACCGGCAAGTCGGCGATGCTGGGCGTCGCGCGCGAGGCGTGGGAGCGCGAGGGCTATCAGGTGCGTGGCGCGGCGCTGTCGGGAATCGCGGCCGAGAATCTGGAGGGCGGATCGGGCATCCGGTCGCGCACCATCGCCAGCCTGGAGCATGGCTGGGCGCAGGGTCGCGACCAGCTCGGGCCGAAGGACGTGCTGGTCGTCGACGAGGCGGGCATGATCGGCACCCGCCAGATGGAGCGGGTGCTGTCCCACGCCCGCGATGCGGGCGCGAAGGTCGTGCTGGTCGGCGACCCCGAGCAGTTGCAGGCGATCGAGGCGGGCGCGGCGTTCCGGTCGATCACCGAGCGGCACGGCGCGGCCGAGATCACCGAAATACGCCGGCAGCGCGAGGACTGGCAGAAGGAGACGACGCGGGCCTTCGCTACCGGCCGGACGGCCGAGGCGCTGGACGCCTATGCCGCGCACGGCATGGTCCATGCGGCAGACACGCGCGAGGCGGCCCGGGCCGAGCTGGTGGACCGTTGGGACCGGGATCGTCAGGCCGAGCCGGACAAGACCCGCATCATGTTCACCCACACCAACGCCGAGGTGCGCGAACTCAACCAGGAGGCGCGTGAGCGGGTGCGGGCGAGCGGCGAGCTGGGCGAGGACCGGACAGTGGCGGCCGATCGGGGTGAACGCGATTTCGCGGCCGGCGACCGGATCATGTTCCTGCGCAACGAGCGGTCGTTGGGCGTGAAGAACGGCACGTTGGGCACGCTGGAGCGGATCGAGGACGGGCGTATGGGCGTCCGGTTGGACAATGGGCGCAGCGTTGCCTTCGACCTCAAGGATTATGCCGCGGTCGATCACGGCTATGCGGCGACGTTCGGCAAGTCGCAAGGCGTGTCCGTCGATCGCGGGCACGTGCTGGCGACGCCGGGCATGGACCGGCACAGCAGCTATGTCGGTATGACGCGGCATCGCGATAATGTGCAGCTCCACTACGGTCGCGACGACTTCGCCGATCAGGGTCGGCTTGCGCGCGTGCTGTCGCGCGACCGGTCGAAGGACATGGCAGGCGACTATTCACCGGAGCGCAGCGAACAGGACCATGCCCGCGCCTTCGCCGATCGGCGCGAGATCCGGTTCCCGGAACTCGCGCGCCAGGTCGTCGAGAAGGTTCGCGATAAGGCGCGGGGCATGTTCGCGGGGTTCCGGCCGAAGCCCGCGACCGGGAAGACTCCGGCGGCCGAGCGCGGCGGGGCGACGATCGGCGCAGACCGTCCCGACCAGGCGCGCGCGATCGAACGCTATGCGCGCGCCGCGGCCGATATAGGCCGGATGCGCGATCAGGGCCTGCCGGTATTGCCGCATCAGGAGACGGCGTTGCGGAAGGCCGGCGAGGGACTGGATGCCGTGCGTCCCCATGCCGCGCGCGACCTCGCATCGGCGCTGGCGCGCGATCCGAAGCTGATCGAACAGGCGGCGGGCGGCAACACGGGCGGCGCGGTGCGCGCGATGGCCGAGGAACAGCGCGTGCGGCTCGATCCCGATGCGCGTGCCGATCGGTTCGTGGAGGGCTGGCAGGTGATGCAGCGTCAGCGCGCCGGTCTGGAACGCAGCGGCGACAGCGCCGGCGCCGAGCGGATGCAGGCGCGCATGGAGAAGGCGGCGGGCGGGCTTGCCCGCGACCCGCAGCTTGAATCCGCGCTCCGCCGGCGCGCGCCCGAGCTGGAGATCAGGATCGAGCGCGAGCGGTCGATCGGCGACGCGCTGTCCGCGTCGATCATGCCACCGCGCGACCGCGATCGGGGGATGAGCCGATAGGCTTCGTGCTTTCGGGTACGATCGTGTTCGTGCTTTCATGCGGGAAAAGGGGAACGGCATGAACGACGATCACGAACCGGATGCCGCGGCGGAAGCGTTCGAGGGCGTGCGTGGCGAGCTGGCGCTGTTGCGGCGTGCGGTCGAGCGACTGGCGGCCGAGCGTGCCGAGGTGCCAGAAATCCCTGATTACAGCGAGACGCTGGGCCGGATGGCGAAAGCGCTTAACGGCACCATGCAGAATGTCGCCATCTTGGCGAAGGCGGCCGAGGACAATGTCGCGCCGCGCTATGTCGCTGACCGGATCGTCGCGGCCGGTGCCCATGCCCGTGACGAGGACCGGCGCATGATTGCGTCCGCTGGCGAGAAGATGGACCGGGCGACGACCGCGTTGCACGGGATTGGCGGTGTCGCCCGTCGGGCCGACGAGCAGCGCCGGACGTTATTGCAAGTCGGCGCGGGGGCGTGCCTGGGCGGGGCGCTGCTATGGACGGTCGTGCCGGGCGTCGTTGCCCGCGCGCTGCCGGATAGGTGGCAGGTGCCCGAGTGGATGGCCGCACGCACGCTAGACCTGCCGAAATGGGAAGCCGGGCAGCGCCTGATGCGGGCCGCGGCACCGGACGCCTTCGCCAACATCGCGGCGGGCGACCGGATTGTCACCGCCAATCGCAAGGTGCTGGAGGCCTGTCAGAAACGGGCGGACAAGGCAGGCGGCGCGGTGCGTTGCATCGTGAATGTGGAAGCCCGCCGGAACGTGCGGTGATCCGGGGAAGGCGGTGGATCACATGCCGGGAGCGGCGTCCCGCCCCCGGCATGTTTGATCGGTTACTTCACGCCGCGAGGAATCCGATTAAGTCCCCACTTTAAAAAAATCAAAAGGGAACTACCTAGTAGCCACTTGTAAGAGAAACTACCAAGAGCGATTGTAACAGGGATAGATATAAACATTTAAGTACCTCGTGTAAAACATAAGCAAAATCCTTTGCTTTGTTGATAAAATGCAGTCTCAGCGATTTCCTTGACTGCGGAGCAATAGTACTGTGGGGGGAGCAAAGGCGTCCATATCTTTTTTCGCGATGCTCCCGCACCGCCGCTAACCGCGGGGCACCGGCAGTGCAGCCGGACGGAAATGTGGGGGGCATTGATGCCCCCACCGATCCTCAGGCGGTAGCGCCATGCCCTTCAGCGTCACCGTCATGATCGCCCCAGCCAGCCGCGCGAGCCATCCCGATCAGCGTCTCGATGTCCTCGATAGTAGGAATGCGCGCCTGTCCGCGGGCGGGCTGAAGGCTGCCGTCTGGTCGCCGCCAGATGAAGCGATAGCCGCGTTGAAATTCGCCCTCCCCGTAGTCGTACCGCCCCCACTGGAAGCACAGCACCCATCCCGCATCGCCTTTCGGCAAGCGGACCTCATCGAAAACCGTCACCCTCGTCGTCGCCATATCAACCTCCATCACATGTGAATCACATGTGCTACACATACGATTAAAGTTCAAGTGCGCCCTGCTGGCACTGTCGATCCCGGGATGTTTGCGATGATGCCATGCCAGCGGGGTGAACCGGGCAACCAAGCCGGCTCCGGGTCAGCTTGCACTTCAATAGTATAGATGGCTGAGATAGGAACAGGGAGGGAACGCTGGAGAGGCAGGATCGTGGAAGGCAGCAGCAAGCGCATAACCGCCCAGATCGGAAGAAAGCCGGCGGCAAACATCCATCATGCAACGCGACTGGCCGAGCGGATCGGCTGTCCGCTGAACCAGTTCGTCACCATCAACTATTCCAAGACGCAGTGCCCGGCAGATGATGCAACGGCGGCGTTTCGCGACCTCCTGTCGGACTGGTTCGCCCGCTGGCTGCGCCGGCATCCCAAAAACAGGAAAGGCGTGGCACCGGCCTATGTCTATGCGTTCGAGGCGGCCGGCGGGCAGATCGCGGTCCATTGGCTGGTTCATGTCCCGAAGGGGCTGATCCGCGAGTTCTGGCGTCTGGTGCCCGAATGGGTGGCGGCTACCGCGGGGGCTATCACCAGCCCGGCAGCGATAAAGCATCGTCGCATCTATGGTGTCGTCGGTGCCAAGCGATACATCCTCAAGGGCATGGACCCGCACTTCGCCCGCCTCTGGCAAATCCGGGCATCACCACAAGGCAACATCGTCGGTCGTCGCAGCGGCTTCAGCCGAAGCCTCGGCCCGGCCGCGCGACGTGCGGCCGACTACCGCCCGCAACGCTATCAGGCAGGACAGTGGGCAGCGGCAGCATCTGCGACATTTTGACAATCCTCACGGGATAAAGCCCATCGGTATCGTCAATCAGGAACCAAGGCTGGACTGTAATCGACACGACAGCGTGCCGATTCGCCTTTTGTTCTTGCAGATTGGGAATCTCCGCGACAAAGTGGCACAAATATTCCCAGAGGTGCTCGTGCGTCCTTCCGTTTCCGACTTCTCCCGCCTCCGCACCAGCGCGGGTATCAGCATCGACGCCTTTGCGGCCAGTTCGGGCTTCTCGCGTCGTACCGTCTATCGCTGGGAACGCGGTGAGGCTCCGCCCCGCAAGGCAGCGGTGCGGATGCTGGACACGCTGATCCGCGAACACCGGCAGGCTGTCGCGCCGGCCAGCACGAAGGCATTTCGTTTCATCGACCTGTTCGCCGGCATTGGCGGTTTGCGTCGCGGCTTTGATGAGGAGGGCGAATGCGTCTTCACCAGCGAATGGGACAAATACTCGCAGGCGACCTATCTCGCCAATTACGACTGCGGGCATGAGGTAGCCGGCGACATAACGAAGGTGCCGGTGGAGAGCATCCCGGCGCACGACCTGCTGCTGGCGGGTTTCCCCTGCCAGCCCTTCTCAATCGCGGGTGTGTCGAAGAAGAACGCCCTGAACCGGCCGCATGGCTTCGCCGACGAGACGCAGGGCACGCTGTTTTTCAACGTGGCGAAGATCATCCAGCATCATCGCCCGCGCGCGTTCCTGCTGGAGAACGTCAAGAATCTGGTCAACCACGACAAGGGCCGGACGTTCGAGGTGATCCACCGCACGCTGACGCAGGAGCTTGGCTATCAGGTCCACTGGAAGGTCATCAATTCCAAGGCGTTCGTACCCCAGCAGCGCGAGCGCATTTTTATCGTAGGATTTCGCGATCCGAACGCCTTCACCTTCGCCGATCTGGAATTGCCCGATCCGTTCGCCGGGCCGCGCCTCGGCACGATCCTGCATCCCGAGGATGGCACCGAGGAACTGGACCCCCCCTACACCCGCGGCAACATCGCGTCGGTGTCGGAAAAATACACGCTGACCGATCACCTCTGGCGCTACCTTCAAGGTTACGCCGAGAAGCACAAGGCTGCCGGTAACGGGTTCGGGTTCGGGTTGGTGGGGCCGAACGATGTCGCCCGCACCCTGTCGGCGCGCTACTACAAGGACGGCTCGGAAATCCTTGTCGAGCAGAAGGGGAAGAACCCGCGCCGTCTGACCCCGCGCGAGTGCGCCCGCTTGATGGGGTTCGATGAACCCGGCGGGCGGGACTTCATCATCCCCGTGTCCGATACCCAGGCCTATCGCCAGTTCGGCAACGCCGTCGTCGTGCCGGTGGTGAAGGCCGTTGCCGCGCACATGATGCCTTGGCTGGTCGACCGCGCTGATGCGGAGCCGGAGCAGCCGGAGCGGATCATGGCCCTTGCCGGGTGATGTAGTCGATCCGGCCACCCGCAGCCGCATGATGGCCGGGATCAGGGGGAAGAATACCAAGCCCGAACTGGTAGTGCGGCGCGGCCTTCATGCCCTTGGATTCCGGTTCGTCCTTCACGATCGCCGCCTGCCCGGCAAACCCGATATGGTGCTGCCGCGCTGGCGTGCCGCGGTCTTCGTTCACGGCTGTTTCTGGCACGGGCACGACTGCCCGCTGTTCCGCTGGCCGGGCACGCGCCAGGATTTTTGGCGGGAGAAGATCGGCCGCAACCAGGAACGTGACGCCGAGGTCGAGGCAGCGCTTGACCGTGCCGGATGGCGCGTGCTGAAAATCTGGGAATGCTCGATGAAAGGCCCCGGCCGGATCGGGGCCGATGCCGTCATGCCGATCGCGGCCGACTGGCTTCGCTCCGATCAACGGCACGGGGAGATCAGGGGAACGCTGCGTGCCGGTGGGTGATCTTGTCGAATGGCTGGACGAGTACGGCGGACCGGGCTTCGTCTGGTATGTGAAGCGGTTGTCGGGCAACGACACACTGGCCAATGGAAGCAATCAGGCCGGACCCTATATCCCGCGTGAGGTGGCGTTCGGCTTCTTCCCGATGCTGAATCAGCCAGCGGTGAAGAACCCGGATGTGTGGCTCGACCTCTATGTGGATTCCCACCCCGACCATCAGCAGGTCCGGGCGGTCTGGTACAACAACAAGCTGCACGGAAACCCAAAGAACGGGCGTAACGAGACGCGGCTGACCAACTTTGGCGGGCAGGCGTCCGCGTTGCTCGACCCCGAAAGCACGGGTGCCCTGACCGTGTTCGCGTTTCGCAAGACCGATCCTGCCGAGGTGGCTGATTGCCATGTCTGGGTCTGCCGGCATGAAACGGAAGAAGATCTTGTCGAGGATCGCGTCGGGCCGGTCGAACCGGGCAAGTGGCTGTTGTGGCCACCGGCGCAGGGCGGATTGCTTGGCCTGTTGCAGGCCCCGCCCGTGCGGGCGAGCTGCTGGCTGGCCGATGATGAAATTCCCGCGGCATGGCGGACGAAGTTTCCATCCGGTGCCGACATCATCCGCAAGGCGGTCGAGCTGCGTGCTGACGCCGGCCTCGATCCCGACAAGCGGTTGATGCGTCGCCGGGATTGCGAGTTTGAGATTTTCCGCAGTGTGGAGCAGGCGATCGAGTTGCCCCACATCCAGGCGGGTTTTGCGACGGTCGACGACTTCATCGCCCGCGCCCAAACCGTCCTCCAGCGCCGCAAGGCCAGGTCCGGCCGGTCCTTGGAGTTGCATACCCGCGCGATCTTCATGGAAGAGCGGCTGGTCGAGGGCACGCACTTCGCCCACCAGCCGGAATCCGAACCGGGCAAGCGGCCCGACTTCCTGTTCCCCTCGATCGACGCCTACCGCGACGCGAGCTTCCCGGCAGACCGGCTGCGGATGCTGGCGGTCAAGACGACGTGCAAGGATCGTTGGCGGCAAATTCTCAACGAGGCCGACCGCATTCCCGACAAGCACCTGCTGACATTGCAGGAGGGTGTGTCGGAACCGCAGTTCCGCGAGATGACCAATGCCGGCGTGCAGCTCGTCGTGCCGGCAGGCATCGTTGACACTTTCCCGAAGGACGTTCGCCCTCACCTCCAGACGCTGGAGAGCTTTATTGGCGATGTGCGGCTGCTGCCGATCGGGGGCTAAAAACCCGGCTTTTTGCCTGCATTCGGTTCAGGGGCATCAGTCCATGAACTGTTTTGGGGTCTTTGATGAACCATCAAAATCCGTAAAAAATCCAATTTTTACAGATACATATACCACATCGAAATAGGAAATTTGGTGAAACTGTATCTAGAATGATAATTAGTGCGTCGTGCAAAAAAAAGGCTCGGACTCAAATCGAGGAGCCAGAGCCATGAATGCCGTGACCGAGATCATTACCGAGTTGCCTGATTTGCCGATGGAGCGAGTGAACGCGCTGATCGTCCTCACCGCATTGGCGATGGCGATGATGGCGCTCTACGTTGTGCTGACCGTCATCAAGGATCGCGGGAAATGAAACGCCTGCGTCCTTGGGTGAAGCTGCCGAATGCCTGGATCGAGGCAAATGGGCTTCGCGATTTTCGGTGGAAGCACGGCAAGGGTGCTGCGAACGAGTCCGCCCTGATCGCATTGGCCGTCATCGCGCATCATTCGGATACCGACACCGGCATCACGCGAATGACCTACAACGAATTGACTGATCGCGCCTCGTTGAGCCGGGCGATGGTTTCGGCCGGATTGTCCATCCTCGATGAAAAGAAGCTCATCATCCGCGAGCCGGAGGGGCGCAGCACCTATGCACTGGCCGGATTCAATCCCAACGCGGATTGGGCAAAGCTCCCGGCCGCCCCACTATACCAGAATGGTGCGATGGCGGCTTTTTCAGAGTTCCAGAAGCGCAAGTCCGTGGAGCTGGACGCGATGAAGCTCTATTTCCTGTTCGCCTCACGCCGATCGCGCGACATGAATTTTGCGCTGCTGACCTATGAACAGATCGAGCAACGGTCGGGAGTGAAGCGGCACAAGGTGAAGGCGGCGCTTTCACTGCTCTGTGCGACGGGCATGATCCATATCGAACACCTCCCGCGTGGCTTTGGTGAGCCGGGCATCGTCAGCGGCTACAGGCTGGCACATCTCGACAGCTATCGGCACATGGGTACGACCGGACGTGGCGTCGATCCTGTAGCACAGGGTGGCGGCCCCTTCTGACGGGCATCCTCGTATACCCTAGTGTTTAGTCCCGGAATTTGGTGGATCGCATCGCCAAGGATCGTTCCGCCTTGCGGCCACGAAGTCCTCGCCCATCTAATCATACTCTGATAATGTCCTTTATCAGATGTAGGAGACGAGCATGGGAAGACAGTCTTGGAAGGCGTTTACAACCGACCACCCTACTGCGTCGGCCTTTACCACGGCCGTCAGTTCGTCTCTCCCAAAGGGAGCCCCGGTCGTTGACAAGGCGGGTCAAAAGCTTCCCACCCCGTATGGCCTTCTAGTTGAATGGCTAAAAGAAAATTTGTCTGGCGACTGGACCAGCATGACGAAGGGAAAAGGAGTTGTAGTTAAGGTCGCCGATCTAGCGGATAGTAAAGTTATCACGGCCCAATTTACGACCATAGGTTCTGCGAAACATACATCATTTTCAACCAGCACAACCCAAATTGATTATGCTGACTCTGACTACGGGGATGTCGCTCGTTCGTTGGGATACACGATATAGAGCATGCATCGGCTCGTCCGCCTCGTTCCTGCCCTCACACTTCCTAGCCTTGTCGCCGCGGCCGATCATGGCGCGCAACGCCGCTTCCTTGAGTTTTTTGCCGCGGCGATCCGAAACGCACATACGCGCAGGGCTTATATGCGGGCTGCGGTCGATTTCGTTGCTTGGTGCGAGGCCAAGCAGGTACGGGCGCTGGTCGATATTGAGCCGATCCATGTTGCAGGTTGGATCGAGGAGCTGGGCGAAAGCCTGTCCGCTCCATCGGTGAAGCAGAAGCTCGCCGGCATCCGTCACTTGTTCGATTGGCTGGTTGTCGGCCACATCATCCAGGTCAACCCGGCCGCGTCGGTGCGTGGACCGGCGCATAGCGTGCGCCGCGGCAAGACGCCAGTTCTGACGCCCAAGGAAGCGCGCAGGCTGCTCGACAGCATCGACATATCGACCGACGCCGGTCTGCGTGACCGGGCGCTTATTGCGCTCATGGTCTATTCGTTCGCACGGGTTGGTGCCGCGATGAAGATGCGCGTGAGCGACGTTTATGTGCAGGATCGCCGCCTATGGGTCCGCCTTCACGAGAAGGGCGGCAAGCGGCATGAGATGCCCTGCCACCACACACTTGAGGGCTATCTACACGCCTATATCGACGGGTGTGGTTTGGCTGCCTACCCAAAAGCCCCCCTGTTCCGCACCATATCCCGCAAGACGAAGCGATTGAGCGAAGATCGCCTTCCGGCCGACAGCGCTTTCCAAATGGTACGCCGGCGCGCTGCAGCGGCCGGGATTGAGACGGCGATCGGCAATCACTCGTTTCGTGCGACGGGCATCACTGCCTATCTGAGAAATGGCGGTACGCTCGAAAAAGCCGCAGCAATGGCGAACCACTCCTCGACGCGCACGACACAGCTCTATGACCGGCGCAGCGACGAGGTGACGCTTGATGAGATCGAGCGGGTGCTGATTTGATATCTATCGTCAGTCGTAATCTGGATCGCGTATCACGGCAGCCTCTATCATAGCCGCTCTATACTCGGGTATAACCATAAGGGCTTCGTGAACAACTGATGGGGGTATTCCCTCATTGACTGTCAAATTCACGGTCTCGGAAAGAAGCATTGTCAATTTCTTTTCATCGCTCGCTTCCTGAAAAAGACCATCGCACGCTCCCCATGACGATAGATAATTATCATCATCTTCGATGGGACCGCCGACAACTTTTAAAGGGGGGCCTTCTTTGCCATCCATCAGGGTCCAAACGATTTGCGCCTTATCTAAGGGAATATCGACCATGACTATCTCCTGGCTTGTAGGCGTACACCAACCCATGCTTAATCGCTATCGCCTTAATGCTGATGAAATCGCGTTTTCCGAGGCATCGCAATTGGAGGGGCGGATACAAGGAGGGGGAGCGTGAGCAAAGCCATTTGTCATACGGTGACGGACTGGGCTGCCACGGGTGCAATGCTTCAAGGTATCGGCACTCTGATAGGCGCGATAGCGGTCATTGCCGCTGCCATCATAGGTGCCAATACCTTTGATAAATGGAAACAGCAGAAGATTGCGGAGCGGAAACGCGATCAAGCCGAGAAAATTCTGACTGCGACCTATCGCGTGAGGCGTCAGCTTTCGGCTGTTCGAAGCCCAATGATGTGGGCGCACGAAACAGATAAGGCGCAAAAAGACCTCGAAGAACGCGGGGAGTGGCAGAAGGCCGCTAGCGATGCCGACCGTAAGAGCCTTGCCGTGGCACAGGCATACTATGATCGGCTCAACCGTACAAAAGGCGATCAGGCTGCCTTGGAAGAATGCCAGCCGATGGCAAGGGCACTCTTTGGTGAAGAGCTAGAACAGGCTATAGAGAAATTGCTTCATCAATTCTGGACGGTGAAAGTGTATGTTGATGCCAATCACAACGATAAAAACGGCGCCGACAAAGCGTTCAGAGAAAAAATAGAGGGGGTAATATGGGAGGGTTATCCGACAGCAGGGGAAAATGAGGTCGATAAAACAATTAATGAGAAAGTTATTTTAATCGAAAAGGTATGTGTGCCGGCGCTTAGGATGGAAAAGGATTCGTAGTGTCCAGCGCTCTTGTCTCAACCGTGGGCCTATGCGCCGATGCCTTGGGTGCGGGCCTGTTGGGGTTCGATCTCGTGCGGCTGCAACATCGACTGCGCCGCGAGGCGACCAATCAGCGATCGAGAGCATGGCAGACGAACATGGCGGGATCGCCTCATGGGCCGAGGAGATCAAGCGCAGCGCCCGCTATACCCCGAAGAGCGCATACGAGCGTTATCACGCCCAAGACCCGGTTTCCTACAATGTTGAAAACTGTCTGAACGCGCTCAAGAGCTGAGCGAGTGCGTTAACGGTTTGGGTGCGCACCTTGCAAAGGTTACGACCTATTTAGGTGATGCAGCCGATGCCGATAATGCCACGGCAGCACTGTCGATACGCTACAGCATTACGGGTCTAGTGCTGCTATTCATTGGCTTCGTGCTACAAACCTTGGGCACCAATCTTACGTTTTAAATTGACAATGAATCTGGTGGCCGCTAACGCAAAAACGGCCCGCGATCGAGCGATCACGAGCCGTCCATGGTAGACCTTAGTCCCGTGATCCCCGCCATGTTTGCACGCATGGCGGGGTTGTCCCGTTGAACCGGACTAGCAGAAGATTGCACTCTACTGCGCGGTCGAATTGGCCTATATGCCCGGCGCCGGCGCTCGTCAACCGCATTTTCAAGTATATCCTTGCTACGCTGCTAGCCGTGGTGCCTAAATATCTAGAACTCACCCTTTGGGTTGAAGGACCGTCAACATAAACCTGAAATTTAGGCGTAGAATTTAATACCGGTATTATTGACCGTGCCGTCAACACGTACATCGAATATGCCATCGCATATGAACATGAATATGTACGCCGAAAAACGATGCTAAAAAAGTACGCCAAACCGTCGCTAAAAAAGTGGCGTACAAACTGGCTTTCAAAACGCCGTACGAAATGATTTCCGAAAGCGACCGAACGAGCGGCGCAATCGCAAACCGATAACGTTATCGCCGAAATTCTTGGCTTCGGTGCAACCCGTTGCAAAAGCCGGGTTCACAGGAATATCGGCATGATATCGTCCAATCGCGTCGTATAGCGTGGCGACAAATTATGTCGACGCATCGACCACGGCCGTTTTCTTCCCCGTGCCACCAAGACGAACCGTCTCGCGACCAAAGCGACCGTTGATCGCATCGAGCGCCCCCATGAGCGCACGCGACTTGTCGGGATCGCGCGAGGCGAACAGATCAGCGACCGGCAATTCCTCCGGTCGGCATATATCCATCAGCACGACGCCGTCCTTCGCGTAGCGATGGCCATTCCGGTAGAGGCTTTTCAAAGTGCGAGCAGCGATCGCTACCATGTCTGGGGCATAACATAGAACGAGCATGAAACTACGCTTAGTCTATCGGCAATCCAGGCACGCCCATTACCGCATATACTGGCTGTCCAGCAGGGATTGTTGTCTATGCTACGCCAAGGAAATGAGCGGCTGATTAGTGGCGCCGTTGGACGACTGCAAACAGGTGTTTTCCGACAGGTTGGAGCGTCCCATTTTCCTGTCGATCCGACACCATTTTGGGAAAAGCAATTGGGAACAGGATTTGGGAAAGCTCGTCCTTGTGACCGTCATCCAACATCGCAGCGCACCGTCGTTCTCGACCGACCTTCCCAGTTGGGAATGACGATCGGCATTGCATCGCCATGGGATGTGCCCAATTGGCGCTTTACGCCGTCATAACGCTTTCCTGTCCCAAAGTCTTCGCGAAGCAGACCGCCTCAGGTCGTCCAACATATTTGCCAAAGTTGGGAATGCGCCGGTAGCCGTTCCTCTCGTAGAACTGAACGGCGCGGCTGTTTACCAATCGTGTTTCCAGCCACAACTCGTGATAGCCATCGGCTTCTGCTCTCCTTTCGAGATCGTTGAGAACAGCCGATCCCACCCCTTTACTTGTCGGAATGGCGAACATCCGCTTCAACTCAGCCACGCCCTTCTGAAGCGGTCGATATGCCCCGCACCCCAGAGCGTTACCCTGTGCGTCATACGCCAGTACAAACGAGGCGCCAGCCCCCTCTACATCGGAGGGGTCGAATGACGATCTCCCGCTATCTCCGGTTATGCGAGCCAGCGTGTCCGAAAGTTGATTGAGTAGCTGTAGCGCCGTCGGATCAGAGGGGTGGACCGGCTCAACGCGCATTCGCAAACGCTCCTTTGCAACACCATAATGCTGCGCCAGCCGATAGGTGACGCACCCCTATTTCATGGCCGCTGCATTCTCGAAAAACCATCGATTCCGAGAACGCCCCCAGCGTCTCGATCGCCGTTCCCGGTCGGGAATGCCGTGCTATTGGCCCGGCGGGAGCAATTCCGCTCGACAAGGGGTGAAGCGAGTTGGCTAAGGAACACGAATATACCTGCCGCATCGACTGGACCGGCAATCGTGGGGACGGCACTCGGACCTATCGTGGCTACGATCGCACATGGGACGTGGTGACGCCCGGTAAGCCAACTA
>NZ_JAXOJH010000028.1:0-20441 GCF_036663655.1 Sphingomonas flavida
TCCCGATCTCGCCGCCTGACACACCGCCAAGCGAGCACCCTAGACCACCGGGATGAGGGGTCCTTTTTCGACGCCGATCACCCCGCTACCGGGGTCCCTTTTCCACGCCGATCCACAGTTGAACACCCCCATCCGGCTCCAGCGGATGAACCGGTTGTAGATCGTCTTGGGCGGACCGTAAGCCGCTGGCGCATCTCGCCAGCGCAAGCCGTTGCGGATCACGAAAATGATCCCGCTGACGATCCGCCGGTCATCCACGCGCGGCACGCCATGCGACACCGGAAAATACGGCTCAATCCGCTGCATCTGCTTGTCTGTCAGCCAGAACAGGTCACTCATCGGCCGCACCTCCACCGCCAATGAATCAACCCGTCACCGATCATGCAAGATATTTAATAGGTCCTGAGCCTAGAGGCGTTAGCCGCCTCCGGCTCATCATAGCCGACCTGTACGGAAGAGGCAGAGATTGGCATTCATCCAGTGGGTGCAGGCGCCGCCTCCCGATCCGGGATGACCAACGTGTCTATTGCACGGGCGAGCTGGTCCGCCGAATAAGGTTTTTGCAGAAGAAGGAAGCCATGTGCGCCTTCCTGCGCGAGGACGTGGCTATACCCACTCGCAAGAACCACGGGCAGGTGCGGCCATGTCTTGCGCAGCCGCTTGGCCAGTTCCAGGCCGCCCATCCCTGGCATCACAACGTCGGAAAAAACGGCGTCGAACGTACCGGAATTGGTACCGAGCGCCTCAAGCGCATCTTCGGCGCTAGGCACGAGCGTGGTACGAAAGCCCATATCGTTCAACGCCTCGCTAGCGAAACGACCCACCTCCTGATTGTCCTCCACGACCAGGATGGACAGCCCGCGCGTGGCATGCACGCGCTCTGGGGTTGGCACAACTGTTCCCAACTCAATACCCGCAGCGGCTTCGGGGAGGTACAGGGTGAAGGTGGTGCCGACGCCCGGTGAACTCTCAACATCAACATCGCCACCCGACTGCTTGGCGAAGCCGAACACCTGGCTGAGGCCAAGGCCGGTGCCCTTGCCGACCTCCTTGGTCGTGAAGAACGGCTCAAATATTCGCGCGATGTCAGCGGGCGCGATGCCTGCTCCCGTATCGGTGAGGGAAACGGCCGCGAACCCACCATCCACCGCTGCGTGGCCGCGAATAGTGGGCTTACGGACACCACAGACCAGTCGGATCCTGAGTTCTCCCTCGCCGCCCATCGCGTCCTTGGCATTGACTGCCATGTTGACCAACGCCGTCTCGAACTGACCGACGTCCGCCCTGACAACGCAGACTTCGTCCGGGAGGTCGAGGGTGACGGCCACGCGGGCACCGGTCACCGTGTCCAGCATCTCGGCCACACCACGCAGCCGCTCGGCGACATCGAACGCTGTGGGATGCAGCGTTTGCCGGCGCGAGAACGCCAGTAACTGACTGGTCAGCTTGGTCGCGCGGTCCGCCGTGTCGCCGATCGCCTCGATGTAGCGCGTGCGCCGGTCCTGGGGCAGGTCTGGTCGACGCAGGAGATCGACGGATCCACGGATTACCGTCAGCAGATTGTTGAAGTCGTGCGCGACCCCGCCGGTGAGCTGGCCGATCGCATCCATGCGCTGCGCGTGACGCAGGGCTTCCTCAGAGGCGAGTAGGTCGCGCGTACGCTCCTCGACGCGACGCTCCAGCGTCATGGCCAGGTCACTCAGGGCGGCCTCGCGGTCTAATCGCTCGCGACCGATCGACAGGAAGCGCGCAAAGCTCTCGAAGAAGGAAATGGCCTCGTTCTCGAAGCGATCATGGACCGTCGAAACAAAGGAGATCACGCCGTAGAGCTTCTCCTCGGACTGAACAGGAAAGCCCGCATAGGCACGCGTGCCACGGTGTCGGCTGATTATTGTCCGCGGGTCAGCCGATTGCTGGACATGGTCCAGGATGAGTGGCTCCCGGCTCTCCGCGACGAAGCCGCAGAGCGGCACGTCCGCCGGACATGCGTCGGCCAGCCAGTTCCGAACCTCCTCCTCCACCCCCATCGACTGGAGAAGGCGCATGCGCGTGCAGTCATTATTGAGCAGGTAGCTGTAGCTCTGGTCATAGCCGAGCGTCTCGGCGCCTGATGACAGGATATCCCGGAGCACCCTGTCTGGATCATCCGACGAAAGGAGGCCTGCGGAGGCCCGCGCCAGCAGGTCCAGTCGCTGCTCGCGCAGCCGTTCCGCCGTACGGTCGCGCAGCACCTTCACGAAGCCAACGACCTTGTCGTCGGATCGCCTGAGCGGCGTCATCTCGCCCTGCGCCCAGAAGCGCGTACCATCTGCCCTGAGGTGCCAGCGCTCGTCGTTGCCGTGGCCGTGTTCCAGCGCCAGTCGCATCTCGGTCTGCGGCCGACCGACAGCGCGATCCTCGGGAGTGAAGAACCGGTCGACCGGCTCTCCCATCATCTCCCGCTCGGTCCAGCCCAGGATGTTCTCGGCACCTGCGTTCCAGCGGGTCACCCGGCCATCGAGGTCAGTGGCGATGATCGCGAAGTCCGTCGCGCTGTCGAGGATTTGGCGGTGAAGCGCCTCGCTGTCGCGCATAGCCCGGCCGGCCTCGTTCCGAGCCGACGCCTGCTCGGCCTGATCCAGTTGCAGAGCGATCAGCCTCGCGAACATCTCGAAGGTCGGAAGGATCTCAGGCCTGGCGAGATCGTGCGGACTGGGATCGATCGCGCACAACGTACCGAAGAAGCGGCCTTCCGGCAGCACGATCGGGACCGAGATGTAGCTCTTCAGGCCGTATATCGCGGGCGTGTGATGCGCCGCATAGGCGGGGTCTGCGTCAACGTCAGGGATGACCACGGCCTGCCGGTGCTGCCTGATCTCGTGGCAGATGGTCGTCTCCAGCTTCAGCTCGCCACCAGGCTGAAGTCCGAAGTTGATCTCGTCCCTGACGCTGCAGGCGATCCATTTGTCGTCGGTTACCCGGGCGATCGCGGCGAACCCCATCCCGGTGATCCGGCAGACCGTATCAAGTAGCGTCGGCACCACGTCCAGGCGGCCTACCGCCGCCACGTCAGCTGCGCATGGATCATCAACAAATGGATCGGGTCCCATGACCGCTATTTAGCGAAGGATCGAGGCCACGTCATTGACGATGCTCGTTTCCAATCCATAGCCGGATCGGTCGTTTGATCATCCCTTTGGCAATGTGCCCGTTGCCCCGGGGGGGACACAGCCGAGCACAAGGGCGTTGTGATTGGTAATTTTATTTGCTGGCCCGCTATTTGGACGCGCCGCTCCACACTTCCGTCAGTGAGTAACCCGTGCCTGCATCGATCGCCGACCTCGCCACCTTCTTCGACGCCTCGCCGAACCCATATCTGGTGCTGGATCGCGACCTGAACATCGCAACGGCGAACAAGGCCTATCTCGCGTCGGTCCGCCGTGAGTTGCCTGACATCGTCGGTCGCTGGGCGTGGGATGCCTTTCCCACCGATGAGGAGACGCTGCGCCAGGCAGTGGATTCGTTCCAGCGCGTGCTTCGGACCAGACAGGCCGACACCATGGCATTGCTGCGCTTCGACGTGCCAAGACCCGCCTCGGAAGGCGGCGGGCTGGAAAAGCGCTACTGGAGCATCACGCACACACCCGTGCTCGGGGACGACGACGAAGTGTCGTTCGTTCTCCAGCACCCGATCGATGTGACCGACTTGGAGACCCTGCGGCAGACCATCGAGGCTGGTGATAGCGGGGTGCAGCTTCGTCCCGACCACAGCGGCATCTTCGACCGCGCCGAGGCAGTCTACCGCGCCAATCAGGCGCTAACGGCCGAGGCGGAGCGCAATGCCGCTGCGATCACGGCGCTGACGGATGAGCGTGAGAAGCTGATCGGCCTGTTTGAGCAGGCGCCGGCGATGATCGCGCTGCTGCTCGGTTCCGAGCACCGGTTCGCTTTCGCCAACGCCAGTTACCGCGCATCGGTTGGACAGCGCGAGCTGATCGGGCGGACGGTAGTAGAGGCACTCAGTGATGCGGCCGAGCAGGGCTACGTCGCGCTGCTCGACCACGCCTTCGCCACCGGCGAGCCGTACCAGGCGCGGGGCGCCCGCTACGACGTTCAGGCCGAGCCCGATGGTCCGATCGATCAGAGGCTGCTCGACTTCATCTACCAGCCGGTTCGCGACGATGCCGGTGCCGTCATCGGCATTCTGGTACAGGGCGTCGACGTCACCGAAACGATGCGAGCGGCGGACGAGCTAGCTGCGACGGAGGACCGCTATCGATCGGTTCTCGACGCGATCGATGTCGGCTTCTGCATCATCCGTATGCGCTTCAACGACGCAGGCGAGCCTGTCGACTACATGATCGAGGAGGGAAACACCGCCTACGAACGGCAAACCGGCCTGCACGGGTCATTCGGCAAATGGGTCAGTGAGCTGGCGCCCGATCTCGAGAAGCACTGGTTTGAGCTTTACGGGCGGGTCGCTGCCACTGGCGGGCCTGTAAGATTCGAGAACTTCGCCGAACCACTCGGCCACTGGTACGACGTGCATGCGCTGCGTATCGGCCGTCCCGACGAACACCGCGTGGCGTTGCTGTTCAACGACATCACCGAGCGCAAGAACGCTGAGGTGGCTCTGCAGCAGACAAACGAGACGCTCGAGCGCGAGGTGGTCGAGCGCACCGTCGAACGCGACCGGATGTGGGAAACCTCGCCCGACCTGATGCTCGTGATCGACTTCGATGGCGTGTTCAGGCGTGTGAACCCGGCTTGGACTGACCTGCTCGGCTACGAGCCACACGAGCTAGTAGGCCACCACGTTAACGAATTCGTCCTCCCGGACGATCATGCCGGCACCATCGGAGCCTATGAGACAGCGGCGACAGGCCAGCATGCGACAGTCGAGAACCGCTACCGTCACAAAGACGGCTCGACGCGGTGGATCTCCTGGGTCGCCGCTCCGGCTGGCGAGCTAACTTACGCCACCGGACGCGACATCACCCAGCAGCGCGAGGTTGAGGCAAGGCTCCGCGACGAGCAGGACTTCGCGCGCTTGGCGCTCTCAGCGGTTGGTGGGGTCGGGGTCTGGACTTACGACATCCGCTCCGACCGCTTCTTCTGCGATGCGGCGATATCAGCGCTGTACGCGCTTGACCCGGCGCGGGGCGCAGCGGGGCTGTCGAGCGCCGAGTTCCTGGCCAATGTCCATCCGCAAGACCGCGTCGAGCTGAACGGCGTGATGGCCGCGGGATTGCAGCGAGCGGGCGAAATCGAGCTCGAATACCGCATCGTCCATCCCAACGGATCGCTTCACTGGGTGCTGTCGCGGGGGCACACCTACTTTGACGCGGAAGGACACCCGTCGCGGAGAACCGGGGTGGGCGTCGACATGACCAGCCAACGCCTGATCGAGGATCAACTCCGTCAGGCGCAGAAGATGGAGGCCGTGGGCCAGCTGACCGGCGGCCTCGCACACGACTTCAACAATCTGCTCACCGGCATGATGGGCAACATGGAGCTGCTGCAAATTCGCCTTGCACAGGGCAAGATCCAGGACAGCGAGCGCTTCATCGTCGCCGCGCAAGGTGCCGGCCGACGGGCGGCATCGCTGACCCAGCGGTTGCTCGCCTTCTCTCGCCGTCAGACGCTCGATCCTAAACCCACTGACGTGAACCGGCTCGCAGCCGGTATGGAGGAGCTTCTTCGGCGGACCGTTGGCCCCGAAATCGAGATCGAGATCGTCGGTGCTGCCGGGCTATGGACCGCGAACATCGACGCCGGGCAGCTCGAGAATGCGCTGCTCAACCTGTGCATCAACGCACGCGACGCCATGCCGGATGGCGGCCGCATCACCATCGAGACGGCGAACAAGTGGTTGGACGAGCGAACTGCGCGCGAACGCGACCTGCCCCCCGGGCAATACCTGTCTGTCTGCGTGACCGATACCGGCACCGGCATGACCGCAGAGACAATCCAACGGGCCTTCGAGCCCTTCTTCACGACCAAGCCGCTCGGCGAGGGCACGGGTCTCGGTCTGTCGATGATCTACGGCTTCGCGCGCCAGTCGGACGGACAGGTCCGGATCTATTCGGAGCTGGGCATGGGCACGACCATCTGCATCTACCTGCCCCGCTTCGTCGGTGATGCGATGCTAGTGGAAGAGGAGGAGGCCCTCACCATAGCCGCGCAGGCCACGGGGCAGACCATCCTCGTCGTGGATGATGAGGCGACGATCCGTCATCTAATCGACGAGGTGCTGGACGAGGCGGGTTATACCGTGATTGGCGCTGCCGACGGCAACGCCGGTTTGAAGGTCCTCCAGTCCGGTGCCCGGATCGAGTTGCTGATCACCGATGTCGGACTGCCTGGGGGCATGAACGGCAGGCAGGTCGCCGACGCGGCACGAGCGCTCCGACCAGGCCTGAAAGTGTTGTTCATCACAGGCTACGCCGAAAATGCTGCCGTGGGAAACGGGCACCTAGAGGCGGGTATGGAGTTGCTCACCAAGCCCTTCACTCTTGAAGCGCTCTCGGCCAAGGTGGGTAGCATGATCAAACGAGATTGATGTGCCGGCATTCACTTCGACGAAGCTCAGGGAAATCATCATTATTCGCTACGCCGCACGTCATCAACTCGGTCAGCCCTGGCTATGTGAAGATCGACCTTACCGAACACAACGGCTTCATGACACCCGAGGAAGGGGGCGAAACTCCCCGTCGAGGACGCGCTGCTCGGGGACGATGCCGTATCTGGTCGCTTCGTGGAAGCTAGCGGCCAGACGCTTTGGTAAGATCAGGCTGATCATTGGGCAGGGGTAAAAAAGGCTGTCCCGAAACCGGTGACAGACTGGTTTTGGGAAGGCCGCGCCATTCCCTGTATTCGATGGTATTCTGGGAAAGGTGGCTAGATCGCTAGCGACAGGATCGGACGGCTCCACGTTGCCTTGATTGTCGGTGGTTTCGTACCGACGACGACCGCACCCATCGCCTCATAGAAGCCAACTGAGGGCGGATGGGAAACGATCCTAATCGAGACGATACCCCGCCGCCTCGCTTCCGCCATCATGTGCCGAAACAGCCTAGATCCTAAGCCGCTACCCTGAACGCCATCTGCTACGAACATCAGGTCCAGTTCGGGTTCACCATCAAGGGTTAGACTATAAAATCCGCACAAGGTGCCGTTACGCTCAGCGATATAGAAAACATCTCGCTCGATCTGCGAGGGCGTGACCGCATACCCGTCGAGGATACTTGCGTACTTACCGCTATAAGCGACCGAACCATGCATCAGGTTGGTAAGTGTTTCCGCATCATCGGGCACGGCAGAGCGGATCGTAATCACGCTGCTCCCTATCACCGGCTAGCCGTCCCCCACAATCGAGAACGATACGGTCGGGGCATTCCCGTTGGGATGGTGAATTGGGAACGGGAATGAAAATGGCTGAGGTAAGCGATATGGTCGAAAGCATGGAGGCCACGCGGTATCAGAGGCTCTTATGGCGGTCACGTTGAGGTTGCAGAAGGTGACGGCAGCTGACCCGGAACGTGGTTGGGCACCGGCCGAGTTCTACGACATAGTTGCTGGGGGCGAAGTGGTCGGCACGATCCAACTTCGCCTCGGAAACACTGACTACATGCACCTGTATGGTGGGCATGTAGGATACAAGGTGGAGCCAGAACATCGGGGACACGGCTATGCGAGCGAGGCGCTGACGGTATTGCGTCCGATCGCTCGGAGCCACGGCTTCGAGGAAATCTGGATTACCGTTCGGCCGGATAATATCGCCTCTTGCCGCACGTTAGAAAAAGCCGGGGCAAGCTTTGAGGGGACGTTAGCAGTCCCGGCCGACAGCGACTTGTATGCACGGGGCGATCTCCACATGCGGCGCTATCGTCTATCCGTATAACCGGCTTCGGCATGTTCCCACAAGGGAAGGTGTATTGGATCGGCATTCTCCAGCATAGCTCCGATCCCAGGGCAATGACCGTTTTGGCGTAGTGATCGGCTGATGTCGCGGCGCGGGAGCGGCTGCTTTGCGTCATGTGGCGTGACGAATGCTATAAGGGGAGCGACAATGCGCCACGATGTTACGTTCTTATCGGAGGATCGAACTCTTTCCGGTTGGCTTTTTCGACCGGAAAGCGGAGGTCCTTGTCCGCTGATCGTGATGGCGCATGGGCTGACCTGCGTGAAAGAACAGTATCTCGATCGATACGCCGGCGTCTTCGTTGCGGCAGGTATCGGGGTTCTTCTCTACGACCATGCGAATTTCGGCGCGAGCGGCGGGGAGCCCCGGCAGGAAGTCGACCCGGTGCTGCAGCGTCGTGGCTACCGGGATGCCATCACTTTCGCGCAGACGCTCCACTGGGTGGACGCCGGGCGCATCGGCATTTGGGGGACCAGCTTCAGCGGCGGGCATGTGCTCGAGGTCGCGGCGATCGACCGGCGCGTGAAATGCGTCGTCTCACAGGTGCCGACCATCAGCGGCTGGCAATCGGCGCAACGCCGTACACGCGCTGATCTGGTGCCCTCTGTGCTCGCGCGATTCGAGGCCGACCGGGCGGGTCGCTTTCGCGGGGAACCGCCGATGATGCTGCCGGCGGTATCGGCCGATCCGGCGATGCCCTGTGCGATGGCCGGCGAGGACAGCTATGCGTTCTTCACCGGGACGCGCGAGATGGCACCGAACTGGCGCAACGAGATGACGTTACGCAGTGCTGAAATGGCCCGGGAGAACGAGCCCGGCATCTATATGGCGCGGATCAGCCCGACACCGCTGTTGATGATCGTCGCGCGAAACGACGTCTTGACGGCGACCGACCTTTGCCTCGACGCCTATGAGCGGGCGCTCGAACCGAAGAAACTGGTGATGGTGCCGGGAGGTCATTTTGATCCCTATGTCGATCAGTTCGCGATCACGAGCGGCGCGGCGCGAGACTGGTTCCGGCAGCACCTTTGACGGCCATGAGGACCATGTGACTGGCAGGCCCCCTTCCATCCGACTGCTGGCGCGCGACTACCCGGCCGGGTGGATCGTCGGGCCGCATTGCCATGCCGAGGGGCAATTGGTTCATGCGGTCGCGGGAGTCATGGAGGTGCGCACCGCGTCGCGGCTCTGGCTCGTGCCACCACAACGGGCGGTCTGGATACCGCCGCGGGTATCACACGAGATGCGCACACGGGGGCCTGTGTCGCTGCGCACGCTATACGTCGATGACGCGGATCTGGCGTCCGAACTGCTCGAACGACCGCGGGGCGTCGGTGTGACGCCATTGATGCGCGCCCTCATCCTCCGCGCGATCGACTATCAGGCATTCCCCGTATCGCCCAGGCGCGAAAGGCGGCTGCATGATGTGATCCACGACGAACTTGCCTGTCTGCCGGCGGATCACATCGCCTTGCCGATCGCGACCGACCCGCGATTGCAGCGGGCGTGCGACATGATGCTCGCGGATACCGGACAGACACTGTCCCTGGTGGACATCGCGCGGCGATCCGGTCTGTCGATCCGCACCTTGGGGCGACTGGCCCATAGCGAACTGAAGTGCTCGGCCTCGGTCTGGCGACAGCAGGCACGGATCGTCATGGCGGTGCCGCTGATCGTCGAAGGTCAGTCCGTCATGCAGGTCGCAAGTGCAACCGGATATGAAACTCCAGGAGCGTTCGCGGCCATGTTCAAGCGGATCGTCGGGGTGACGCCTTCCGCGTTCGGGGCGTGCCGCAGTCATATCGAAACGTAATCGGATATTTCTACCTCTCGGTCCGATACAAGATGGCGCTGGCCGTCTCATTGGCCGTTCCCAATGGAAATAGCTCCGCCTTCGCGACGGCGACGCTAAGAAGGGTCACGGCTCCGTTACGGGGAATGAGGCGGGCCGACACGGTTGGCGGCCACGAAGAAGTCGATCGTCGCGCGATGACTTATGGCGATACGGCCGTGGTCACGGACGTCGATCATCTCGGCGGCATTGCGTTCGGCCATTATGGCGAGATGTATCTCCGCTTCACGGACGTATTGGTGCAGCGAGATGGTCGTTGGCAGCTCGTGATCCAGCAGGCGACGTCGACCGACGGCTTCTGATCGACCGTCCTTTCGTCCGATCCCGGCCATTCCCAAAAACGATCGGGGCTGTTGAAAAATGCGCCGCTGGTGGCCGGGTACGGTTGGGGGCGGAATGACACCCCAAGGCATAGCGATCCCGTCTCGCATGGGATGGCGTTTCGAGGATCAGAGGCGTGCACCTACGCTCTGCCGATGCACCAGGGATCGGGTTGCATATCCACGGGCAGAGATGGTGAGCCGGGTTGGCCAAAGCGGGCCTTGAACGTAAAGGCGAACGGCGACGGCCCATATCGATCGAGCCGCCACAAGCGGGACAAGCCTTCATCGATGCTCGGCCGGTGGCCGGCGGGGACCCACCATAGCGCCTGATACGCACCCTCGAACCGATCGAAATACTCACGGCGCCGCGCCATTTCCGGCGTGTGTGCGCTCCGATACACAAACTGGAACAGCGCATCGGCATCGCGCCAAACCGACATGTTGACGATGAACAACGGATCGGAGGTAGGTTGAATGTCGGTGGCGTTCCCCTGATCGCTTTGCAGGCGCCATAGGAAACCCGGAGCGGCATCCGCTATTGCGTTGACGCGGTCCAGTGCGTCGAAAAACGGGCGCACGCGTGGATCGTCACTTGGAGCGATCAGGCGCCCAACGTTAATCTGCGCCAATTCCCAGACCTGTCCATGGGTATCGCCTACCATTCACTGCCTCCCGCAATATTCGCTGAAGGCAATCATCGTAGCTTCGACGATCCCGAGCAACCCTCGTGCAGCCAATAATGCTCGCGCCCTTCCTGGCCAGTAAGGCGGCCGAGGCAATCCCATTGGGATCGAGTAGTGGGAATGCCCTCAGTCTTCCATGAACACATGTCCCGCATTGGAATCGAAGAATGCGGCGCGCAGTGGCAGGGTCGCAGCGCCGATAGCCGTCGCATCTCCGTCGATCATCGAAGGAATGATTCGGGCTGACGGCCGGTGGAAGCCGCGCCGTGCAGGATTGGTGAAGCTTATACGCTGGGCAATCCGTGACGCGAGCGAGGCCGGCAGGCGGCCGCCGAGCACGATCGCGCCCGGATCGATAGTCGCAAAGATCGCCGAAGCGACGAGATTGAGCGACGGCATACAACGGTCCAGCCAGGTATCGACAGCGGGATGACCAGCGTCGAAGTCCGTCAGCATCGCGTGCAGGTCGGGGAACGACGTGCCATGCTCCTCAAAGGTTAGGCGCAGCGCCTCGAGATTGGGTTGCGGCCAGTCGGCGGGCAGGATCGACGCGAACTCACCCGCATTGCCGTGACGCCCGCGCAACGGCCGCCCTTGCGCGATGATGCCCCCGCCAAAACCGGCAGAGAAATAGAGATAGGCGAAGTCGCGCGACACACGTCCAAGGCCCAGCATCGCCTCGCCGATTGCCGCGACGTTGCCGTCATTGTCGATCCAGACCTTTTCGCCCAGCGCTTCGGACAGGATCGTATCGAGCGGCACCAGCGCCCAGGGGTCGAGCAACCTTGGCGGGTTCAGCCTCGCCCCGTCGCCGATAAAATAGCCGGTAACGCCGATCCCGATCCCGACCAGCCGCGTTCCATCGCGCCCCGCGTCGGCGATTGCGGCGTCGATCATGCCGCGGATCTGGCGGCAGGCAGGCTGGATCTCAATGTCGGCCAGCCGTTCGCTGCGCGCGCCGTGAACCTGCCCGGCCAGGTCGAGCAGCACGAGCGATACCGCATCGGTCATCACTGACAGGCCGATCGCAAAGGCGGCGGAGCCCTCCAGCGCCAGTTTCGCGGCGGGCTTGCCGCGCCCCGCCGCGACAGGCAGCGCTTCCCGCAACAGGCCGCGCACGATCAGCGGCTCGACCAGACGGGTGATCGAATGGGGTGCCAAGCCGGTCAGCCGGGCCAGATCGGCGCGGCTCGACGGCCCTTGCCGCGACAGGAGATCCATCAGCACCCGCTCATTGGCGGTTGCGGTGCGGCGGCCGTCTTCGCGAAGGAAATGGGCGGGGTAGTCGCCTGCGGTGATCGCGTTCATGCCTTTGGCAAGCCTGCCTGAGGCGTCGGTGTCAACCCGGGTAGCAGCAGCAAGGCTGCGACGCCGCAGGCCGCACCTACCGCGAACACGAAGGTGACATAGCTCGCGGGCAGGAAGGTCGGCACGCTGCCCACCCCCCCGGCAAGAGCCAAGCCGGCGGCGCCCAGCGCCAGCTTGGACGCCATGGTGTACAACCCGTAGCCGCGCGGCCCGGCTCCCAGCACCGGCAGGATCGCCCATCCGATCAGATTGGTCGTTCCCAGGGCAAGACCGAGCAGGACGAGCATCGGCGCAGCTGCGCTCCATGAGAACCCGATCGCAATGGCCGCCGCGACGGCATAGGATGCGGCCAGCAGCGCTATGCCGCAGTGCATGTCGCGAAGCCGGATTGGGAGGAGCGCCGCAGTCGTGCGCCCCATGATCAGCAGGGTCAGGATCGAGGTACCGTCTTGGCTGCGATGCCAACCCGCCGGCAGATGCAGCACCGCCTTGGCCAGCGCCCCCAGCGCGACGATGCCGATGACGCTGGCTGCCAGGAACGGTAAGGGCAGCGCACGCGTCGTTGGGTGAACGACCTCGCGGGGTGATGACGAGGGGGCGAAAGCGAGCAGCAGCGGCAGCATCGCCGCGCCGATCAGGACGCCGCCCGCCGCGATGGCCCATAACAAAGGTGCGGCGCCGATGCTTGCGGTGTTGCTCGCGACGCCAGCGGCCAGCAGCGAGGCGAGCGCCGTCCCAACCGTCCGTCCGCGCGCCAGACTGACTGCGCGGGCCGGCGTGTCGCCCAGCCGGGTGAGCAGCGCATTGTGCGGCACGTCGGCCCCGGCATAGGCAATGCGGAATGCCAAAGTGGCCGCGAGCAATGCCGCCGAGCCATGGGGCGCGAGCAGCACAGTCGCCGGAAAGCTGATCCCAGCCAGCACAAGCATCGCCGCCGCGATCGGTGCCGCGTGACGGGGATGCCGCGCCAGATAGCTGCCGACGATAAAATCCGCAAATGCATTAGCCGCCAGGCCGATGAGGAATAATGCCCCCGCCGTCATCGGGTCCAGGGCATAGACCGTGACCAGCAGATAGATGGTCAGCAGGTCGCTGGCCGTCCATAACAGGCTCTTGCCGATATGGGCTACCTGATAGGTTGTCCAGGCCCGGCGCCACGTCATCGGCGCCAGCGAACCTTGTAGAGTTTCATTCCCGTTGTCTCGATCCGGCGCGGGTGGCCCGCATCGCGGTCGGCGACCGAGAAGCCATGCGCCCACCAGCTTTCCTCCGCCTGCACCCACGCTATCGCCCCTTTCGTCACGCTGACCGCCTTGACCCGCAGCTTGGGGTTCAGTGCTGGGATGGGCGTGAAGGCGCCGCGATCGGGATCGAAGCTCCATACGCCATCGTCGGTGGTGACGACATAGCCGCCTTCGGGCGTCGCGGACAGGTCATGGCCGTCGCGACGACCCGGCAGCGTCCAGCGCGCCGTTTCGATCAAGCGCGGTTCGCCGGCCTTCGGATCGAACGAAAATAGCTGGATCAGATCGTGCGACAGCGCGAACAGCCCTTGCCGCCGTGTGTCCCAGACTGTGCCGTGGCCGGACGGCAGGGGGAGGCTGACCAACGGCTGTTCGCTCCGCGACAGCCGG
Organism: Sphingomonas flavida; assembly: GCF_036663655.1. NCBI lineage: Bacteria > Pseudomonadati > Pseudomonadota > Alphaproteobacteria > Sphingomonadales > Sphingomonadaceae > Sphingomonas > Sphingomonas flavida. The sequence goes on from NZ_JAXOJH010000028.1 coordinate 13,704, forward strand.
TAGAGTTCCAGCCGGTCACCGGCCGGGTTGATCGACAGCGCTACGGCAGCATAGCCGCCGGGCAACAGGTCCGCTGAATGCGCCATCGGCGCGGTCGCGCGAAACCGCACCTTCCCACTGGCGCGATCGAGCAGCACGACGCCTCCGGTCGAGGCGGTGACGAGGATCGCCCTGTCTCCGTTAACCGGTTTGCAGTCGTCGATATGGGCGAGCAATTTCGTCCGATAAGCTCGCGGCAGTTCGCTGGCCTCGCCAGCGGTCCACCGCCAGGTTTCCGACGCGCCGGTGCTCGTCAGGACATATTCGCGAACCTGATCGTCGCCACATGCATAGAGGCGATCCGCCGCCGCCGCGCCGGTGCTGCCGACCAGGCCGACCAACACGCTCAACAACCTCAATCCACGCATCGTTGCAGTCCTTGCTTGATGATGACCTCGCGGCACGTCGCGCCGTCATGTTTATGTCACCTATAGTGAATAATACGCGGCCAGCCTTTTCGGGGAAAGAGGGAACCACGATGAAAACGTCACTGGCCATCCGCCGTCTCCTGTTGTTGTCATCGGCTATCGCGGCGCCGATCCATGCCCAGACCACGGCACCGTCGGCGACGCCCGCTGCTGCGGTCGAGGCGGGCGAAGAGATCGTCGTAACCGGCGCGCACTTGCAGGCGGTGCGGGAGATCGCGGCCAAGCGCGACATTCCCGTCATTTCCGACAGCATCAGTTCGGACGAGATCGGCACGCTGCCGGATTTTGGGCTGGGCGAGGCGCTGACGCGCGTGCCGGGCATTTCGACGATCCAGAACAATGCGCGGGGGGAGGCGCAATTCCTGTCGATCCGTGGCCTGAATGCCGACTATAATCTCGTGGAGATCGACGGCGTTGCGTTGCCCGCCAATGAGGTCGGACGGCGCAACGTGTCGCTGGACGTGATCCCCTCGTCGCTGGCGTCGCGAGTGGAGGTCTACAAGTCGCTCAATGCGACGATGAACGCCAACGCGATTGGCGGAATCGCCAACCTGCGCACCCGCAGCGCCTTCGACAAAGGCGGCAAGCCGTTCGTCGGCGGTCGCTTCGACATCGGCCGATGGGATTTCCAGCGGACGCGCGGCAAGGCGGGGCCGTCGGGTCAGGCCGAGCTGGTCGCCTCGACGACCTTCGGGCCGGATCGCAAGTTCGGCGTGGTCGTGGCGGGCAGCTACTTCCGGCGCGATTCCGCCTCGCTCAACTCGGCCAGCGACAACTACCTGTACTTCGACCAGACGACCGGCACGCGGCTGACCTCGCCCGCCAGTGACGTATCCGGCGCCGTCGTCGCGCCCGATCGTCGACGCTGGCTGCATTACGACAACATCCGTCAGCGTTACGGGGTGTTCGGCAAGCTGGAATTTGACGATCACCGGATGTTCAAGGCGGCGGTGACGCTGGCCGACTTCCGCCATATCAATGACGAGGAACGTCAGTCGAACCTTATCACGGCCAATACGGCGGTGACGAGCGCCACCAACCGCTACACCTACTTCAGCGACGTTACCGCCACCGGCGGCAACGTCGCCAGCGCCGGCGGGCAGGTCGATCTGGTAAATTACTATCAGACCCGCCGGATGCGCTATGCCGATTTCCGGGGCGAACTGACGCCCGGCGATCGCATCCGTGCCGATCTGGGCGTCAATTGCGCAGTGGCGACCTACAGCCAGGACGCCCGCCTCGCGACCTATCGTATCGCGAACACCAGCAACCTCGCCTACGCCTATACGATCACGCCCGGCCAGTTCACGCAATTCGACTTCGCGAACCCCGCCTATGTCGCGAACGCGGCCAACTACCGACAGTTCGAATATGGCACGACCGGCGAGGACCAGCGCGAGAATGCGCTGACCGCCCGCGCCAATATCCGCTTCAATGCCGAACCGGACGATCGCGGCTTCGGCATGGCGACGGGGGTCTTCACCCGCTTCCTAGATCGCCGCTATGACTCAGTGCAGGACAATTACCGGACGAACGCCGCCTCCACTTATCTGTTGCCGGGCACGCTCGCGCCGGAAAGCTACAGGCCGTACAATGGCGGCGGGCAGACGATGTTGTTCGTCGATCCGTCGGCCGCACGCACCTTTTTCGAGGCCAATCGCGGCGGCTTCACCGCCAACTCCGCCAATGCGGGCAACAGCCTGCAATCGGACTACAACCTGACCGAGAATATCCTCGCGGGCTATTGGATGGCGCGGTACGCGCTCGACACTGCGCGGCTGACGGCAGGGGTCCGGTTCGAGGATACGACCCTGACCACCGGGTCCTATCGCCTACGTGGTGGCGCTTATAGCTGGGGCCAGCAAAGGCAGCACTATGGGGACTGGTTGCCCTCGGCGCAGTTCGACTGGGACCTGAGCGATCGTCTGCGCGTCCGCGCTGCCTATAGCCGCACGCTCGGCCGCCCCAATTACGACGACCTGGCCGCGCGCGAGGGCGTCAACGTCAACAGCTCGACCGGCGCGATCAGCATCACCTCGGGCAATCCCGACCTGAGACCCCGGCGATCCGACAATTACGACCTGAGTCTGGAATATTATGTGAACCGCGACGTGCTGTTCTCCGCCGGACTGTTCCGTAAGGACATCAAGGACGAGATCATCACCGTGCGCAACCAGGCGAGCGAGCTGTTCGACGGTACGCAGCAGCTCGTCACCCGCATCCGCCCGGTCAACGCCAGCAGCGCGAAGGTGCAGGGGGTCGAACTCAACGCAGTCGTGGCGCGGATGCCGTTCCTGCCCGGCCCGCTGGCGGGGCTGGGCGCGTCGGCCAACGTCACGCTGCTCGACCCGACCCCACCGGAGGTGACGCTATCCGACGGCGTTACACGCCGTCGTCTGTCCGGTTTGTTCGAAAGCGCGAACACGGTCGCCAACGTGAAGCTGTTCTATACCGCAGGCCCGGTCACCGTGCAGGGCGCGTGGAACCACCTGTCGCCGATCCTCTATTCGGTATCGACCAGCGATCCGATCGGCGACCGGCGCTATGCCGCCAGCGACCTGTTCGACGCGCAGCTGCGCGTAAAACTAAACCGTCACTGGACGATCGTCGCGCAGGGCAAGAACCTGACCAACTTCCGCCCGCAGCGGATGTTCGGCCCCGCCTTCGGCCTGTTGCGGGAAGAAATCGACAACGGCCGGGCCTTCCTTATCGGCGCGCTCGTGCGCTATTGATGCGGGTGGCCGCCGGAGCCGCGATACTGCTGCCAGCCCCCCTCGCCCGTTGCGACTGGGCGCCCGGCCATCGGCGAGCGGCTGCCTTGCAATGTCCTTCTATCGTCACACGGGCGAAACGACGGCGAAACCAAGCCGACCTAGCCACGCCCGAGTCAGAACCAATCCGTATCAACCCGTTTTCAAGCGCCAACGCTCAATCTGGGAGAAACTGATGTTCGATCACCTTGGACTTTTCCGCCATGCGGTTTGCACACTGACCGGTGCTGCGGCACTGTTCGGCGCGCATCAGGCCAGCGCCGCCACCTGCCAGACCGCCGCCTATCAGATGGACGAAATCATGAACACGCGGGCAACCAACGACACGCTGTTCCTGGCGCATCGCGGCAATTGGGGACAGTATAACCGCAACGACAACTCCATCCCGGAAAACTCCATCGCGGCCGGTGCGTCGGCGAACGCCGACTGCATGGACGGGATCGAATATGACGTGAAAGAGTCGAAGGACGGCGTCCTCTACCTGATGCACGACTTCAATCTGGGCCGCACCACGGACGTCTACCGTTTCGAGCCGGGCGGCAAATACGACCCGATCCGCGACCGGGGCGCCAACCCTGCGGTCAGCAGCATGACGGCGACCCAACTCGACCGGCTCACCTTGCTACTGCCCAATCGCTCGGGATTGTCGGACCAGCGCCTTCCCCGTGTCAGCAAGGTGCTGCAAACCTATACCGGCGATCGTTGGTCGACGCCGATCATCTTCGATACCAAGACGACTAGCGCGGTGCGGATACTCGATGATCTGGTCAAGGGCCTGGTGCCGGACGGCGGCCGGGTGATGGGGGTGAAGGTCAACGCGACCCTCTATCCGACGCCCCAGTCCTTCTGGCGGCAGAGCAGAAACCTGAAGGTCATTCCGGTCTTTACCACCAACATGCTGGGCAAGATCAGCGTCGCCGACGCTTTCAACGCCTGGTCCGGCCGTGTGAAGACGATGGAGATCAACGTCAAGCAAAGTGGTGGCCTGCTGTCTTACCAGAAGGACGAGGCGCTGAGAAAAGGCATCCGCGTCGGCGTCTTCCAGGCGATCCCGGACGGGCCCAATCCGAACACCTTCTACAAGAACACCGGCGCGTGCTGCTACAAGCTGTCGGATCTCTACTACACCTATTACGTCAATCGCCAGGTGGCTGGCCGCGACACGGATGATCGTCGCGGGGAGATGCCGTTTCTGGTTCAGCAGCGTTTCGGCTTGATCACCACCGATGATCCCCACGGCACGGTCCGCTACCTGTCCCGCGCGGGCAAGCGTCAGAACCATTTCCAGGGCTATTGGGGCTGACACCATCCGACCTACGACGGCCGATGGGCGACCTCGCGCCGCCCATCGGCCCGCAACCGATCACTGCGCCTTTCGTTCGATCCGGAACAGCAACCGATATTGGTCGGGGCCGAGTTCTTCGATCTGGATGGGTTCGGTTAGGCCGTACCCCGCCCGTGCGAGGCTCGCCGGCATGTCCTCCTGGACCAGCTGCGAGAAGGCCTGTTCGTCGAGAGGCGCACCGGCCGCGCTGGGCTCGGCCGAGACGCTGCAGCGATCGGCATCGCATTCGCTCCGTACCTCCCGCAAGACGGGGAGATATTGCGACACCATCCGGTCGACGTCCGTCGCATCCAACATGGCGGGAGATGGCATCATGGCCTGTGACGGCATTGCCGGGTCGGTTTCAGGGAGTTCGCGATGGGGCACGTCCTGCGAGCGAGCCGATATGACCACGATCCCGTCGTTCGACGACGTGCCACCCTCAGACTCGTGGTGGCGGATCAATAAGACACTGGCGCTCATCACAACGGCCAGCCCTGCAATCGCGGCTAACGGTTTACGCGAGTGACGAACATCGGCAGGCGAATCGACCATATCTCCACCATCACATTTTGACTTTGTTACAGTATTGCATGGCAAAGCGGATAATTCAACAATCAATTTGTTGTTATCTTGCCGTGTTAAAATCAGCGGGATGAGATTTTTATGAAATATAGCCATAAATTTGCAATTAAAATTGCACTAACTGCTATATTAATTTCACCACTTTCTGCAAAAGCGCAAACGGGGATGAATGTCATTGATCAGCACCAATCGTCCGTGGCTGCAATGTTACATTCGCGAACGGACTTTGCATGGCTTTTCGATCCCGTTCTGCTCGAAAACACCGAGATTACGGAATCAGAGAGACGTGATGCTCGACAGGTGATCGGCTTGGCGAATGTTGCAAGAGCCAAGGGAATGGCCGACCGGGCCGACGTGCGTGCCGCTCGGGCCGCAGCGGACGACCTGATCCTCGCCGAGGCGGCGCGGCGCAGTCTCGTGGACTCGGTGCGGCCGACCGATGCGGAGGTCGCGCAACGGATCGCGGCCCATCCGGAGCGGTATGACGAGTACCGCCTGCGCCACATCTTCGTCGCGGTCGGCCCGACCCGCGACGGCAAGAGCCGCAGCGAAGCCGACGCACTTGCACTCGCCCGACGTATCCACGCGCGGATCAAGGGCGGCGAACGCTTCGAAACGGTCGCGGAGGCGGCGTCCGAGGATGCGTCCACGGCCATTGAGGGGGGCGCGCTTTCCGAACTGCTCGGCGCCACAATGAGCGATGCCTTCTTCCCCTATGTCCAGGCACTGCCCGTCGGCGGGATCACCGAACCGGTGCGCGGCCCGGAAGGTTTTCACATCCTGAAGCTTGAGGCGCGCCAGCCCGCCAGCCCCGCCTCGGCGCGGTATTGGGTGGAGCAGGATATCCTCAAGGAGCGCTTACCGGGACTGATCGCGCAGGCGATCGCCTCCGACAGGAAGGCCATTAGCTCCGTTCATGATCGCGGAGCCGGTGAAGGCAGTGCCAACGTTAGATGAGAGTGACGCGGTTGGATTACCGTCGTTTCTTATCGCAATCGGCTCCAACCGGCTGTCAGGTCTGCACTCGTTTCCGGTCTGGGACGGGCAGCCGAGACAGCCGGGGCATCCCCTTATGAGCGAGAAAGGCCGCCACTATTGAAACCGCTTGCGGAGGAAGAACCGCTTCTGCCCTATGGGATGACCGTCAAGCGTGCCGAACACTTCAAAGCCTTGATTCTCGTAGAAGCCACGAGCTTGAAACTCATAGGTATTGAGCCAAAGTCCAATATAGCCGTTAGCACGCGCAATACCTTCAGCCTGGCTCATTAGTGACTTGCCGTAGTATCCGCCTCGGTACTCCTCCGGGACGACTAGAAGCTCTACGAACAGCCAATCGTAAGCGCACTTGCTCCATAGGCCGCCGATGTGAGCGCCATGCTCATCGGTCAGCAAATAGCGACGGGACGGATACGCGGATCGCCTGCAAGAGCAATGTTGTAGGCGCGCAGCGGCACAAAAACAGCGTCGCGATCTCCCTAGCATTACAGTTGCGCTCTTGATGATGTTCTGAATCAATGGGTCACCATGACAAGGAGGTCGTGGTGACGGGAGCATCGATCGAGGCGACGCTGGAGCTTTGGGCATCGTCGCT
>NZ_JAXOJH010000029.1:0-20350 GCF_036663655.1 Sphingomonas flavida
GCGAGGTTCCTCATGTTGAAGGAACCCCATCGTCCGCCTCCGCTGCCGCACGGCCAAACCTCAGCGCAGACGCGCTACATCACCACCGGCACCAGTGCCGCGCAGCGGCTTCGTGCACTGGGTCCTTCTCACCGCGTCGTGCTGGCAGAATATGGTCGATCCCTGGGGTGCGTGGCCCAGGCGGTGTTTGGCGTTGCCTTCATCGTGAAACGCAACTCGCCCCCAGCCATGATCTCGTCGTGCCGTAGATAGGCGCGCGTTACGGGTATCCCGTTCAGCATCACCTTCCCGACATAAGGATGCCGGTCGTCCAGCCGATCGGCGATCACGGTCAGCTGCCGCCCGTTGGGCAGGGAAAGCACGGCTCGATTTAGGAAAGGACGACCGATCACATATTCCAGGCTGCCGGGCGTCACCGGGTAAAAGCCCAGCGCAGTAAAAACGAGCCAGGCGGACATCTGCCCGAGATCGTCGTTGCCCGACAGTCCGTCGGGCGTCGGGCGATACTGGGTCTCGACGATTTGCTTCAGCCGGGCCTGTGTGCGCCACGGTGCCCCGGCATAGCTGTATAGATAGGCGACATGGTGGCTGGGTTCGTTGCCGTGAATATACTGACCGATCAGCCCGGCGATATCTTCGGCATGGCTATAGTCGAGTTTCGAATTGTCGAATTCGAACATCGCATCCAGCTTGGCGATGGTGGCCGCATCGCCGCCGAGCGCGCCGACGAGTGAAGCCTGATCCTGCGGAACGAACCAGCTATATTGCCAGGCGTTACCCTCGGTATAATCCGATCCGTAGTTAATCGCCGTGGGATCGAACGGCGTGCGGAACGATCCGTCGCTCTTGCGCGCACGGATGAAGCCGGTCCGGGCATCAAAGCTATTCCGCCAGTTGCCTGCACGCTTTTCGAATGTCGCGGCGATGTCGGTACGGCCCATGGCGCGCGCCATCCGTGCGATCGTCCAGTCGTCATAGGCATATTCTACGGTCTTGGAGGCGGCCTCCGGCTCGTGATCGATCGGGACATAGCCGCGCTTCATATATTCGTCCAAGCCTCCATAGGGCGCATAGGTCGCGCTCGCGACCATGGCAGCAAGCGCCGCGTCCGTATCGAAACCTCTGATTCCCTTCAGATAGGCGTCGGCGATAACGGGTGCGGCGTGATAGCCGATCATCGTCCACGTCTCGCGCCCTTGGAATTGCCAGACGGGCAGGATGCCGTCGGGACTATCCTGGCGGCTGGCCACGAGCGACCGAACGATCTCGCTCGACAGGCTGGCCGGCTGGGTGAGTGTCAGAAGCGGATGCTCGGCACGGAACGTGTCCCAAAGCGAGAAGGTCGAACGGAATGTATAACCTTCCGCACGATGCACCTGATTGTCGGGCCCGCGATAACGACCGTCTGCATCGCTGGCGACGGCGGGTGCCAGCAAGCTGTGATACAGCGCAGTCGCCACGGACTTCGCCATCGGGGCAGGCGCATCGATCTTCACCGTTTCGAGGGCTGCGCGCCACGCCTGTGTGGTCTTTGCTCGGATGACATCGAAATCACCGGGTTCGCTCGTCAGGTTTGCGATCGCGCCCGCCTCATCGACCGATGAGATCGCGCTTGTCACTTCAAGCGGTTGATTGAGCGGGCCGAAATCGAAGCGGGCCACCAATGCGCGTCCGGCGCGGTCCACAACGGCGTCACTGCCGCGCCCCGGTCCCTGGAAGCCCTTATAAAGGACGTCCGTCTCGGTAGAGACGAACGCATGCCCCTTCAGCGGCACCGAAAAACGGATTGCAAAGCATAGATTGCGGTCGGGCGCCCAGCCGCGCGTTTGTCGGCAGCCGGTAACAATGCCGTCGGGACGCAGCCTGATCGAGGACCACAGGACCTTGCCAGGGTAGTTGTAGAGCGAGCTGCGCAGATCGAGCACCAAATGCATGGACGGCGCGCCGGACGTAGTACGATAGCGGGCGACGCCGATCCGTGTCCCTGCGGTCAGCTCCGCTTGGACGCCTCGATCCTCCAGCTTGACGGCGTAGTAGCCTGGCCGCGCGACCTCTGTCGCGTGATCATAGCGCGAGCGATAACCCGACCCCGGCTTGCCTGCGTTGCCGGGCTCCAGTGGCACGCTATCCCCGCTGACCGGCATCATGAGGAAATCGCCGAGATCCGAATGCCCGGCGCCGGAGAAGTGTGTCAGCGAGAAACCTTGGATGGTCGGATCTTCATAACGATAGCCCGCCGCATGGCTGTAGCATTCCCGGATGACGCAGGAGGTGTCGGTATCGGGCGAAAATTGCACCATGCCAAAGGGTGCGACGGCACCCGGAAAGGTATGACCTTCTCCTCCCGTGCCGATCATCGGGTCGACCTGATCATAGGTCGATTGCGCGGACAGCGGCATCGCAGCAAGATTGACGAGCAGGGCCAGCACGGCCCCTTGGCGGGAATGCTTCATCGCCGCATTAAAGCATCCCGCGGCATCTGGCGAAAGTCGCTCGTCGCTGTACGTTCATGATTTCAATTGTTTGGCTCGATTGTCGTGCGTACGAGGGGCGCGGAAACCGTCATCCTATCCTGACCAATCGTACATCTCATCTTGCCATAGCGGATTGCTGAGGCTGGCACGGATGGATGTCCGATACCCGAACACGGGGCTTTTGTGACCGATATTGGATCGCATAGGGCAAGGTACCGACCAATTCGTTAAGGAAGGCGGCGGCACTGGCGATTTTAGCCTGGTCACGAAGGCTGGCGAGCTATCTTCGATGTCCGTTCGATTGCGCCGAACAGGTCAATCCTGCTTTGCGGGTACACCTACCGCCCCGCCGTAGGTGCAAGCATCTTACGGCGGCAACCACGAAAGGGAAGGGCGGGTAGATCACTATGAACGGAGCGGCAATCGCAGGGTGCGTCGGATCTATTAATTAGCAACAGCGCTGTGACTGAAAATATGCTCAACGCACGTCATCCGTGTATCCATAGCGCTATCATAAAGTGCTGAGCGCAGTGAGATTTTTTGTTCTGACTAGATATAACAATCGATTCAAATATTAAATAAGTTAACATGCAATCGATTAATGATACGGTTAATGATGAAAACTTGGTTGTACAGTTAAATGTTACCGGTAACTTTTAAGCTGCTGTCATATCTCCCCATATTAATTGACAATTTGATTATCTAATTTACCGTGATGACATAATGATTCGCCGGTCAACGGCATAAATTATCAGGGCGGCAGAAAGGCCACCCGGGTGTGGAGGGGCGTTGGCGTGTCCGGTTTACGAGAATTGACGCCACGCGTCCGTCATGTGCCGTTGATCATGATTGGATCGCTTGCGACCGCGAGTATCGTGCTGACGACCGCGGTTTCCGGCCAATCGCTTCTATCGAAGCCTGGCACGCCCGTCGAATTGGCCAGTCCATTGGTCGGTACCGCGCCGTTGGACAGGCGTGGCCTGATCGGCAACGCGCCCCCGCCTGGCGAGCCGGTCTATTCAGGTCAGACCTCGCCCGGGGCAAGATTGCCGCATAGTTCAGTCGAGGTCGCGCCAGTCAACGTCAATATCGAGCTCAGCTATCCGACCGGCGTTCCGACTTCCTACCACTATCCAAACCCGACGATGATCGGCTTCACGGCGGGCGGTGGCGCAACCTATGGCGGCCGGGCCAAGCCCTTTTTCATGCCGATCGTGGGCGACTGGACGGTGCCTCCGGCCTATACGGCGGTCCATTACGACAAGGCGCGCGAACAGGCGTCTCCGGGATATTACGCGGTCGAACTGGACAACGGGACGAAAACGGAACTGACCGCGACCCGCTGGACCGGCATGATGCGCTTCACCTTTCCCCGGACCGACCGGGCCAGCGTCATCGTCAATCTGCCGCGGGCGGGGGGCACGGTGGAAATGGTCGGTGACCGGACCATCCGTGGCGCGTCGCAGGACGGGAGAGACGAAGAATCGGCGGATGGCCCCTTTTTTGTGGCGATATTCTCCCGTCCGATCCGTGACATGGGGACTTTCCGCAAGGCATCCGGCGACAGGCCTGTCTGGGGCATCGGCGACAAGGATGTTGCCGCCGACCGGCGCATGGTCTCCGGCGCCTTTGCCGGAGCCTATGCGAGTTTCTCAACGCAGCAGGGCGAGACGATCCTGGTCAAGATCGCGCACGGCCATAGCTATGCCGAGGCCGAGCGTCGGCTGGCGGCCGAAAATCCCGGCTGGAATTTCGATCGCATCCGCGCCTCGGCGCGCACCGCCTGGGCAGACCTGCTAGATCGGGTCGAGGTGGTGGGCGGAACGCCACAGCAGCGGCGGCTCTTCTACTCCACGCTGTTTCAATCTTTCTCCAGCCCGCGTCTTATTGCCAAGGCGGGGGAGACGCTGACCCGTCCGCGCGGTACGGTGACGGTATCGCATGATCGCTACAGCGCGGTCCCCTATTGGGATACCGCGCGCAATCAACTCTCGCTGCTCGAGTTGATGGAGCCCGAGTTGCTGGCACGCGTGATGCAGTCCGAATTGGACGATGCCAGCGAGCGCGGCTTCATGAACAGCTCATTCCACGGCGACCATGCGGTGCTGATGTATTTGGGGGCGATGCAGCGAGGCGTGCCCTTCGACTATGCCGCCGCCTATCAGGCGCTTCGGCGCAACGCCACCGATACCAAGGGGCCGCGCGCCCATCTGGACGAATATCTGGCGCGGGGCTGGATTTCCGACCTCGTGCCCGAGGGCAGCCCGAGCCCGCCCTATGCCGGTGGCAAGGCGGGCATGGACAAGACGCTGGAATATGCGTGGGACGATCATGCCCTGTCGGTAATGGCGACGCGGCTCGGGCGAACCGAGGATGCGGCGATGTTCGCCAGGCGCGCGAGCAATTATCGCAACGTGTTTGATCGCAAGACGGGCTTCATGCGCGGGCGGACCGAGGATGGTCGCTGGATAACTCCCTTCGATCCGCGCGAGCCCTATTATAATTTCGCCAGCAAGGAGGCATCGGGCTGGTCGAACCTGTGGCTCGTGCCCCACGACGTGGCGGGCCTGCGCGACCTGCTGGGCGGACGCGCGGCGTTCGCGGCGAAACTGGATGCGTTTTTCACCACGCCCTATACGCCGAAGGGGATATGCCGCGATTGCACCGGTGTGATCGGGCAATATGTACAGGGCAACCAGCCCGATCAGCATGCGCCCTATCTCTATGCCTGGGCGGGGCAGCCCTGGAAGACACAGGCCCTGGTCCGGCGCATTCTGGCGGACCTGTATGGCAGCGATGCCGCGGGCAACGGCTATCCGGGCATGGACGACCAGGGATCGACCTCGTCCTGGTACGTGCTGAGCGCAATGGGCTTCTACCCCGTCGATCCGTCGATGCCTTTTTATGTGATCGGCAGCCCGATTTTCGAACGGGTCAGGATGCGGCTGGGCAATGGTCGCACGCTGGAGGTGGTCGCGAGCAATAACTCCGCGACCAACCGGTACATCCAGTCGGCGACGCTCAACGGCCGCCCCTGGACCAAGCCCTGGTTCAGCCATGACGACATCAAGAACGGGGCCGTGCTGGCATTTGTCATGGGGCCGAACCCCAACCGCGAATGGGGAAGCGCGCCCGACGCCGCGCCGCCATCGATGTCCGCAGAAGGCCAGAAGCCATGATGGGAATACCGATGCCAAGATTCGCCGCCGCCATGCTCCTGGCCTTTGCGACCACGGGCGGCGCCCAGGCGCAGACCGCGCAGAATGGCGTCAAGGACGGAACCTATACCGGCCTGATCGCGACACGCTGGGGTCGGGCCGTGACGGCGGACAATGTCTGGCAAAGCTATCCCCGGCCGCAAATGAAGCGCGCCGCCTGGCAGAACCTGAACGGCCGCTGGGACTATGCGATCACCAAGGCGTCGGCACCGCAGCCGAGCCGGATGGATGGACGAATTCTCGTACCATTCCCGGTGGAGTCGCGCCTGTCGGGTGTGGCGCGTCGCGTCCTGCCCGAAGACCGCATCTGGTACCGGCGGCGCTTTACCGTACCAGCGGACTGGGCGGGGCAGCGGGTGATGCTCAACTTCGGCGGCGTCGACCACAGTACGGTCGTCTGGGTCAACGGCGCGGTCGCCGGATCGCATAAGGGCGGCTTCGATGCCTTCGGCTTCGACATCACGAACCAGTTGAAGCCCGGCGAGAACGAGTTGCTGGTCCAGGTGGCCGACCCGACGTCCTCCGGAAGCCAACCACGCGGCAAGCAGAGCCTCGATCCCTCGGGCATCTGGTATACAGCGGTCAGCGGGATCTGGCAGACGGTGTGGCTGGAGCCGGTGCCCAAATTGCATATCGCGGATGTCCGCGCGACCCCCGACATCGACCGCGGCGTCATCGATGTCGAAGTGGCGCTCAACGCATGGGCGTCCGATACCGACGCCGTGCGGATCACCGCGCATAGCGGTGGCAAGGCAATCGCGTCGACCATCATCCATGCCAATCGTCGCGCCACGCTGGCGATCCCGAATGCCCGGCTCTGGTCGCCGGAACAGCCTTTCCTCTATGATCTGACCACGGAATTGGTGACGGTCCGTGATCCCTATGCGGGTAAGACGGAACGCGATCGCATGGCATATGATGCGCGCTTCACGCCCTCGGAGGATCAGAGCTATGCCCGGGCGGTGGTGACGGGCGCGCCACGCGACGTGGTCGAAGGCTATTTCGCGATGCGCAAGATCTCGGTCGGACCAAGCCGGGTAGCGGGCCAGCCCGCTCTGTTGTTGAATAACAAACCCTATTTCCAGAACGGTACGCTGGATCAAGGCTGGTGGCCCGACGGCCTGTGGACCCCGCCGTCCGAACAGGCGATGCGGTATGACCTGGAATGGTTGAAGAAGGCGGGCTTCAACATGGTCCGCAAGCACATCAAGGTCGAGCCCGCACAATATTATCACGACGCGGACCGGCTCGGCATGCTGATCTGGCAGGACATGCCTTCGGGCGGTGGCGAGGACCAGTTCGTCACGGGCGCGAGCAAAGCGCAGGCCGTGATGTCGTCCGATATGATGGCGGAGAACCAGAACGAACTGACGCGCATGATCGGCGGGCTGCGCGCCTTTCCGTCGATCGTGTTGTGGGTCGTCAACAACGAGGGATGGGGGCAGTACGACTCCACGACCCTGGCGCGCTACGTCAAGGGCATGGATCCCAGCCGCCTGGTCAACGCCGACAGCGGATGGCTGGACGTCGCAGCCGATGTCTCCGACGTGTTCGATGTCCATACCTATGAGGATGTTCCTAACACCCCGGCGCGACAGAGCCGTCGCGCGTTGGTCCTTGGAGAATATGGCGGGATAGGCCTGCCGGTTGCCGACCACCTCTGGCGGCCGGGCAAGGCCAATTGGGGGTATCAGGCGGCCAGGGACGGCGCGGACTACCTCACCCGGTACCGCCTCAAGATGGAGGGGGTGATCCGCCAGGCGCGCGATCACGGGCTGAGTGCCGCCGTCTACACCCAAACCACCGACGTCGAAGACGAGATCAACGGCTTGCTGACCTTCGACCGCGCGGTGGAAAAGGCATCGCCCGAGGCATTCGCTGCGATCGCCGCACCGCTCTGGCCGCAGGAGGAGGGGCGCTGACGCTGCTATCTGGTCGTCTGGGACGCGCGATGCCTGCGGAGTTTCGCATAACAGAACTGGTCAACCAGTCCGACGAAATTGACGACATGCTTCAGTTGTCAGGGTGAGATGAACGCCACGGGCTAGAAGCAACGAGCCGGCCGAAAAGCCGCCATCGGTGCCGTGGCATAGAGGGAGGAAACAGGAAATGAGCTTCGTGCATAGTGCGGGATCGGCAGCCTTGCGTCGCCGGATCGCAATCGGTCTCTTGTCGTCGGTCAGCGTCATGGTGGCCATGACCCCGGCGGCGCACGCCCAGCAGGCCCCGGCGGCGGGCCAGGTCCAGGACTCGCTGAGCAATCAGGCCGATTCCGGCGTCACCGGCGACTCCTCCGCGACCGGCAATGTTCAGGCGGCGAGCGACGCGGGGGATATCGTCGTCACCGGCTATCGCCGGTCGATCGAGGAAAGCCTGTCGCAGAAGCGTGAGGCCAACGCCTTTGTCGATGTCATCACGGCCGAAGATGTCGGCAAGTTTCCCGACAAGAACGTCGCGGACTCGCTGCAGCGCGTACCTGGCGTCATCATCGATCGCGATGGTGGCGAAGGTAGCCGGGTCAGCATTCGCGGCCTCAGCTCCGACCTGACGCTGACCGAGCTAAACGGCAATTTCATCGCCTCGGCCGACAGCGGCGATCCGTCGCGCTCGTTCAACTATCTGTTGCTGCCCTCGACCCTGATCGGCAGCGTGGAGGTCTACAAATCATCGGAGGCGCGGCTCGACGAAGGCGGGGTGGGCGGCGTCATCATCAACCGAACCCGTCGACCCTTCGATCTCAAGCCATGGTCGGGCAATATTTCGGTCGAGGGCACCTACGCCGATGTCACGCGCAAGGTCGAACCCAACGTCTCGGGGCTCGTGTCCTGGCATAACGAGGAGAAGACCTTCGGCCTGCTGCTCGGCGCGACCTATCAGGAGCGTACCAATCGCTCGCTGAGCGCGTCGGGCGATTCCTGGCATTGGTGGACGGACGACCGGACGACGCAGCCGGCGACCGACGTGAATGGCAAGCCCTATGCCAATGACGATGCCATAAACTATTGGAACGACGGCCAGAACGGTGGCGTCAGCACGCGCAACGGCAAACGCTATACCGGCTATTGGGCACCGCAATCGGTCAGTGAGACGATCCTCGACCAGAAGCGCAAGCGGCTGGGCATCCAGGCGACGGCCCAGATGAAGCCGTTCGACAACATGACGATCACGGCCAATTACTTCCGGTTCCAGCTCAACGGCGATTATACGAGCAGCACGATCAAAATCCCCGAATGGGGCTATGGCAATTTCTTTACCGGGGGCGCGCTGGACAGGAGCGGAACGGTGTTGACCGGCGCCAACTTCCAGGTTCCTGCCGAGGGAACCGGGTGTCGCGTCGCCGGCAATCTGTGCACGATGGAAACGCCCGCGCCGCAGGACACGTATACGCGCGAAAAGACGGTATCCAACACGTATGACGTACGCGGCGACTGGTCGCATGACCGGCTGGAGGCCAGCTTCGTTGTCGGCAAGACGAAGGCGAAAGGCGGACCGTCCTTCCAATTCTATGCACAGGCCAAGCCGCGCAACGGTACGGTGAACGGCAACTCGCTGAGTGCGTGGAATTTCACCGACCAATCGATCGCGATGCAGTTCTCACCCGACATCATCCAGAACATGCTGAACGGCGTGGCGCAGATCGATTTGGGATCGACGGGGTCGGGCTTCACCAACAGCTCGATCTCGCAACGTTACGCCCAGGTCGACGTCACGCGCCATTTCGAGACGTTCATCGACTCGCTGCA
Organism: Sphingomonas flavida; assembly: GCF_036663655.1. Lineage (NCBI taxonomy): Bacteria > Pseudomonadati > Pseudomonadota > Alphaproteobacteria > Sphingomonadales > Sphingomonadaceae > Sphingomonas > Sphingomonas flavida. The sequence goes on from NZ_JAXOJH010000029.1 coordinate 9,436, forward strand.
GCTGGGCGTGAAGTGGCGCGACGGGAGGATCCACCGCGAGACCGGGCGGTTCGAGTGGTATTCGGACGCGGCCAATACGCTGAGGTTCCAGGATACACCCGGCGGTGCGCTGGCCTTGCCGGAAATCTTCTTCCCCAATTCGCTCGGCAATATCGCAGGCGGGTTCGAGACGACGGCGTTTCCGGCGATCAATATCGCCAAATATATCGATTATCTGAACCGAACCTATAATGGTCCGGTGCGCGTCGCCGAACCGCAGAACGTCTATGATATCGGCGAGCGGATCTGGGCCGGCTATGCTCAGTTGAACTTCAAGTCCGACCGGGTGCGTGGTAATCTGGGCGTGCGCCTGGTCAATACGCGCCAAAGCGGGCTTTCGACCGACGTTCTCTATTACGAAAACGACTATTGTCAGAACGGTCCCGGCGGATCGTTCGACCCCAATCGGCCTCTGGGCGAGGACGGCAACTGCCTGGTCATCCCGCAAAGCCAGCGTGAGCTCAGGGTGTTCAGCCAGAATAGCGAGCGCAAGAGCTACACCGACATACTTCCTAGCTTTAACATTTCCTGGGACGCGACGTCCGATCTGCTTTTGCGCGGCGCGGTGTCGAAGGTCATTTCAAGACCGAATTTCGGCGACTTGGCCGGGGCGCGGGGGCTGACGTTTAATGCCGATCCGTTCGTCTTCGATCGCAAGGAGTTTGGCGCGCTGCCGGGCTGGTTCGGCAATGGCGGTAATTTCGACCTGAAGCCCTTCAGCGCCTGGCAATATGATGTGGGCGTCGAATGGTATTTCCATCGCGGCTCGGTCATCGGCGCGACGCTGTTCCGCAAGGATGTGTCGAACTTCATCGTTCCGGTGGTGATCGACCTTCAGCAGGAGGTCGCGGGCGAGACGGTCACAGTGCAGCAATATGCCACCCAGGCCAACGGATCGAAGGCGGTGTCGCAGGGTGTCGAGGTTTATGCACAGCATACGCTGCCCTTCGGCTTGGGGGCTCAGGTGAACTTCACCTTCAACGACACGTCCACGGCCGACGTGTCGCTGAACGGCTCTTCGGTCGGGAGCTCGCCTCTCGTCGGCAGCGCCAGGACGCAGGTCAACGCCTCGGTGTTCTACGAGCATGGCCCGGTGCTCCTCCGCGCCTCGTACAACCGGCGCGGCGAGGTCGTGCGCGGCCTGTCCTCCGGCCTGAACGTCTATTCCGATCCGTATCAGCAGGTCGACCTGAACGCCGCCTTCAACCTGATCGACAATCTCCAGCTGACCGCCTCGGTCATCAATCTGACCAAGTCGGAGGAACGGGCGCATCTGGGCAACGACACGAAGGACCGTTTCATCTCGAACGTATATTCGGGTCGGCGCGCCTATGTCGGCGTGTCCTACAAGTTTTAAGGCCCCCCCTGGGGGTGGCTTCTCATGGACCCACCCCCTTTTCTTCCTCGATGGATGAGGATCGCGCGTCATTCGACATCTCGCTTCAAAATGGATCGCCACGCTGGCCTCGATGGGCTTGGCCGCTATGGCGTCGGCATCGAATCCGATCGTGCGTGGCTGGTATGCCGACCCAGAGATCCGTGCGTTCGGCGACCGGTACTGGATCTACCCGACCTATTCCGACGATGACGGCGTACCGGATCGAACCTCCCGGTTCTCCGCGGCGCAACGGGAGGCGCGGAAACGCCAAACCGTGCGCCCGTCCTATGCCTATCAGACGTTTTTCAACGCCTTTTCGTCGCCCGATCTCGTCCACTGGACCAAGCACCCCCATGTCTTCGATGTGACGCGCGCCGCTTGGGCGGCCTATGCGATCTGGGCGCCCTCAGTCATCGCCGCCAATGGCCGCTATTACATGTTCTTTAGTGCCAACGACATTCAGAGCGATCGGGAGCTTGGCGGTATCGGACTGGCGGTTAGCGACACGCCGGGCGGCCCGTTCAAGGATGCGCTGGGCAGACCGTTGATCGACGCCTTTCACAACGGCGCGCAACCGATCGATCCCTTCGCCTTTCGCGATCATGACGGGCAGGTCTACCTGTTCCATGGCGGGTGGGGGCACTGCAACGTCGTCCGCCTGAGCCGCGATATGAAGTCGGTTCTGCCCTTCGCGGACGGGACGACGTACAAGGAGATCACGCCCCCCGGCTATGTCGAGGGCTCCTTCCTCGTCGAGCGCAAGGGGGTCTATTATCTCATGTGGTCGGAGGGCGGGTGGACCGGTCCCGACTATAGCGTGGCCTATGCCATGGGGCCAAGCGCGATCGGGCCGTTCAAGCCGATGGGCAAGATCCTGACCCAGGATTTCCGCATCGCCCGCGGCGCGGGGCATCATTCCGTCGTGAACGTACCGGGGACGGACGAATGGTATATCGCCTATCATCGGCGTCCGTTGGCGACCGACCGGGGCGAGCATCGCCAGATCGCGATCGACCGGATGTATTTCAACGCCGATGGCACGATCCGTCCGGTCGTGATGACCAACGACGGCGTGAAGCCGCGACCGATCCGCCGCGCGAAATGACACGCAGGCAAGAGAATATGGGGAGATTGATGGTGAGCAAGGCTTTTGGAGCGACTGTACGCAACTCCCTGGCGACACTGTCGGCGATTGGCTTGATCCTGCCGATGCCGTCCATCGCGATCGCACAGGCGCGCGGGGCGACGGAGACGGAATCGCTGGCCGATCTGGTCAATCCGCTGATGGGTACCGACTCCGACTATACCTTGTCCTATGGCAACACCTATCCGGCGGTCGCGGTGCCATGGGGCATGAACTTCTGGTCACCGGTCACGGGGAAGATGGGTTCGGGCTGGGGCTATACCTATCACGACAAGAAAATCAGCGGCATTAAGCAGACGCACCAGCCCAGCCCCTGGATGAACGATTACGCCGCGTTCGAGATCATGGCGGAAACCGGCCCGGTGCGCATCAAGCAGGATGAGCGGGCGTCGTGGTTCAGCCATAAGGCGGAGGAAAGCCATCCCTATAAATACAAGGTGTATCTGGCCGATCATGACGTGACCGCCGAGGTGGTGCCGACCTCTCGCGCGGCGCAGTTCCGGTTCACCTTTCCCCAGAGCGATGACGCGCACATCGTGCTCGACGCCTATGACAAGGGGGCGATGGTCACCGTCGATCCGCAGCGGCGGCGCATCACCGGCTATGTCCGCAACAATAGCGGGGGGGTGCCGGACAATTTCCACAATTACTTCGTGCTGGAGTTCGACCACGACTTCACCGTCTCGCGCACATGGGATGAAAACTGGCAGCTTCACGATGCCTTAAAGAGCGAAGGCGGGCATGTCGGCGCCGTCGTCAGCTTCAAGACGAGGAAGGGCGAGCAGATCGGCGTAAAGGTCGCGTCGTCGTTCATCAGCGCGGAGCAGGCCGAGCGAAACCTGACGCAGGAAATCGGCACCGACGGCTTCGCGCAGACCGAGGCCAAGGCCAAGGCGGTTTGGGGCAAGGAATTGGGCCGCGTCCGCGTCAGCGACCCCAGCATCGACAACCGGCGGACCTTCTATTCGGCGCTATATCGGATGCTGCAATTCCCGCGTCGCTTCTACGAATATGATTCGCGGGGGCAGCAGGTCCATTACAGCCCCTATGACGGCCAGGTCCATGACGGTCCACTCTATACCGACAACGGCTTCTGGGACACGTGGCGCGCCGTCTTCCCCTATTTCGCGCTGATGTACCCGGACGTGGACGGTGAGATCATGCAGGGGCTGGTCAATACCTACAAGGAGTCGGGCTGGCTGCCCGAATGGGCGAGCCCGGGCCATCGCAGCGTGATGATCGGCTCGAACTCGGCCAATATCATCGCCGACGCCTATCTGAATGGCGTGCGCGACTTCGACGTGAACACGCTTTACGAGGCCATGGTCAAGAACGCGACCACCTCCGAGGGGCGGCCGCGCGACAAGAAGGGGAACGTCCTCGACGCGGTCGGGCGTGAGGGTGTCGAATATTACAACAGGCTCGGTTATGTGCCGTACGATGTCGGGATCAACGAGAATGCCGCACGGACGCTCGAATATGCGACCGCCGACTTTTCGCTGTCGCGGCTGGCGGCGGCACTCGGCAAGACCGACGATGCACGCAAATATGCGGCTCAGGCGCTGAACTACCGCAAGCTCTATGATCCCCAGACGGGCTGGATGCGGGGCCGCAACCAGGACGGGAGTTGGGAGACGCCGTTCAACCCGCTGAAATGGGGCGATGCCTTCACGGAGGGCAACGCGCTCCACTATAGCTGGTCGGTGATGCAGGACGTTCGCGGCCTCGCCGAATTGATGGGCGGGAACCAGGCCTTCGTAAATCGGCTGGACTCGGTCTTCACCACGCCGCCGTTGTTCGACAACAGCTATTACGGCCAGACCATCCACGAGATCCGCGAGATGCAGATCGTCGACATGGGGCAATATGCCCATGGCAACCAGCCGATTCAGCACATGATCTATCTCTACGACTGGGCCGGCGCACCGTGGAAGACGCAATATCACGTGCGTGACGTGATGCGGAAACTCTACTCCGCCAAACCTGATGGCTATCCGGGTGACGAGGATAACGGCCAGACATCGGCGTGGTACGTCTTTTCGGCGCTCGGTTTCTATCCAGTCACACCGACGGTCGGCCAATATGCGATCGGCAGTCCGCTGTTTCGCCAGGTCGAACTGACCATGCCGGGCGGCAAGCGCCTGACCATCGAGGCGCAGAACAACGGGCCGGACAATGTCTATATCCAGTCGGCCATGCTCAACGGGCGACGCCACGACAAGGCCTGGTTGTCGAGGCAAGACTTGCAGGGTGGCGGCAAGCTGACCTTCGTCATGGGGCCGAAGCCCAACACCGCCTGGGCCAGCAGCGCGGCCGCCGTACCATTCTCGATGAGCCAGCCGGGAGCCGTACGTCCATGACCTCCACCGCGATGAACCGCCGTGATCTGGTCTTGGGCGGAGTGGCGTTGTCAGCCTTGCTGCCGCTCGGGGCGGCCGGCGCGGTGCCGGGCGTCGTGCTGCCCAGCAAGCGCCCGCCGCGCGGCGAACGCGCCTTCACCAGCCCGGCGGTCGAGGACGAGATCAAGTGGGTGAAGGCGAAGATCGCCGACCCGCAACTCGCCTGGCTGTTCGAGAATTGCTACCCCAACACGCTGGACACCACGGTCCAGCCGGGCACGGTGGAGGGCAAGCCCGACACCTTCGTCATCACCGGCGACATCGACGCGATGTGGTTGCGCGACAGTTCGGCCCAGTTGCAGACCTATGTGCACCTGACACCGCGGGACCCGGCCCTGCGGACATTGTTCCATGGCGCCCTGCAGCGGCAAGCCCGGTGCATCCTGCTGGACCCCTATGCCAATGCCTTCATGAAGGATCCGTCTGCACGCACCAGCCTGTCGGCGGCGGGGGATGTCACCGCGATGAAGCCGGGCGTGGCGGAGCGGAAATGGGAGATCGATTCGCTCTGCTATCCGATGCGGCTGGCCCATGCCTATTGGACGGCGACCCGCGATCGGGCCCCGTTCGACGCGTTGTGGCGGCAGGGCATGGCGCGGGCGGTAGCGACCTTTCGCGAGCAGCAGCGGCTGGATGGGCCCGGACCTTATCATTTCCAGCGCCGCGACGTTTCGCCGACCGAGACGCTGATGTTCGGCGGATACGGCGCGCCAACCCGGAAGGTCGGATTAATCCATTCGGGATTTCGGCCGTCCGACGATGCCTGCGTCTATCCATTCCTGATCCCGTCCAACCTGTTCGCGGTCGCCGCGCTTCGTGGTCTGGCCGTGGTGCTGAACGAGGCTTGCGGTGACACGGCGGCTGCGACCGAGGCCCGCGCGCTCGCCGACACCGTCGCCAAGGCGCTCGATGCGCATGGCAAGATGGCCGATGGCCGGGGTCAGGAGGTCTGGGCCTTCGAAGTCGATGGCTATGGCAACGCGATCTTCATGGACGATGCCAATGTGCCCAGCCTGTCGGCCTTGCCGCTCCTGGGCGCGACGAAGCGCAACGATCCGCTTTATCGGCGTACCGCCGCCCTGGCCTGGAGCCCGCGCAACCCCTATTTCTTTGCCGGGCGGGCGGCGGATGGTATCGGCGGGCCGCATGTCGGCATGGACATGATCTGGCCGATGTCGATCATCACGCGGGGGCTACTCAGCGACGATGATGCCTTCATCCGTCAGTGCCTGGCGTGGCTGCGCGCGACCCATGGCGGCACCGGCTTCATGCACGAGAGCTTCCACAAGGACGATCCGACAAAGTTCACGCGAAGCTGGTTCGCATGGGCCAACGGGCTGTTCGGAGACTTCATACTGGACGTGGCGCGGCGCAGGCCCGCGCTGCTTGCCGCACCCTATACGGCATAAGGGAAAAGACGATGACCACGGCAAACCGGCGGCAGCTTCTGTCGGGCACGGGACTTACCCTTGTTGCGGGTATGGTTCCGACCCGCGCCTTCGCGGCGGCTCCCGCCGCCGGCAAGCCCGATGTCTTCATCGGCACCGGCGGGCATGGGCACACCTTTCCGGGCGCCTCGCTGCCCTTCGGCATGGCACAGCTCAGCCCGGACACGGACAATGCCCGCTGGGATGCCTGTTCCGGCTATCACCGCGACGATGCGTCGATCATGGGGTTCAGCCATACGCATCTGTCCGGCACCGGGATCGGCGACATGCTGGACGTGCTGGTCGTACCGAGCCGCTGCCCGCTCAAATTGACGCCAGGCAAGCTCGGCGATCCCGATCTCGGCTATCGACAGCGCTTCTCGGGGGAATTTGCCGAGCCCGGTTATTACCGAGTGCGACTGGAAAGCGGGGTGCAGGCCGAACTGACCGTCACCGAGCGCGTCGGCCTCCACCGCTATCGCTTCCCGCAGGGCGCGGGGCACATCCTGATCGACTTCGCGCATGTCATCGTCGATAGCTGGGACAAAGGCGAGGTGATCGAGCGCGCTTCGCTGGCGTTGGACGCCGATGGCGTGCTGACCGGAAGCCGGACGGTCAATCGCTGGGCCAAGGGGCGCGATATCCATTTCGCGATGCGGTTGTCGCGCAAGCCCGACCGCGTGCAGTTCTTCGGCGATGGCGACACACCGGTCGCCGGTAACGCCCGTGACGTCAGCGGTCGCAGACTGAAGCTCGTTCTCTTCTTCGATCAGGCCGGTGGGGAGCCGATCCTTATCAAGACGGGCCTCTCAGCCGTGTCCGTCGCAGGCGCACGAAAGGCGCTGGCCGAAGAAGCACCGGCCTGGGACTTCGATGCACGATGCCGGGCGGCACGATCGCTTTGGGCGAAGGAACTCGACTGTATCCGCGTGTCCGGCGGTACCGAGGCGCAGCGCACGATCATGGCCAGCGCACTCTATCATGCGCTGCTGGCACCGACGCTGTTCTCCGACCGTGACGGCCGCTATATGGGCATGGACCGGCAGGTACATCAGGCCCCGGTCGACCAACCCGCGTTCAGTACCTATTCGACGTGGGACACCTATCGCGCGCTCCACCCGTTGCTGACCCTCGTCAAGCCTCGCCAGGCCGCGCTATTTATCCGCGACCTCGTCCGCCAGACGCAGCAGAGTTCTTATGGGCCGCCGGTCTGGCAGCTTCAGGGCGTCGAAACCGGCACGATGATCGGCTGGCATTCGGTGTCGATCATGGCAGAGGCGAAGGCCAAGGGGATCGAGGCGGATTACGCCGCCGCCTGGCCCAATATCCGTCGACGCGCCTTCGATCGGACATTCAAGGATTCCGACGGCTCGCTGGGCCGCGGCGAGTATTACGACCGTGGCTATATCCCCGCGGATCTGGTCTGGGAATCGGTCAGCCGGACGCAGGAATATGCCTATGACGACTGGGCGATGGCGGTCTTGGCCGAGGCGGCGGGTGCGCAAGGCGATGCCGAAGCATTGCGGCGGCGCAGTCGCAATTACCGGAATGTGATCGATGCCAACATCGGCTTCGCGCGGCCCAAATTTGCCAACGGCCAATGGTGGGCGCCCTATGATCCGATCCAGTTGGGCCATATGCCCAAGCCCGGATGGCGCGATTACACCGAGGCCAATGGCTGGCAGGCGACCTTCCTCAACCAGCATGACGTGCACGGGCTGATCGCCCATATGGGCGGCGACAAGGCATTTGAGGCGCGTCTGGACGCATTGTTTTCGGCGCCCTCGACCCTACCCGATAATGCGCCGCCGGACATCTCCGGTCTGGTCGGCCAATATGCGCACGGCAACGAACCCAACCAGCATGTGGCCTATCTCTATGCCTATGCAGGCATCCCCTGGAAGACGCAGGCGATGGTCCGGCGTCTGTTGAACGAGATGTACAAGGCCGAGCCCGACGGCGTGATCGGCAATGACGATTGCGGGCAGACGAGCGCGTGGTTCATCCTGAGCGCGCTGGGCTTCTATCCGGTTGATCCGGTCAGCGCCGTCTATGTCTTCGGATCGCCGCTCTTCGACGATGTGCAGGTGAATCTACAGAACGGACGAACACTACGTATTCGGGCGCAGGGCAATGCCCCCGACAGGCCCTATGTCCAGTCGGTCCGGTGGAACGGCAAAGCCTGGACCCGTAACTGGATATCGCACGCTGATCTTATCCAGGGCGGTGAGCTCGTGTTCCAGATGGGCGGAAAGCCGTCACGCTTCGGCACCGCCCCGGCGGATCGGCCGCCCTCGCTGTCCTCGCCACGAACATGATGCCCCTGGCGTCGGACCCGGTCATGACGCTGCGGGAACGGCGAGCGCCTCTCTAGAATGCGTCCTACTGATCATGGCCGGGCGTCTTCCAAAGCGCGCCCGGCTTGGGAAGCAGGAAATGGCTGAAGGGAAGGATCGCGGCGCCGACGGCCGGAGCGTCGGCGGATAGCGCGGCACGCGCGACCGGTGCGAGGGCCGGGATGCCGTCACATGCTTCGGCCAGCCGGGTATTAAGACGGTTCGTCAGGCCATCCAGCACGGCGGCGGGCAGCCGGCCGCCGATGAGGACGATCGCAGGATTCAACAGACAGTTGACCGCCGTCAAAGGCCCGACAAGTTGCGCTGCGGCGGCTTCGACCCACGCCTCAAGGCTGTCCCGGACCGCATGGTCGCCTGCGTCCCCGTCGCATGGAATGTCGGCGAGCGCGAAGCCATCCCTGTTCATGTGCATGGCCAGACCGGAACGGGATACCAGCGTCTGCACCTGCGCGCCTGTGGTGGTTCGGAGGAAACCCAGCTCCCCGCTGCGGCCATCCGCCCCGCGAATATAGGCATTGTCAACGACCACGCCCCCACCGAGTCCCGAGGATATCAGGATGTAGAAAAAGCTGGTGTGACGCTGCCCCAGGCCGAATTGCATTTCGCCCATCGCGGCGGCAGCAGCGTCGTTCTCGGTGAACACTGGAAGCGCGAAGGGGCGAGCAAAGAGCTTGGCCATGTCGACCTGATCCCAATCGGCATAAGCCGCCGGTCGGCCGGGGAGATCGATGCTCCCGAGCTGATCGGGGCTGGCGACGCCGAGCCCGACCACTTGATCGATGGTGACCTGCGCCGCCTGCAGCATCTTGCGGATCGACGTGCGGTACAGCGCCGCGACCTGCCCGGGGAGCGCGAACGCGATATCCTCCGAGATTCGGGCGACCGTCTCCCCGGCAAAATCGACAAGTACGATCGTGACATGATCGCGATCGATATTGATCCCCAACGCGAAGCAGGCCTTGTCGCGGATCACAAGCCTCGTCGGAGGCTGGCCGCGGCCGCCACGCTGTTGGCCCGCCTCTTCGATCAAGCCATCGTTGAGGAGGCGGCGGGTAATGTTGGCGATGGCAGCCGTCGTTAGGCCGGTGATCGAGGCCAATTCTACTCTGGTCAGCGCGCCGCATACCCGAACTGCATGAAGCGTGATCCGTTGGTTATGGTCGGCCGCACGCTCGAGGTTCGTACCGAATAGGCGCGGGCGATGGGCATCAATCATTACGCTGAACCGAAGCCGGCCATCAGGTTGACAGTGGCAGAGGGGCGCAATTCGCTTTCGGTATGCATAGGTCCTAGCGGTGCCTGTCGGATGTGGCCGACCCTGCATAACCTTTCAGTAATTACCCGGTCTGTCCACCACTGGCTAACAAAAGGGGGCTACTGTGGTCAGGCAGCGCTGACAGGGAGAGCCATGATTGGTCTCCGCGAGGCCAATTTTGATTGATTTTGCCAAGGTGCTTGGTCCGAAGGACGCCTTCTTGTGCGCTGAGCGGGGCTGCTCAGACCAAGGTCAGCTGCCGACCACGCGCCCGGAACGCTGGTCGCGCGAACGCAACCGGATCAAGGACTGGATCGAAGCTGAGTGCTGGTCGGAGAAGAAGCAGGCCTTCGTCATGTACCGCGGTACCGACAAGCTCGACGCCTCCTTGGCGCTTGCCGTCCGCTTCGGCTTTGATGGTCATGATCGGCTGCTAGCTACGATGGATGCGATCGATCGTGAGCTAGGCAGCGGTCCTTTTCACTATCGCTACACCGGCATGGACAAGGAGGAAGGGTGCTTTCTTGCCTGCTCCTTCTGGATGGTGGAGGCCCGTGCCGAACTTCGTCAGTGGCCTGAAGCCCGCCAGCGGTTCGATAAGCTAAACAACGCGTTGTCCCACGGTCACGGTATTCTGGCCGAGATGATCGATCCGGCGAGTGGCGCGTTCCTCGGCAACCTTCCTCAAGGTCTCAGCCATCTAGCGAACGTTATGGCGCTGTCCGTTCTCGACGAGGCAGCAGCCTGCAACTGACACTGATCCTATCCCAATGGAGATAAGCATGACTGACCGTCTGACTGTTGTTGCCCCCTAAATGCCTGACGGGGCCTCGCGGGTTTGCGTGATGTACTCGCGGGGCGAGCGATAGCCCAGCGCCTTGTGCGGGTGGACCTCGTTGTAGTGGGTCAGCCAGGC
>NZ_JAXOJH010000030.1:0-19782 GCF_036663655.1 Sphingomonas flavida
GCCGGGAATGCCTGGCATGCATCGTCGACACTTCGTTGTCAGGCCGGCGTGTCGTCCGCGAACTCACCGCCATCGCCGACCGTCGCGGGCTGCCGTGCATGGTGGTCAGCGACAACGTCCTATGTCGGGAAGCAGCGGCAGGCTTTTGCAAGCAGATATCTATGCGCCGACAACCATCGGCACGGCATGCATTCTGAGCCAGATGGCTCCCACCGTCAACGGGATCGCTCCCTGCCATAGCAAACACAGGATCCAGCGGCGCCGGGGCGGCCGTGGTCCTCACCGTCCTTAAAACGAGATACGCACCCAGGTGGAAGGCCCGAACATTATCTACAGGGTCGCTCGACGAGCGCCCTCACGGCACTTGCAGAGAGGGGTCCTTCCACCTGGCATCCGACCGTTCGAGAAACGGCCGGTACTCTGTCCCCGTCTTGACGACGGCGTGAGCCACGCGCGCCATCTTGGCGGTGAGCGCCGTCATCGCCTTACGGCGACGGTCGGCATCGTCCGCGTGCCCGGCGACATATCGTCCGAGCTTGTCGCGGAAGCTGTTGTCGCGCTGACGCGCGGCGACCTGGGCAGCCATCCAGAAGGTCCGGCGTAGGCGCGCGTTACCGTACTTGGACAGCTTGGTGCGGCCACGGAACGTGCCTGACTGACACGTAGCGAGATCGAGACCGCAGAACTTCAGGAACTGACGATGATGATTGAAGCGCCGCAGATCACCGGCCTCGGCCAGGATGGTCAGCGCGTTGATCGGACCAATGCCCGGAATGTTGCGCAGCAGCTGGTAATCAACGTCATCGGCGAGCCGCGCATGGGCCAGCCGCTCGATCTCGTCACGCTGGTGGATGAGGCTGCGGCCCTGCGCGATGACCATACGGAACATGGTGATGGCGGCCGAGTCCTCCGGGACCGGCAGCGCCGTCGAGGCGGACGCCGTCTCGTAGATGTCGTTGATGAGGCGTGCCTTGGAAACCTTGCGGCCGATGAGCGGCCATGCCGCAGCCGAGAATGACTCGCGGTCCAGCGCCGTGATGGTGGCTGGTGTCGGAAACCGCTCGATGAGCGCGAGGAACCAGTCGGACCGGGTATTGCCTGCGAAGCGGGCGATCTCGGGGAAATACAGCGGCAGGTAGTGGGTCAAGATCCGGTGCCAGGTCTGCGTCTTCATCCTGGAGATCGTCTCGTGGGTTTTCGACAGCTCCTGCAGGTCGTTGATCCCGGCCACCAGCGGGTCAACGTAGCGCTGCGTCGCGCCGATCCGCAGCATATGCAGGATGACCTGCGCGTCCTTGGGGTCGTTCTTGTCCCAACCGTTGTGCAGCGCCTCACGCGTTCGGGCGAGCGCGACCGACGAGATGAGGCGCAGCTCGAACCCCGCCGTCAGCAGCCGGTGTGCCAGCGTGCGATGGTAATTACCCGTCGCCTCGAACCCGACGATGATGGGGCGCCCGATGGCAGCGAGTTGCTCGGCAAAGCCGTCATAGTCCTGCCTGGTCGCCATGACGGTCATCCGCCGACGCCGGCCGCCTTCCGGTCGCTCGATGAGGATCTCCTGCCGGTTCTTGGACATGTCGATGGCTACCAGCACGGCGCCGGCAGGCGTAGAGGTGAGCTTGGTCATGGTCGGTCGGCCTCCAAAGTGTTGTCTCGACAACTTCACTTTAGATACCTGCTGGCCGACCATGGCTTACCCTGATGAAGCCTGCGGCCGCTTCGCGGCCTTGTCTTCATCAGGGCCACAGTGGCTCCCGTTCCAGCGCTTCCCGATGTGCTACGGCACCGAACTGACCAGTCATGCCGTGCTCGCCTGGTGCCAGGACACCGGCGTCGAGTGGCATTACATTGCGCCCGGCAAGCCGCAGCAGAACGGCTTCGTAGAATCGTTCAATGGTCGCTTGCGCGACGAATGTCTGAACGAGCACCTGTTCCCCTCGCTGGCTGCGGCGAGACGGATCATCGAGGCATGGCGCACGGACTACAACACCGTGCGTCCGCACAGCAGCCTCGGCGGCATGGCACCCGCCGACTTCACCAACCGCCCTCGCCACGGGCATGAGGACACCGAAGCTAACTTATCGGCGGCCTGAAAATGGGGAGCACGTCAGCCGCGCTCGCATACGAGGAATTGGGTAAGCTCATTGATTTTGTGTGGAAGGAGTGGGGAGTTGAACCTAAAGGCTATGCTCGCAACGCGCACGACAGAAGGCAGCGAGCAGTTGCCTGCCTTTTGATAGTTGCCGACCTTTACCCTCATGCCAAAGAGATGGCGGGCAAGGGCGGCATTGACGAAGCCGACTTACAGAGCCGCGTGAAGGCCATATTGCCGACCAAGCCTCAGAAATCCACTTTCTGGGTTATCATGGGCGGCATGGAGAAATTCAAGCATTTGGCCATGTATGTGGACGAGAGCAACGAGAACATCGGCGTTAATGCGTTCGCCATCAAGCCCGAGCATGTTCAGAACGTCTTAGAGGTCCTTGAACCAGCGCTGGGTCATTTGCGCGAGCCACACCTCTTGCGCTCGTCTGCCGTTGTTTGGGAGCAAGCAGGTAAGATTCTGGCTGAGATGAAGGCGGAGGGGCAAAGGTATTTTGAGAACGTTTCACCTTTGGATGCATCCGTTTAGCCGCCTTGTATTCAGGCTCAGGTAGGCGGTTCCGCTCTGCCGTGTCGACAGATGCCAACCGATGGGATTTGATTTAAGCTATCATTGGCCAGCGTCGCCCGATTACGCATACGTATTCCTTCGGGTGCCCATCGATTGGGCCGCTCACCCCTCATTCAGCCGGGAGGACTTCCGGCGGTATTACCGTCTCCGGTGGCGTATACACCTGATCCCGCTTGGAACGAACCACGTCGTTTACATACTCCGCCCACGGGCCTCCATCTGGCGGCAAAGCGGTTTCTTCCTGCCGGTCGCGCAGGCGGTTGCGAATTGCGCGGGCAGCTGTGCGGGTCGCCTCGTTGTCATCGTGCCAGGCCCCGCAGCGAACCCGCCAGTTGACGTATCGAGGTGCGAATACCAAGAAAATCAAGGTTCCCACACCGACGCCGTGTTCGCCGAGAAGCAGTATGGGAAGTGTAGCGATGGCGAATGCCTGGCTCAGCGCCCAGCAGGAACGACCACGGCGGAAACCGTTCTGGACCAGCGTCGTCGGCCACCACGGACCTCCGACAGCCCATGCCGTGAGCGCGACCAATAGGACGGTCAGCAACATGCTGGCTAAGAGCCCGAGCCATAGAAGCGCCCCCGGGCCGATGAGGGTCAGGAGATCACCCATTTTGAAGCTGCGTGTCGAGGTCGCGCAGCTCCCGCAGCAGATCGGTGGCCAGAGTTGATACCACGATGTCGTGAATGACCTTCTGGTCGAGACTAATAACGTCTCCCACGGGGCGCTCTGTGTAGCGAACCAGGGCAGGCTCACTGGACGGCTTCCATCGCCGCGACTTGCCGTTTTTTAGCTCAAAAAGAAAGCGAGCTGGAGAGGCCAGGCTGATGCTTTGCGTTTGCCCATCACTGCTCTGGCGGATGTCGGCGACAACGCCGCGATAGCCGACGCCAAGCCCATCATGCTGAAGGTCGGTCAGCACATAAGCGATCGGTCGATGACCGTGCTGGGTTGGCTTGATGATGTGCGTGTAGGCCCAGCCATGGCCGCCAAAGTCCCAACCTTCGGTCGCCACATCGAGCGCATCATCCGCCATCAGCATGATGACCGTCAGTGTAGATAAAATTGGAGCACAGATGCCAAGGATTAGGTCATAGCCGCCTAGAGCTGCCGCTTTTGGTCCGCCCTGAGCGATGATCAGCAATGTCCCGACTGGATTGACCGCGGGGGTCCGAAAGTGCGGGGGCAAAAAACGGCTGGCGTCGATCAGAAGCGTTTGCACCAGCCCGATAGCGAGCCCGGTCAAAAGATGCGCGATCAAGGAAACGGCCACCCCGATGGCCAGCACACTCAATGCGTTAACTGGAAGGTCGGGGCGCGCAACGGCATATCGGCGGGCGCGCGTATTCCAGATTAGAATAGCAAAAAAGCCAGGCAGCAGGATCGCAACGCCGGTGACGACGGCTAGCGTCAGGGAAAACAGGGCTTAGGCCTCAACCAGCTTTTTCTTACCGGTCGCTTGATCAATGACCATCTTGGGGCGTTTGCCTGCAGCCTTGATAGCCCTCAGTTCCCGCTCAAGGCGGAACATGTCATCATAACCGCCGAGCTGCCATGCGATCGATGCAGTCTCTTGCTGTTCGCGAGGGGTTAGAACAGTGGCCATGGAATCAATATAGTGACGTGATTGCTGCACGTCCATGGGTAGGGCCCTGGTCGGTCGCACCATTTGGTTCAGCACAGCAGGTGGCCGCTGCCCGCATATCTGGTATCCAACCCCTCTGCAGAAGCCATCACGATCAACGTCACCGCGTTCGGAGACCTGCCTCTTTTTTCCTATCATGGTCTTTTCGGCGCGGTCGCTTAGCGGGCAACGACGCAGGGCCGACGACCGCCGACCCTGCGCTGAGCATCATTCGCCCGACAGGTGGGCCTGGGCGGCATCCTTGGCGGAGCGGGCATTCTTCTTGGCCGGGGTTGCTGCGGCCTTCTGGCCGGGCTTGCGGCCGAGACCGATCTTCTTGGCCATGGCGCGACGGCTCTCCGAATAGGTCTCTGCGACCATCGGATAGTCCGCCTTCAGGTTATAGCGCTCGCGATATTCCTCGGGCGTCAGGCCATTGGTGGCGAGGTGACGGCGCAACGTCTTGTAGGGCTTGCCATCGATCATTGAGATGATGTGGTCCTTCGACGCCAGCGACTTCCGCACCGACACGGCCGGGGTATAGTCCTGGGGCGCCTCTGCCTCAGACGCAGCCGTCTGGGTGCCGCCAGCGAGCTGCTGGAGCGCCGAATGCATGCTGTTCAGGAAGGCGGGGACATGCTCGGCATCGGTGCGGGTGTTGGGGTTGCCCAACCACGCGATCGTCAGCTCAGTGGCCAGTTCGACAGCGTTGACGGCGTCATAGTTGTTTTCGTCGGTCATGATGGTTCCTGATGGGAGAGGGGGCCATAGATGATCGTCGATCAGCCATGGTGAAACCGGCCCTCATGTGAATGCAGACCGCCCTATCCGCAACAGCTATTCGCCATCGAACGCGGATTTAATTCTCTTCCGCGCCTCATCCTCGATCAAAGTCTGATCCCGATCGCTGTCAGCAAAAGCGCGGCCAGGCCGGTCCCGATCTTGGCGAAACCCAATGCCTTGGCCATCCTGTCGCGGTGCATGCGCGAGCCGGTTTTATCTACGCCAGTCGTGATCCCAAGAATGCCGTCGGCGCACAGGATCGAACCGATGACGAACAACAATATGCCGGTGAGCCGTAAATAGCTGAGAATGTCGATAAAACTGGCCAGCGCCATGCCGGTCATGCCAATCATCGCGGCCATATAGGCAAGCCATCCGAGCTCGAAGAGTCCGTACAGCCGCAAAGGCCCGTGCCAGTGTCGGATCGAGCGGAGCAGGACCATCGGCCTCTGGCAGATGAAGCACGGCTCCAGCCGGCGCGTGCCAGGCCATTCCACCATCTTGGTGCGGCAATAGGGACAGTGCATCAGGCGATACCCTCGCTGGCGACATCGTCCCTGGCGGTTGCAAAGCAGGCCGGATCACAGTGGAGGAGCGGCGCACCGCGACAGGTCGCCTGAAAGCCGCCCATCATCACCGGCCGCACTGCCAGGCGCTGGCAGCGGCGATTGTGCCGATCGACAAAGCCGCAGGGCACCGCCATCGCCGGCCGCGTCGGCTCGTCATCATCGCTATCGGCGACCGGCCGAGCGGGCGCGGCAAAGAAGTCCGGTTGGTGGATCATGACCCAAGTCCTCACAGAGAGGGGAGGGGACACGCCGCAGCGTCGCCCCCTCCCGAGGTCAGCGAGCGCCCGCGATCGGCGCGGTAGCGACGGCACCGGCAACGGGCGCGACCGGCGCAGCGCTGGCCGGTGGCACCGCGGCCGCCATGGGCGGCATCGTCGCACGCGCGTCGGTCAGGAGTTTGCGCATCGCATCGAGCAGCGCCAGGCTGGTCACCTTGCCGATGTCGGTGCTGGTATAGGCACCACCCAAGGCCCCGACGCCGGCATTGGTGAGGATGCCGCCACCCAGGATCGACAGATCCTTCTTGCGGGCCGAGCCGGTGGCAACCGCACGCTGGATGCCGGTCTTGACCTCGACCAGGGTGAGGATGGTCTGGCTTTCCATCTTCTTGGTCTTGAAGCCCAGGCCACCGGGCAGCAGCCCCCCGATCGCGCCGCCATTGCCGCCTGCATTGGTGTCGGAATAGACCACCTGCGCGGTCAACAGATAGTCGGCCGCACGCAGGCTGGCCGCGTTGCTACCTGCCGCGACCGAGCCGCCCGCCGCCAGCTCGCGCTCGCGCTGGAGGGCGGTGAAGCCCTGGCCGCGATCGACGATCTGGAAGCAGTTCGAGCGTGCGGTCAGCAGCTTCAGAAGCGGCAGCGGATCGACGCGGGTACCGCCGCCATTTTGCTGTTCGGCCATCCGCACCAGCGCGCGGATACCGGCTGGCAGACCGTCCGTGCCGCCCTGGTCGGTGGCGCTGCGATCCTCGACCAGCGCAACCGTGCCGATCATGGCGGCGCATTGCGGCAGCTCGGACTGTTCGTCGACGCCGACACCGCCCTTGCCGAGTTTCTGTGCAGTTGCCGGTGCAGCCGCCAGCGCCATAAGTCCGAAAATGGTTGCAATAGTTTTCATGATGTTCGTCTCCCTGATGATCGATATCGGCCATTTTCCCCGTGGCCACGATATCGACGATTGTTTTGTTGTTTGATGGAGGGGCAATCAGATCAGAATCATCCCTCAACCTCTTTCCGAGCCTACTCACGACTCTCCTTAAAACTTTCTCCCTTTTCTCTTGCGATTGGTCGGATCTGGATCATCTCTCGATCGCTCAGGTCTCATGAAGCATGATCAGCCTGTGCCATCACCGCGACGGTGCCGATGAACTGGCCTGCGCGACTGTTCGGCAAGCTGAAGACATGGGTCAGGGCTTGGCTCACAGTTCGAGACCGAGATTCTTCTCCGGCAGCGGCATCGAGGGCTCGCCCTTTGGCGGCATCGGCGGATCGGCCTCCGGCTTGCCCGCCCCAGGCATCGGCGGATCGAGTCCGTCCCCCCGGGTCAACGGCACCGCCTCGCTACCCGGCAGCGGCCAGCGAACGCCGGTCAGGTCGTCGCCTGCCGTCAGCCCACGCAGGTCGTCGCCATTCGCGTACCGGGCGGCATCCTCGCGGCTGAAGGCGGGCATTGCCGGCAGGTCGTTGAGATCGATCAGTTCGCGCGCGCCGGCGATCGCCGGGTCCGCACTGTCGCCCTGGCGCGACTGTGCCGCAGCGCCGCGGGGCTGCGAGGTGGTCGGGACGGTCCGGGCACCCGGCCCATCGATGTTGAGCCGGCCGAGCGTCTCCAGCGCGGAGGTCTTGTTGCCCGCATTACGGTCGAGCCGGTTCATCAGCTTCCCACTGTCGTCGACGACGACGGTGAGATCGTCACGGACACGGGTCACCCCGACGTTGAACAGCCGCTGGTTGGAGAGATTCTGCTCATAACTCGCCATGGCGATGATCGCCTTGTCGGTCGTGATGCCCTGCGCCATGTGCATGTTGAGCGAGTAGGCGAGGTCGAGCCGGGCCAGCATCGGGTCGCCTGGCGCCAGCGTCACGACATCCTTGTTCGCCAGCTCGACGGTGATGTGACCGTCTTTGGTGTCGAGGACGCGGGCCAGCGCGGAATTGAGCATGCCGCGCTCCTTGTCATTGGCGGTCCAGCGGATGCGCTCGCCCTCATGCAGGGTGATGTCGGTTTTGGTGGAGAGCTGCAGCCGCTCGATGGTGATGCGCGGATCGATCTTGCCGGGCTCGAAGCGTTGACGCCGACCATTGCCCTCGATCTCGACCTTGCCGTTGGCAAAGGTGCGGGTGACCTGGAAGGTGCCGCGCCGCAACGACACTTCGGGGACATTGCCCGTCACATGCAGCGTCTGGCCTTGCTTGTAGGTATGCGCGTAGCGCAGCTCCTCGCGCGTGGCATTGACGCTCTCATAGACGCTGACCGTCTCGCCGCTGCCGGTCAGCACGCCTTCCTTGACCAGGCCCTCCTGGATGTCGGTGTTGATCGTCTGGCGCGCGATGCGGCCCGAGGCGAAGACGGCGGTCACCTCACGCTCGGCCGGGGACAGGTTCAGCCAGCGCTCGGCGGCATGGGCGGCGGGATCTTCCCCCTTGGTCTCGATCACTCGGTCGCCGAGCACGCGCAGCGCCTGCGATGCCTTGCCGGCATTGGCGAGGGCGGCGACCGTGCGCAGCGTATCGGTGCGCTGGCGGATATTCTTGTCCATGCGCGCGGTCGCGGCACCGCCAGCCTGTAGCATGGCGAACGCCTTGCCGGCGTCGATCGAGGAGAGCTGCTGGCGATCGCCGACCAGCGCCAGCCGGTCGATTTCCAGGGCTTTGGTGATCTGGACCAGCTTCAGCATGTCGTTGCTCGACACCATCGAGGTCTCGTCGACGGCGATGATGGTATTCTTCAGCTCGTCGCGCCGCAGCCTGGCCGCAGCACTGTCGGGTTCGGCAATGAAACGCTCATTGGCCCAGACGAAGGACGCGATCGTCTGCGCCTCGATGCCGGCTCCCTCCTTCAGGTCGGCGACCATCTTGTTCTGGAAGGCCAGGCCCAGCACCTTGCGGCCCTCTGCCTCGGCGACGCGCGCGACTGCCTGGAGCATGGTCGACTTGCCAGCGCCAGCGACGCCCTGGACGACGACGATGCGGTCCTCGCTGGCGACGATCATGGTGGCGGCCGCGAGCTGGCCGGGGTTGAGTTCATGCGGTGAGGCAGCCTGCAGCCGTTCGGGCGCGTCCGCCGCAGCCACGATCGCGGTGGCCGTATCGCGACCGCGCTCCATCTCGCCCAGGATGCGCTCCTCGGTCGCCAGCCCTTCGCGGGTGGTGACCGCCGCATAGGTCGCCTCATGATCGCGGACCTGGCCCGGGATGAGCAGCCCCTTGCCCACGAGCTGGGTGATGCGGTTTTCGATATGCTCGATCGTGACGCCCTTCAGATGCAGGTCGAGCGCGGTCTTGCTCAGCCGATCGGTATCGAACGCCGCTTCGCGCTGGGCATGGATGCGCACGGCCGATGCGACGGCGAATTGCGCGCGCGCAGCGGCCGGCGAGACGACGATACGCGCGACCGCGCGGTCGACCAGCGGATCGGGGGTGGCGAGGAGATGGCCGACGAGCGCACGCGCCGACTGCACCGCCTCGCTGATCATCTGATAGCCCCGATCGAGTGGGCCGCTCGACACATGGCTCTGGCCTGCGACGTCGCGTTCGGCATCGCGCAGGATCTGCTTGCCATCGAAGCCGAGCCCGGCCGCCTTGTCCTGCCAGTCCTTCTGCAGACCAGCGCGGTCCTCGACATTGAGCTTGGGATCGCGGGTGCGCGCGGTGACGCTGCGCAAACCTTGCGCGCTTTTCAGCCCGAGACCTTCGGCCGTCGCCAATATGTCGGCGCGGCGCTGGCTGAAGGCGTCGATGACATCCTTGGGAACGCCCGCGATCTCGAAGGTGCCGTGCTTGCCGGTCGCCTCGACCTTATAGCCGAGCTTCTCCATCTCGCTGCGCAGATAGGCATGATAGATCGAGCCGATGACGGTGTTGCTGGCCCAGATCTTGTCGGCATGGAGCGCCTGCCATTTGCCGTCGGGCATACGGGTCATGTTGGCGATGACCGCGTGGATATGCGCCTGCGGGTCGAGCGCGCGGCTCGTATCGTGCTGGAACAGGCCATAGGTGAGGTTGCCCGAAGCAATGGGCACCTTGCGCCCGTCTATGTCCTTGCGCCCCTGTGCGAGGTTCTTCTCGACCCAGGCCATGGTCTGGCGAACGGCTGTCATATGCGCACCGTCCTTGCCGAGGATACGCTTGTCGCCAGCGACATAGGCCATGAGCGAGACCGACTTGGGCGCGGAGAAGGTCAGGTCGATGCCGGCGCGCCGATTCTCGACCTGGCCGACCTTTTCACCGGAGGGCAGCTCGCCATTGAGCGTGCGCTCCAGGTCAGCCTTGCCGACATCGCCGGTGAGCCCGGCTGCTTCAGCGCCGGACCCGGCCCAGATGCTGACCTCGCCGGCGTCCTCGCCGGCATAGTAATCGGCAGAGGCAAAGTCGTCCTTGCCGTAATAATTGGCCGCGCCCGAGGCGGAGCGAACGGATGCAACGGAGAGCATCAGTCGCCCATCCCCATGCCGTCGTCACCGAGCTCGGCCGTAGCCTGGCGCAATTCGACCAAAGCCTGATCCTCGACCGGGGGAGCGGCCGCGCTTACGCCCCTGACGCCAAGGTCATCGCTCGCGGATGGCGCACGCGCGCTGGATGCGTCAGCCGCAGATGATGGTCCGCATGGTCCCGCCGCCTGGAAAGGCGGCGGACTGTTCGGCGGGGGTGGGAATGCAGGAGGTGGAGGCGCTGGAACGGTGACCGGTGTCGGCCCGATCTGGTCGTTGGCGGCCTGCTGGCTTTCGCTCGGCGCGGACAGGATATTGGCCGCCTGAAGGTTGGCGATATTGGCGGCAGCACTGCCCGGCTCGATCGCTGCCTCGGACGATGCGGCAGGGGCCTGCGCTGCGCCATCACGGCCACCACCCTCATTTGCCCCACCTGTAAGCGTCCCCCCCTCACTTCCGCGTTTGGGGCCGCCCGCCACGGGCGGGCGGCGGGTAATGAAGCCCTCGGCGACCTTGGGGTAATGCTGCCATTCGAGCACGACCTTGGCGGCCGGAAAACCATCGGGATATTTGAGGAAGCCGTGCATCGAGGGCAGGTTGGTGATGTCGTCGGGGATGACGAGCGGTTCGACCTGTTTGCGCGGGGTCAGGGTCGAGGCGTCACGGGTGGAATTATGGCCATAGCTATAGGCCTCATCCATCTGCCGGACCTCGCGGTTGCCGATATAGCGGCTGCACTGTTCGGCGGTGTCGAGATCAGCGGCCGCCAGGATCAGCTTGTTGCGCGCCAGCGAGGACAGGTTGCGGGCATTTTCCTGACCATAGATCTGCACCAGCTTCTCGAATGAGTGCAGTCCCAGGATCATCGCACCGCCGAAGTTTCGCGCGGTCTGGAGGCCCTGTTCGATCGCAGGCAGACGGTGGAGCGCGCCCAGCTCGTCGAACATGAACCAGGTGCGCAGCGTGTGGCTGCGCGGCATGGTCATGAGGGCGTGAATGGCAAGATTGGTCCACAGCGTCAGCAGCGCTCGGTTCATCTCCAGATCGGTATATTGGCTGGTAATGAAGAGGATCGAGCCGGGCTGTTTTTCGCTGGTGATCCACTCGCGGATCGAGAACCGTTGCCCGGTGTCGGGCAGGAAGCGCAGGACCTGCGCATTGGTGTTGAAAACGGCGCGGATCGATTCCGCCATGCGTGCCGCCTCGGGCGCGGTCAGCGGGTCGGCGATGGTCTTGGCGAGATAGGCGTGGACCTTCTTCAGGTCAGCAGTCATCAGATTTTCGGCAAGTGCGGCATTGCTCATCTGGCCATGCTCGATGAGCTTCATGCACATCTCGACGAACAGGGTACGCGCGGCCATCGCCCAGAACGGATCGGTCGCGCCGCCATCCGATGGAATGAGCGCGGAGGCAGCCGCAACGAAATCGCTGTAGCTGGTGCAGTCGTTGAAGATCGACCACGCTGGGCAGCGGGCGTCGAAGGGGTTCAGAATGGTGTCGCGTGCGGGGTCGTAGAACGCCTCGACATAGGCCCCGGTGAGATCGAAAATGACCGCAGTGTCCTGGCGTTCCTGCATCTGCGCGATGAGCGCGCGCAGTGCGGTCGTCTTGCCCGCACCGGTCGTGCCGATGAGCATGGTGTGCGACTGTTCCAGCCGGTGCGGATAGGGGACGCCGGCGAGCTTGTAGGGGTGGTGGATGCCCGCCGCCTTGCGCGCATCGAACGGCATTTTCAGCACCGCATCGGGGTCGTAGCCGGGAAAGAAACGCGCGGCGTCCGCGATGAATGATTTGCGGTTATGGCTGGCAACGGCCCGGTAGAGAATGTCGCGCTCGACCAGCATGGCACCGCGCTCATGATGCTCGTCGAGGATCTCGGAGCCGCGTCGTTTGGCGTAGCCGACATACCAGATGGCGAGTGGCACAGCGACAAAGGTAGCGAGCAGGAATGAGCCGATGAGCGCACGTTTGGCCCTGGCGCAGGCGGCCATCACCTCGGGCACATAGGGCACGTATCCCATCGCGGTTTCGCGTATCGAATTGTCAGGCATCAGGAGGTGGACGCGCTTCATCAGATCGAAGCCGCACCAGTCCCAGAGCCCGGCCAGGACGCGCATGCAGATGAGCTGGAAATTGTTCTCGCTGAGCGTGATCGACAGAATGATGAAGTAGGTCAGCGCCAGGCAGACCGCCCAGACGATGAGCGGCTTTTTGGCGCCGGCCAGCCACATGAGAATTTCATGACTGAGGAGCTGGCTGCCGCGCGTGAAATTGCCCGAATTGCGCGTGACCTCGCCGCGCGCAGAGGCGTGCTTCAGAGGCACCGCTCGGCCGTCGGTGCGGATGTCATTGGCCATGGAATTTGGCCATCCGACTGTTGGTTTCCGCTATGATTGCGTCGCGGGTGTCCGGGAAGTTTTTGCTGATGATCGTATCAAGCGCAGCCTGGCTATATTCACACAGACGGCGGACCCGAACGTCACTGGCAGGCAATTGTCGCTCGTCTGTCAGATATGCGTCGACGGCGCGGCGAACCAGTTCGGACACGCTGCATTTCTCGGCAACGGCTCGCGCCTTTAGCCGAGCAGACCGCTCTCCATCCACACGGATAGAGCAATGCCGGTGTTTGATACTCAAGACCGCCTCCTAGCAGGGAGGCTGGTGGACATTGAAAAAGCGAGAGGACTTTAGCCCGAGACGTACACTCTGGCAAGGACAACGCGGCCAACAGTTTTATGCATGTACGACTTTGTGTTACGAGTAACGCATTGATCTAAAGGCCAAAACGCAAATGTGTTACATTATGCAGCGCTTATGTGTTACAATATGCAGCAAATGTAACACGAACTGCAGCATCCCGATTTCTTGATAACACGTTGTTTTTAGGTGTTTTTCTGTGGCACGACGTGCGTACGGTGTGCATCCTGTCCCCTCGAAATCCCATGTAATGCCAGGGTCAGCCCAGCCCCTCGGTGGTTCGCAGGCCGACTCCGGTTTTTCGCGGGGCGCCGGGCCGCCGCAAGGCGGAACCGGGTCGATCTTTTGCCCGATCGTGACGCACGTTGGGCCGATGCGGAGCCAGGGGAGGCCCACAGGGGCCGAACCATGGCGAGCCAGCCGGACACCGGTTGGGGTTTGCGGGAGCGATGGCCATCGCCTACAACGATCCGGTTCAGAGCCCGATCAGTCTCACCGAAAGGCAAGACTATGGCGAAGTCATTGGACGCAGAACTGGCCGCACTGGCGGCGGACGAACGCAAGCTGGTCGAGCGCCGTCAGGCGCTCCAGACCAAGCAGCGCGAGGCCGCAATCGGCGCGGTCGAAAAGACGGGGCTTTTCAAGCTGCCGCTCACCCGGTTGAAGCCGCTCATGAAAGCGGTCAAAGCGCTGGGGCTGGATGAGGTCGAGAAGCGGCTCACGGCGTCAGCCTGAGCAGATCACGATCGACATTTTTACACGATGGCCGGGCAGGGCTGCCACCCTGCGCGGCCATTCGTTTTTCACCGGGATCGCGGCGCAGCCGTCTTGGCGGTATGAAGCAAAAAAATGGGCAAGCGCTGGCGCAGCCGGCGCTTGCCCATGAATGGCGATGAGTTTTGGTTCAGGCCGTTCTATTCGACGCCGGACCAGGCCAGGTCACCCAGCTGATCGCCGGCGAGCCGCATCGAAAGCGAGGCCTGCGTATCGCGCGTGATCGTCACCGGCCGGCGTTGGAATTGCGCCTCGTCGATGATCGCGATGACGGCCGGATCATAGTCGAACAGGACCGCTATCGCGGCGAGCGACAGGTGCGTCACCGACGCCTCCAAATGATAGCCACGTACCGCCGGCCGTCCGCGCTGAGCGATGATGCCGTCATCAGACTGACCGCCGTTATCGCGGTGGAGCAGACGCGCGAAATCGCGAGCCTGGGCAAGGCTGATCGCAGCTGGTGACGGATGCGTCTCGCTTAGCAATTGGGAGGCGATGACGGCGTCGATGCGGGCAGGCTGGGCGACGTGATGGACGAACATGGAATGCTTCCTCGCTATGGCAGTGACACCCACGCTCTCTCCCTCTCTCCTCTCTGGTTGACCCGGTGCGTGCGCAGCGGATCGGAGGCCCGACGATTGCCAGCTCGCAACCCCTTTTCCGGGTCGCCGCGCCAGCAGCGCCGCGGCGGGCTCGATGCCCGGCGCGGGGCTTCCCCGGCCCCAGATTTCCGGGTCGGAGAAGCGGGCCGCATAGCAGCCGATGCGGCTGGTCGAGGCGTAGCCAGGGGAGGCCCGCAGGGGCCGGACCGATGCGAGCGAGCGGTCGTCCGCGTGGGGCTGGATGATCGCCAGGCGGTGAGCGCAGCGCGTCGACCAGGTGGGCGGCAGCGCCTTACCGGAAGGGGGAGGCGAGCCGGGCAGGGCGGACCGCCTGCGAGCGTCGGCCCGGCGGGGCCGGCGCCAGGGCGGGCTGTCCTGCGCGGCTCGCCGGCGTGGGGGGAACCAGTAGGGTTCCCCCCACTCCACCGGCCACAAAAAAAGGCCAGCGGCGGGGCGGTGCCCGGCGCTGGCCTAGTTGCTTCCTGCCAAGGATAAGGGATGGGCGGCGCTATCGCGCACCGCCCGGTAAAGTCAGGCGAAAGCCTTGTGCTTGGGCGCGGGCATCGGGGCTTGCGCATCGATGCGGAAAGCGTGGGTTGGCACGGCGGCTTCCTTCAATTTTGCGAGTAAGTTGGATTGCAGCCCGGAGCCCTGACACACGATGGCTTCGACGGGGCGCAGGCCCACCAATTGTTCATTGCGGACGAAACCGGCGCGGTTCCCATAACGCGCGGTCTGCGGCACGAAAGCGACCAGCCGAACGCCCCGGCTCGCCGCCCATGCGGCTGCGATCGCGTCGCACCCTTTGCGCTGGGCGGTGGTGCAAAGCGTCATCGCGGGGATACGCTCCTTGATCTGGTCAAGGCGGTCATAGAGCATCTCGAAATCGTGCCATTCCTGACCGCCGGAGAAGACAACCAGCGGTCCAGTCGGGTTGCGCTTTTCACGACGATCATCGGCGCGGGCTTTCAGGAAATCGACGGCGGAAATCTGGCTGGCGCTGGTGACGCTCGACACAGTCGAACCGCGCGCCGCGCTCCACGGGCGGCCGGTCTGCGTGCGGAAGCATTCGGCGGCATAATCGCGCATGCACTCGATGGCGGCGCGCTGTTCCATCTTGGTCTGCGCGCGCAGTTGCAGGTCCTCGACTTCGACGGCGTGGATTTCGCTTGGATCGGAGATGCGGGCCAGCTCGCCTAGTTCGCGGCAAAGCCGGTCTTCCTCGCGTTCGAGTTTCTGCGCCTCATAGTGGAAGGAATTGACGATGCCCCACGCGATGGGCGCGGCGGATTCCTCAAGCCGGGTATCGCGGAACAGGTCGAAAATGGTGGTGACGATCGCGTGGCAATCCCACTGCGCGTCCACGGGTTCGGGCATGTCGAGCTGCTGGCGCTCGCCGCCCGGTGCGAGGACCGAGAGCGCGCCCACCTCGCCAAACGCCTGATCGAACGCGTCGGTAGCGACCAGTTCGCCCGCGATCTCGCCGATCTCGGCCGCGACGGGGTCGGCGCTGTCATCGGCGGGGGTCAGATGGGCGGGCGTTTCGCTGTCCTTCTTGGCATTGGCGCGGCGGGTGGCCCACGCCTTGTGCGCCGCGACCGAGCGCGGGTTTTCGGTGTGGCCGATGGCTTCGCCAAGTGCGGCAAAGCTGCTAAAGCGTTCGGAGGTCGTCGGCTTCGTCATTGTCTCAGTCCTCTGGCAGGGGCGTCGGCTTAGGGGTCGGGGGAGCGTTGCAGTCGCTCTCCCCGCCCTGTTCGGTCAGTTAGAAAGGCATTTCGTCGTCGAGATCGGACGGACCTGCGGGGACCAGCCGGCCATCGTCGGTGGCGTTTCCGGTGCCGAAACCATCGTCCTGACGGGCGGCGCGGCGGGTCTGACGCGTGCCGTCCATATTCTCGCGGCGGACCTCGGGGCGGACCTAGACGACGCGGTAACCGTCGTCATCGTCGCCGAAGAGCATGATCTGGAGCGGCTCGCTCAGGCTCGGATCGTCGAGCTTACCCTGGTAAAAGACTTCGCCGGTCGAATTGCTCTTCTGTTCCCACAGCGCGCCGATCTGGACCCAGCGCTTGGCGACGTTGAGCGCCATGATCTCGAAAGTCGGGGCCTTGCTGTTGTCGCTCTGGACGGGGCGCAGACCCAGCTTCGGGAGGTCAACGGTAACAGTCGCGATCGAACCATAGAGGGCGTTGTTGCGCATCTGGAATTCACCGATGTTCATTTTACTTACTCCCTATTGGCGGGGGCCTATCCCCCTCTTTGTCTGGTCTGGGGCCTATCCCCTTCCGACGTCCTCATTATTACCCGCTTTCCTCTAAATACTATAGAGCATTGTTTTCTTGACGCTCAGGCATCGTACCTGGTGAGTCCGAGCAAGAAAAAGCTCCCGACCAGGGAGCGTAACTTAAAAAGACAAAGACGCATTGACCGCGTAAGCGGGCAATACTTTTGCCGGCCGTGCCGGTGGGCGAAGCCTGGCCTGCGATCTCATCGCACCCGGAGCCGTCCTCGCAGGGGCTCAAGGCGCAGGCATGGCTGGCGGGGGCAACATGAATGACGGAGGCTCCGCCGCGTAGCGGTGGAAACCGTAGGGCCGTCAGGCCCGGTATTCTTGTTGAGGCGGCTACAAACAAACAAAAGCATTGCCAGCTCTGCTGGCAATTCTCCTTTGCCGGCGACCCCGCCAGACAGGTCTGCAACGCCGAGACCCTGAGAGACGGCGCAGGGTGCGATGAGATCATTGGCCCACAAGGCACTCATCATGCGCGCATGCGCATGATTCCACAGCCGTCAGGCTGCCAGCGATGCGGGCGCGGCTGGGCATGTAGTCGAGGTTGGAGGGGGCTGTGTCCGGCATATACCTTGCCAGTCGCTGGAGGGGCACTCAGAGCGCGGTAAGCCCTTGGACAAGGGATCGTGACCCGTGAGGGCGGAGACCCGCTTCAGCGGGGCTCCGGTCGGCTTTAGCCGACTAGAGCCCGGCCCCGCCCCAGGGGCGGGGTGGCCCGGCTGATGGAGAGCAGATAGCCAGCCGAAATGAGGCATGCGATGAGGCGGCATGAGAACCATGGCCCGCGCAGGGATCGCAATAGTCCTGCTAAGCATCCTCCCGATCTACATGATGATGCACGACAGGAGCCTGTCGCATGAGGAGGCGCTGGCTTTTATCGAGCAGTCACCGGCTGCGTGCCGGGACGATCTGATGAGGAATTTCTTCAGGCCCCGCCGGGGGGTACTCCTGCTATCTCAGGCGCAATCGGCCCGTTCGATATGGTGCGACGAAGAGGTAAGGCACGCGACAGAGGTTCGGTAGCACTTAGTCGGATATACCAAACCCTGGGGCACCTCCCAAAATATATGCTGCCTAAGATAGCGCCGTCTTCATTGGCAGCAGGCAGTACAGTCCAACGTAAACCCTTTTATCCTGCGCCCTATACCCGATCGGAGACATAGGTTTAGCATTATTTATTTTGCTATGTTCACTTATTGTTCTATAATCCGCAGCCATCATCATGAGGGAGGTCATTCGATGAAGATGAAAGAGGCGCTGCAGGGCTATGATTACGATCTGCCGCTGAAGGATGCGCTGAACGATCCGATGCTGGCGCTGAACAAGCGGCTTCTGGCTGGCGCTGCGTGCGGCGCTGGTCTGGACGCCGCCTATTTCGGCACAGCCGAGATGCTGGAGGCCTTCGAGGCGCTGGAGGCGGATCACCGGGCGGGTGTGGCATTCGGCGAGGGCTATCTGGCGGTCGAGGCGATCCTCGATGCGCGCAGCCCGTTCCAGATGCGGTTGTGGCATCTGCTGAACGAGACGTCGATTGCAACGGCGGTCCAGGATCTGGCGTGGCTGAAGGCCGTGACGCTGGCGCGGGCGCAGATGCAGGCAACCTTGAAGGATGCGGGTGCGCCGTTCTGGTTCACGCCGGCGGTCGACCTGGTCGAGAGCCCGACGGCGACCGAGATGATGGCGGCGACGTCGCCGTTCGACGCGAACTGATCGAGGACGATCAGGGGTCCGGTGAGAAAATGGTCAAAATCGTACGCTAAGGCTCGGTCCTTAGCGTGTCATTCCGCCCCGAGCCGGGACCGATTAGGGTGCATAGATCGTGTGACGGGTTAGGTGACAACGTTCGATGCCGATCGAGGCGGACAGGCGCTCCGTCACACATACGCACGTTTGTGGAGCGTCCCGTTTCTCCATCTTCAACGGGCCATTTTGGGAAAACCCATTCGGGAACAGATTTTGGGAAACCGGGGAGTCGCGACGCCCGCGATCGGCGCAGACTCCCCGGCTGTCTCGCTGGCCGTTCGTTTGTGGGAAAGCGCTTTGGCGCATGACGATCTTCCGATACCCTCGGTTAATGGCACTCCGCATCACAATCCCCAAGAATCCATTCTAGGCATCGTGGACAAAGCTTGACGGCGTGCCTCGCCACTGATTCAAGGCTGCCTTTTGGGGGCAGGCTTGGGCGAGCGGATCGGTTTGTCGGATGAGGAATGGTCGCTGATCGGGCCGCTGCTACCGGCCGAGCGCGGACGTGGCTGTCGTCCCGCTGGTGACAACCGCCCCTTTTTCGAAGGCATGATGTGGATCGCGCGGACGGGTGCGCAGTGGCGGCATCTGCCGGATGAATATGGCAAGTGGAACAGCGTGTTTCGCCGCTACCGTCGCTGGGCAACGACGGGTGTGTTCGACGCCATGCTGGAGACGCTGGCCGGTGCGGTGGAACGCGATGGTCGCGCCGACATGATCGACAGCACCATTGTCCGGGCACACCATTGTGCCGTGGGCATAAAAAAGGGACTGGCGCGACCGAGGCGCTTGGCCGATCGCGCGGCGGCTTTACCACCAAACTCCACGCCCGCTGCGATGTCAGAGGTCGCCCGCTCGCCTTTGTCCTGACGCCGGGCCAGGCGCACGATACGCAAGGCTTCGGCCCTCTGATGCGCATGATCGCCGACCGGATCGACGCTCTGCTTGCGGATAAAGGCTATGACAGCGACGCGGTACGCGACACCCTGACCAGCATGAACGTTGAGGCCGTGATCCCGGCTCGGCGCAACCGTCGCAACCCGGCTGCGTATGATCGGGGCAAGTACCGCTGGCGCAACCAGATCGAGCGACTGTTCAACAAACTCAAGAATTGGCGACGGGTCGCAACCCGATACGACAAAACCGCCGAGTCCTACATCGGCTTCGTCAGCCTCGCATCAGTCCTGCTCTGGCTGCCCTTTGTCCACGATGCCTAGCATTACAGTTGCGCTCTTGATCGGACATGTGACCGTTGAGCGGCGGCTTGGTGGGCGCGTCGCCAGCATGACCAAGCGATAACGCGACGAGGCTCGATGCGCCGCTGGGCCAGCCGGATGACGATACGGCGGATTTCCTGGACGGACCAGCGGA
>NZ_JAXOJH010000031.1:0-18508 GCF_036663655.1 Sphingomonas flavida
GCCCGCCCTACGCCGCAACCAGCGCGAACGGTGCGCCCGTCATACCCGTCACGCTGCTCGACGAAGGGGGTCCCTTTTGCACGCCGATAGGGGGTCCTTTTTGGACGCCGATTGACACACCAGGATCACCAGACTCAACTGGCGAACCGCAGTCGGCTCCTGGTCCGACCTTGCCCTCCATACGATAAGGTAGCGCGCTTTCCAGTACCTCTGCGCCCAGCAGGTCTGGAAAGACATCCTCAAGCGGCCCGTAGAGGTTTTCGCGAAGCGTAGGACGCCGTCTTTCTGATCCCAGGCGAGGACAGGCGAACGCGGTGCCGACGTACATGGCAACTATGACCAAATGGCTCCAGAACGCCAAAGCGTCAGATATTCGATAGGATCGAGGGGGCGCAGGCCGTCGCACTCCATGCGTGCTGAGAAGCTGAAAGGCGGACGTCCACGACCTCCACCAGACCCGAAAGCGCGAAACCTCTCGTTCCGGATGGGCGGTGGTTGTGGAGGCCCTCAAAAAGCGGACGACCTGTAATTGGGGGGGGGGGGGCAGCGATAATTCTACGACCGGCATTGGCGGTCTGCTGCCGGACCGCTCAACGGGACAATAATGGCGGGTTACGGTAGAAGCGTCGTTTCCACCCGCTGATGGGAAGGGCTTAAGCTGGTCGGGATCTGCCGCACTTCCCTTCTGCCCTAACGGCCACTTCCAGCCGTTTAGGACAATCTCCAGGCTGCCTAATACCCACCACTCGTCTGATTAAGAGGGCCAATCGCTTACCGCAGCTTTCAATCAGTCTGCTTCGTATCCGCGGATCGCGCATTCTAATTGCAATCAGAGATCGACAATATGCCCGATGGCGTTCCAGTGGCTGTAAATGGTGCGGCCCGCGGCCCTGCGCAGTTTTGCTTTAGGCTTTGCAAACGCCTGCTCGATCAGGATTAAGTCGGCCCTGTAGGCCGGGATGAACAGAAGCCTAGCCCCGAGGCTTTTATGGCGGCACGCACAGCGGGTACCTTGCGCCTCGACAAGTTGTTCATGATTACCACGGCGCCACTGGCGAGTTCGCGCACAAGGACGCGGTTGACGTATGTGAGGAGTGCCAATTTTACCAGCGTTTGACGGCAGGCCCTGCGTATGGATTTCAGGGCCGTGCTCGCCATACATTGTTGCAAACGTGAGGATGGCTTTCCGAAGCATTTGCTAAATTCGACGTAGTGTCCCGTCCTTTAGACCCGCCGCAGCCTTCTTGTACTTCATGGCAGTACGCAATCCGGTTCTGGTATTAATTACCACAATTTCTTCATTTGGCTTAGTCGATGTTGGTTTTCGCTTCTGCAGAGCTAGAACTTTCAGTGCGTTGGCCTTCAGCTGGTCCTGAACCTGTCGCGTCATGTAAGACGACGCGTCAAGATCAGACCGTCGTGCTAACAAACTCACAACCTCCTGCGCTGCGACTATGGCATCTGGAACCTCAGCGGACATTCGGTGGACAATCATCTCATGGTAAATACAGAGCGCGAGTACGGACTTGTCCAATTTTTCGAAATCATCTCTATGAGAGCGAATAAATTCGATTATGACTTTCGCAGGGCCCAACCTACCTCGTGTGATTTCTTGTTGAATACGGTTTGATAACCGCAGAAGGTCTGCCGCTAGGACGGCATCGCTCCCGATTGAAGACCGAACGGTTATAAAGAAGTTTTCAAATGCACCCTCACCGTCTTGGCTGCCGCCGCTCAGATCTGCGATCGCATCCCTCAACCTCGCAGCCTCCATCAGACGGTGGGGTGCGACGTCAGCTCTCAGCTCATCCCGTTCCGTTAACATCCTAAACCCTGCCTGCGAAACACGGAGTTGGCCACCCTGACGAGCAACACTATTAACCACATCGAAAACCGCCTCGAATGGCTTATCCGAAGAACGCTTGCAAATCGCCTGCAATATGTTTCCGATCGCGATTTGATCTCCGATGAGCTCTGCAGCACCCAAAATGACGCCAAGGTGCCTTTTCTTGAACCCAACCTCTGTCTGAGATTCACCGTACGGCAAATCACCCGATGCAAGTTGCAACGCAACTTCAGATAGAACGCGCTCTTCAACGTTGCTGTATTCACCCTGTGACAATAAGCCTGCAGCGTAAAACGGCCGTTCATCTTCAACTGACGCTTCATATGCCTCTCGAAGAAAGGCTAAAGCTGAATCTCTATTTGAACTCAATAGGGCTTGACCTAGATTGAATAGACTGGCTGATCTAATCTCCTTCTTTTCGCCTTCGGTGAGATCCTGTTCACTTTCAATTCTTCTGATAACACGATTAGCTAATTCTACTGCTTCCAGCGCCGAAGTTTCGTCATCCCTGCTCAATTTCACAGTACTTAGCGCATGCAACGCGCGTAGCGCATAAAGACTATTTGTTCCGTTAGCAACTAAATCAAGTTCTCTTTCCGCGTCGTCGTAATCGCTGGCAACCAAATAAGAAAGGCCAAGGTGGTACCGCATTGCTAACCGGGCTTCTGGCGAACGAGTTTTCGAGATGGCCAAATTAAGAACGCGAGCTGCGTCCTCTGGGCGACCCAGATTATGAAGCACAATCCCATATTGATAAAGGTCGAGTTCGGCTAGGTCATCCTCTCTTCCCCCTTCAGCCATGTAACGATCATACAGGCGAAGCGCTTCAATGAATCTTTTATCCTTCGCTTGACTGTTTGCAGCGGTCAAAAGCCCGGCCTTGCCTTCTTCGACCTGCGCTAACCAATCTGCGGAAAGGGCCTCTTCGATAACTCTATTCTTGATAGTCGGAGCCTTGTTCGCTGAAGCCGTCGTGATTCCAGAGAGATAAAGCCGACTTTTGTCGCGATCTGAAAGTGTTGACCCCTTGCCATATAACAAGGCGACTAAGGCGTTCCTCAGCGAATGATCATTTTCCGCAAGATCTCGAATATGATCAATCGGTGGTCGATCAAACCGCTCAAAATAGAGGCGCTTGACGACCTCCTCCACGTCCAAAGCAGACACGACGACTTGGGCTCTCTGCATATCCTCTAGACTTGAGCATATATCCCAAGTCATCCTAGGATTTCCGCGAGCCCAATCGAATATTGCCTCCTCGACGTCCTGCCCAAACGAAAGGCCTGCCTTCCTTAAAAGCAATCCTTGCTCAGCTCTCGTGAAATCGTCTAAGTAAATCTTCTCGCCAATATTGAATGGCGAAATATTCTTGTCCTTGATTAGATCTGTCGGCTCAGCAACACCGGAAAGGACATACGTGAGGTTATTGTATATTGTATGATTTGCGCGAGCAAAATACATGCTCCTGATTTGCGCGAGTATACGATCAGAAAAGTCTAATCCGACTAAGGAGTCTATTTCATCCAATATTATAATAACAAACCGACCTTGGACCTTGGAGAGGCAAAGCCTGAGATGACGATCGTACTCAATGCCTGCCGAGTGATCCTGACTATCACGCTCCTTTTGTATGGCATGAGTGAGATCGCGGTCGTCGATAACCTCTAATAGGTCGTCGACAATCTTCCTGAAAAGTTCGCTCGCAGATGGAAATCCGGTTGAAAGGTCGATGAATATTGCAATCGAACCGGCGCCTTCCTGCTGCCTTTTCATACGAAGCAGCATATTGGTCTTGCCCATCTGTCTAGCGACAAGGACATACCCAGGCCGCCCCATATCCTCAACGATGGCGCGCAGCTGACGATCAGCCGCTCGTTCGACATACAGGCCATCCGGAACGATGGTCGTACCACGAAGAACTTTTGCTGTGTGCATGATCAAATGCTCTCTAAACGGATGCCATCGCAAACGCTATCGACGTCAGCCGGCGTCGCTATGCCGTTCCGAAACTTACGAAAAACAGCTTTCATCATTCGCGGAGAACCATCTGCAGCCGTTACAATCCGTTCTAGGGCCTCGTCCGATATCACGTTGTCCGATGCGGCTCTTATTACTGTGCCCAAGCCGAGCATTTGAGTCGTTGTCCAAGGGGACACAGGTATCAGCTGAACCATTTCTCGGGCTTTCGAGGAAATCGAATTTGATGGGTCATCAATCGCATGAATGGACGAAAGAAGCAGTCTTGCCTGCTGAGGGCGTTCAGACTCACTCCCTAAAAGCTCGACTACGGTCGCGATATGTTTTAAGAATTTGCTCAATTCGGCCGGCGGAAGCGGTATCTCCTCCACTACAATGCCCACCACCTCATCGGTGGCCTGCACTTCTATGGCTAATTTGAGCCGTCGCAGACGATTTGCCGCGCCAATCGCAATCTCCATACTTTGGCCGCCGTCTCGTATATTTAGAAGCTCTTCCGTCAGTGCCTCTACCATGTCATCTGCACCGGCGGCCTCATGGGTCGCAAGATTAATATGGATTAACCTCCACCCTGACAGACTTACAGCCCGCCGCAGTGATGCGGATTTCCCACATCCAGATCTGCCTGTAACCCATACATGGCTGCTGATGAGAACGTCAGCCAGAACCGAATCAAAATCTCTTGAGTAATAAAATTGCTCATGGGCAGGTGTGTAGATATCAAAAAGTGGGTCACCCAAAAGGGGGTTGGCTTGTTTTAACGAACCTTGTCGTGTGGAATTCGACTTTGTGCCTGATATTAGGAAATTTGAAACCGCCAAATATCGTATGTCATTGATGTCAACGGGGCTTACGATCGATCGATGGTCTGCCTCTATTAATAGAGACGCAGCATCAATCCCCTTATATGGGGAGCCGCTATGGTGTGGCACTACTCGATCAGACCCACCAAGAATGTATTTTATGGATAGCTTCGTGTCAGCCGCGCATCCAAGCCAATCAATGTTAAGACGCCTAAGGCCTTCCGAATCCTTAGCGAGAGTCTTTAGCTGGAAATGGGGGAAAGATAATAAGCTTGCTACATTAGCAAGGCTGGCCCCCGTATTAGGGACAGCTATTAGCACGAGATTGTCCACGAGCAGATCACGGTTCGATTTTAAAACATCTACTATGTACTGCCTAGCAATCAAGCCACCTAGACTATGAGCTACAATACTAACCGACGAGGATGCATGCCTTTCGTCAATTAGAGTTCGTAATCCATGCGCCAAATCAGCTAACATTGGAAGTGGCGGTGTAAAAGGTAGCCTGATAAGGCGGGTAGGGTATTGGTAATAGTCCAGATTGTAGCCATCGAATCTTGGGTCGGCGGCAAATTGGCGCTCCATTGCCGCCCACGTAGATTTCGCGGAACCTGACAACCCATGTATAAATACGATGCTATTTGCTGAGGATGCTCCGCTCGCAGACCTAGCACTTTCGAGTTGGCCCATTTTCGCTGCTGGACCTCGCTGGCTTGTCAACTGTATCCCCAACCTTTTGATCGCTGCCAGCGATACCTACGCTGAATCTATTTTGTAACACAAGGGTACGTCGTTAGTGCTGGGTGTTCGCTATATCGAGATGCCTTCCCATACGGCGTGATGTTTCCAAGCCTTTCCCGCACGATCTCTCTCAGCCTGCCGGTGCCCGAAGGAGTGCTGACCTGCCGCTCTGCGGGCCGCCCGTTTTTTTAGGCGTTTATGTTAATTGCGGCTCCCTCGTGTATGCTCACGCAGGATCGGAGAGCGGCCATTCGCCTGAGCAATCAGCTCGCCACCCCACCAAACTATATGAGCGATGTGTCCAAGCGCATGCCGGTCTGTCGCTTTCGTCTGCATCATGTCGAATTAGGCAAACGCCATTGCGGGAGGTTCTTAACTGCCGGAATAGCTTTGGCGGCCGGTATATCCCCTTTCTTTACGGCTTAATGGCCGTTTGATTCTCCCGCTCAGCCGCAAAAGGAGACAGGCCGAAAATTCACGACTGCCTGCATTCATGTCCCCCCCCCCCCCTGCCGTGTGAATGAACGTCGGCTTTCTCGCGATTGCTGTCCGAAAGCGGTCGGGCGGCTCTCACCAGGAACTGGACCTTCGCCACCCTGCCCTCCGTTCTGAACGAACGGCAGCTTACCGCGGTGAGCCACCCGAAAGCGGCCAGTCCGCAATCCATCAACGCTGGGCGTTCGATGCCCCCTACTCTCCCCTATCTGATGCGATGGTGGTATGAATAGGCTGCGGAAGTGAGCTCGTCCTCCGCCCGAGGGTCTAGAGCCCGATCAGGAGCAAGGGTCCCTTCCGCGTTGGTCAAAACCCTGAACAATTGCTTGAGAATGCTGATCCCGCACGACATGTACGGGAGCCTATATCATGCCACAAGCCGTCATCGGCTGCGACCTTTCCCCTGCCGTCATCGACATTTGCGACCTGCCATCGGGCCGGATCCGGCCGATCGCTAATACACCGGGTGTCATCGCCGCCTGGCTCGACACGCTCGATCACGACATCCGCCTCGTCTTCGAGACGACCGGCGGCTGCGACGGCGACCTGATCGCTAGGCGCGCGAGTTCGCCAGAGCCATCGGTACGCTGGCCAAGACCGACCGCGTCGATGCCCGCGTGCTCGCGCAGATCGGCACGGCGCTGAAACTGCCCGCTACCATCCCGCTCAGCCGAGTCCGCTCGAGCGGGTGACATCTAAAAATCCTATGCAAATCCATGGAAATAGAGTGACCCTCCATAGGATATCCATTTGGATATCCTATGAAAATGTATATTCTTTGAATGGTATAGCACGACCATATGCGAAGGAATTGAGAGCTATATTCATGTGGGGGCGATATGCTATGAGCTGTATATCAACCGCATGTAAGCCGCTTCGGCGGTCGCAGAAGGACCAGATTCACTTATGCCCGCCATATCTGTAGCCAATCCCAAGGGTGGGGCAGGCAAAACGACGCTGACTTTTATCTTGGCGGGAGAGCTTGCTCGTATCGGAGCGTCGGTTGTCGTGATTGACGCCGATCCAAATGCAATTATTGCCAAATGGGGACGACGTAGAGATGAGGAAGGTAAGGGGCATCCCTTCCAGATTGTGGCGACCCCCAAAGAATCTGAGTTGGTGAAGGTGATTGACAATTTAACCGCTAGCCATGATTTTGTCCTGATTGACTTGGAAGGAACGGCGTCACGCATGACGTCCCGAGCTTTCGCAAGGTCACACCTGGTTCTTATACCATTCAATCTGTCACCAATTGATGCAGAATTGGCTGCGAATGCTGTCGCTCTTATTCATGAAGAGGCTGAGGCGATGGGACGGACTATACCATATCGCTTAGTCCGAAGTCGAGATAACGCAGCAATCGAAACCAAGACTGCTAAACGTATCACTGCCGCAATTCGGGAGGCAGAACTGCCCCTTCTGGAGAAGGGATTAGTAGAGCGAGCTGCGTATCGTGACGTCTTCGATTTCGCGTGCACTCTTGAAGAGTTAAGCGAGGACCGTACGTCCGGCTTAGAAGCCGCGAAGAAAAACGCTTTTGAAATGACCCGTGCGGTTGTTGAAGCGGTAAAAGCGGAGATTGCACGATGACGAGCTATGGTTTTGGCAAAAAGCCAACCGCCGCAACCGGAAATGATAAAAGCGCCGATCGGATAGATTTAGCAGGAATAAATAGGCAGCCAGTTGCTGTTGATCCTAGGCGCGAAGAGGACGCAATCAAACGTGGAGCTGCCATGGGTTTTGTTGATCGCGCTGAACGCTCGGAAGCAGATCCAATCACTGAAACGCGGACCGTAATCAGGCGACAGCGCAGAATGAGTGCTAAAAGGGATTTATACATAAAAGGTCCCGCTGAGACATTGGATTGGTTTATCCAATACACCAATGACCGTGGTCATAGGGCTTATTGGGAGGCACTTGAGGAACTACGTGCTTTAGTGGAGAAGGGCTGACTGTGAGGTGGCCCCTCAAATGACCTGACAGGGTCTCGCTCTTAGATAAGAGTGAGGCATATGACTGACGGTACGACTAGGCGTTACAACGACGGCGAGGTTCTCTCCGGTGTGCAGCGCCGGAGGCGGTGGACACCGGAGGAAAAGGTCCGGATCGTCGAGGAGACGTATTTGCCGGGGATGAGCGTGTCGCTTGTTGCCCGCCAGCACGGCATCAGCGGCAGCCAGGTCTTCACATGGCGCCGGCTGATGAACCAGGGCGCGTTGACTGCTGCCGCAGCCGGCGAGGAAGTGGTGCCAGCGTCCGAGTACCGGGCGCTTGAGGCGCAGGTGCGCGAACTGCAGCGGCTGCTGGGCAAGAAGGCCATGGAGAACG
The DNA here is from genome assembly GCF_036663655.1 of Sphingomonas flavida. Taxonomy (NCBI): domain Bacteria; kingdom Pseudomonadati; phylum Pseudomonadota; class Alphaproteobacteria; order Sphingomonadales; family Sphingomonadaceae; genus Sphingomonas; species Sphingomonas flavida. The sequence goes on from NZ_JAXOJH010000031.1 coordinate 8,191, forward strand.
AGCTGCTGCGCGAGGCCGTGTCCCGGGCCGCAGGCCCAAAAAAACTGCTGTTGCGCTCGACCTCGTTGCCAGGGGACGTTCTGTGACCGCGGTCGCCGACGCGCTCGGCATTGCCCGCCCGCATCTGTCCGCGATGCGCAACCGACCACCGCCACGACCGCGAGGACGACCGCCGCTACCAGATGCCGATCTAATCGCTGACATCCGGCTGCTCCTTGCCGATCTGCCGACCTACGGCTACCGCCGCGTCCATGCCCTGCTGCGCCGCCAGGCAGAAAAGGACGGGCGCAAAAGCCCCAACGTCAAACGCGTCTACCGTGTCATGAAGGCGCACGGGCTCTTGCTCCAGCGGGGCGGCGAACGGCGCGAACACCGTCGTCACGACGGCCGCGTGGCAGTCGATCAGCGCAACACTCGCTGGTGTTCCGACGGACTGGAGATCGCCTGCGACAACGGCGAGAAGGTGCGCGTCGCGTTCGCGCTCGACTGCTGTGACCGCGAGGCGATGGGGCATGTGGCTACCACGGGCGGCATCACCGCCGAGGACGTGCAGGACTTGATGGTCGCAACCGTCGAGCACCGTTACGGCCGGGTGAACCACGTACCCGAGCCGATCGAGTGGCTGACGGATAACGGCAGCTGCTACACCGCTCGCGACACCCGCACCTTTGCTCGCGGCATCGGGCTGGTCCCGCGCACGACCCCGGTCAGCAGCCCGCAGTCCAACGGCATGGCTGAGGCGTTCGTCCGCACCCTCAAGCGCGACTATGTCCGCGTGAACCCCAGGCCAGACGCGCAGACCGTCATCGCCCAGCTGCCAGCCTGGATTGACCACTATAACGAGGTGCATCCACACCGTGCCCTCGGCTACAGATCACCCCGCGAGTTCATCGCGACAACACGCGAGGCCCTGTCAGCCATTTAGGGGGCAACAACAGACTGCCCCTTGAATGCCCAAAGCTACTGATAGAGCTCAGGCCGCCAAAGCACACACAGCGCGCCGTGAGGGGGTAGTTAGCAGTTTGCAAGCCTCGTTGTGAACGCCGGTTCCTCCCCTCTGTCTAAAGGTGGCCGCGAATGCGCTTATCCACATCAAATGCGCTGGCTCGGACTGGAACTGCTTGACGGCTTTCCAGAATGCTAGGAACATAAAGGGAACATATAGAGTTAGCCCATTATGTCCGTAGCCGGTCCGTCCCCCACGCCAAACTTAGCTCACTTGCGGGCTATCGCTGCACCGGGTTGCGGTTATCGAGTACTTCCGTTTGGCATTGGCGCAATCGACAGCCGGCTCAGGGAGGGCGGGCTACGTGCCGGTGCCCTTCATGAAGCAGCTGCTGTAAATAACACGCTCACCGACGATGCTGCCGCCACACTTTTTCTTGCCGGAATTGCAGCCCGTGAGGCAGCGCGTGCAAGTGGTCAGGTGCTGTGGGCAAGTTCCAGGGGCGACTTATACGCCCCCGCATTGGAGCAAGCAGGCTTGTCGTCGGCAAATACGATTCATGCCCAACCTCGGGACGAACTGTCCCTTTTAGCAGTTGTTGAAGATGCCGTCCGCGACGGCACACCAACCGCTATTGTCGCCGAAGCGAGCAGAGTGTCGATGGTGGCAACCCGCCGTCTGCAGTTAGTCGCGGCTGAAGCGGACATGCCAGTGCTGCTGTTCCGCCGGCCGAGGGGGAGAAATCAGGATGCCTTTGCCGAACCGTCGGCTGCCTGGACGCGCTGGCGTATAGGCGCTGCGCCGTCCGAGCGCTTGTCCGCTCCTGGAGTGGGGAGGGCGCGTTGGTCCATCGAGCTCGCGCGACAGCGCGGAGGTGAGGGTTTTTCCCTGATTGTGGAGGGTTGCGATGAGACGGGTCGTCTCGCTGTTCCTGCCGAATCTAGCCATCGAACGGCTAAGACGGCAGGACCGGTCCGCATCGCAGCCGCCTGAACGGCAAGTCCTGCAGCTGCCGGTCGACGATAACCCCGGTGCGTGTTCCGTGCCTAGGGGTGGCGGGTGGCGGCCTGGGGCGCGGTGGGCTCATGGCGGCGTGCCATCCAGAGCGGATGTCGAGGCTCAGATCGCCGAGTTACCGACCCATGCCAAGCCACCAATGCGGGAGTTGGGGCGGCGTTCTGAACCTGCGGTCCATCCCTATAAAGGGGGAGTGCCTGTACGATCTGTGAGCGAGCCGACGGCTATCGCCACCGTACTTTCGCCATTGGCGCTGATCGACAAAGTCGGCCGACGCGAAGAGGTCGTAGCCGCCTGCGAGGGGGCCAGGGCGCTCGGTATCTACCCGGGCATGGCAGCCACGCATGCGCGTGCGCTGGTCTCGGATCTCGATTTCCGGCCCGCCGATCCGGAAGCGGATCAGGCCATTCTCGATCGCCTGGCTCTGCTTGCGGTGCGCCGCTGGTCGCCGATTGCAGCCGTAACGCCACATGATGGGCTCTGGATCGACCTGACTGGATGCGACCACCTGCACGGCGGGGAGGAACGGTTCTGCAAACGCCTGTTGGCGTTCTGCAGGCGCGCAGGCTTTACTGCCCGCATAGCGGTCGCGGACACGCCCGGCGCGGCCTTCGCCCTGGCACGCTATGGACGCGACGAGCTGGCCCGGATTGAGCCAGGCGGCATCGCGAACGCCCTGGCGCCGCTGCCGATCGCGTCATTGAGGCTTGCCCCGTCTGCGATCAGCGCCGCCCGCCGGTTCGGTTTTGAGCGTGTTGCCGATTTGCTGCCAGTCGCGCGAGGACCGCTGGCCAGGCGGTTGGGCCTGCCGGCGATCACGCGCCTTGACCAGGCTCTCGGAGCCGTTGCCGAGCCCATCGCGCCGCGTATCGATGTCGAGCTGCCGATCGCCCAGCGGCGTCTTCTCGAACCGATCGGGACGGCCGAGGCCATCGAGCAGGTCATGAAAGACCTGTTATGCGACCTCGCAAACGTCCTGCGAGAGAAGGGGCTGGGCGCGCGATCACTGCGCCTGACGGGCCTGCGCGTCGATGGCACCGAACAGAATGTCGCGGTCGGGACCTCGCGGCCGACGCGCGAAGTGTCGCATCTCCTGCGCCTGTTCAAGCTGCGCATCGATCGGATCGACCCTGGCATGGGCATTGAGCAGTTCCATATGATCGCGGCGCATACTGAGCCGCTCGATGCTGTCGACCTGGGGGCCGTCCTCGCCGGCGAAACGCTGGTGCGAGATCCGGCGCGGCTGGTCGACGTCATCGCCGGCCGTATCGGCCCGTCAGCCGTCTTCCGCCTGGCGCCAGTGGAAAGCCATGTGCCGGAGCGAGCCGTCACCCGCTCCGACCCGCTTGTCATGCCCGGCAAATGGCCCGCGTGGAAGCGGCCTGTTCGGCTGTTCGCGCGGCCGGAGCCTCTCGCGCGTGTCATGGCGCTGATGCCCGACCAGCCCCCACGGCGGTTTGAGTGGCGAGGGCAGACCCACAAGATCGTGGCCGGCGACGGGCCGGAGCGCATCCATGGAGAATGGTGGCGGCGAGACGCGGAAGTGTGGGCGGTGAGGGACTATTACCGTGTCGAGGATGAGGCGGGTGGCCGGTACTGGGTTTTCCGGCGTGGAGACGGCTTCGAGGATGAAACCGGTGATCTGTCGTGGTGGATGCACGGGGTCTTCGGATGACCCACTATGTCGAGCTGCAGGTCCTAACCCACTTCACGCTGCTGCGCGGCGCGTCGTCGTCTGAAGAACTATTCTCGGCCGCCAGCGTGCTTGGCTATCCTGCGATCGGGATAAGCGACATCGGCACGGTCGCGGGTGTCGTGCGCGCCTGGGAAGCGCAGAAGATCACCGGCGTCCGCTCGATCGCCGGCACCCGCGTCGACCTATCATGCGGGCGCCGGCTGCTGCTCTATCCGACCGATCGGCCAGCCTGGTCCCGCATCACGAGGCTGCTGACGGTTGGAAAAAAACGGGCAGGGAAGGGGGGCTGCCTCCTGCACTGGCACGACCTGCAGCCATGGTCCGAGGGCATCATCGCCATCCTGCTTCCGCACGAGGCGGATGAGGAGAATCTAGCAGCGCTGGCGGATCTGAAGGCGGTGTTCGGCCGCCGGGGGTACATGGCCCTCTTTCAGCGCCGGAGGCCAGACGATGCGGTGCGCATCGATGCGCTGGCAAGGCAAGCCGGTGGTGCCGGCGTGCGTGCGGTCGTCACGGGTGATGTGCTCTATCACGCGCCTGAAGCGCGCCTGCTGCAGGACGTGGTGACGGCCGTGCGCGAGAAATGCACCGTCGACGAGCTGGGCTATCGGCGTGAGGTCAACGCTGATCGCGCACTCAAATCTCCGGACGAGATGGTCAGGCGCTTCCGGGCGTATCCTGACGCGCTGCAGGCCAGCGTCGACATCGCCAAGCTATGCACCTTCGACCTGGGCGAGCTGGCCTATCAATATCCGCACGAGCGCGTGATCGAGGGGCTGACAGCGCAAGAGGCGCTCGAACAGCTGGCAGGGGAGGCTGTCGAGCGGATGTTCAATGGCGCTGTGCCGCAAGCCTATCGCGATCAGATCGCGCACGAGCTGCGCCTGATCGCCGAGCTGGGCTATGCGCCCTATTTCCTGACCGTTCATTCGATCGTCCGCGAAGCGCGCCGGCGCGGCATCCTGTGCCAGGGCCGCGGGTCGGCCGCCAATAGCTGCGTCTGTTTCGTCCTGGGCGTGACCTCGATTGATCCGATCAAGCATGAGTTGCTGTTCGAGCGCTTCGTGTCCGGCGAACGACGCGAACCTCCTGACATCGATGTCGATTTCGAACACGAGCGCCGCGAGGAGATCATCCAGTGGATCTATGAGACCTATGGACGTGACCGCGCAGCGCTGACGGCCGTCGTAACCCGATATCGTGCACGCGGCGCAGTGCGCGATGTCGGCAAAGCGCTCGGTCTACCTGAAGATCTGACGTCATCGCTTGCCGGCCTGGTCTGGGGCTGGTCGGCCGAGGGCGTGAGCGAAAAGCAGGTCGAGGAGCTGAACCTCGATATTGGCGATCGTCGCTTGCGGCTGACGCTGGATCTCGCGCGCAAGCTGATCGGCGTGCCCCGCCATATGAGCCAGCATCCGGGCGGCTTCGTCCTCACGCATGATCGCCTCGACGACCTGGTGCCGATCGAGCCCGCCGCGATGGCCGACCGCCAGATCATCGAGTGGGATAAGGATGATATCGACAGTCTGAAATTCATGAAGGTCGACATTCTGGGGTTGGGCATGCTCGGTTGCATGAACCGCGCCTTCAACATGCTGGAGGCGGAAAAGGGCCTCCGCGTCGAGATGGCCGACCTGCAGGACGATGATCCGGCCGTCTATGCGATGATCCAGAAGGCAGACACGCTCGGGACGTTCCAGATTGAGAGCCGGGCGCAGATGAGCATGCTGCCGCGCATGAAGCCGCGACGCTTCTACGATCTGGTCATCCAGGTGGCGATCGTCCGGCCCGGGCCGATCCAGGGCGACATGGTCCATCCCTATCTACGCCGTCGTGAAGGGTTGGAGCGCCCCGAATATCCGCGCCCCGAACTGCGCGCTGTGCTGGAAAAGACGCTTGGCGTTCCGCTCTTCCAGGAGCAGGCGATGAAAGTCGCGATCGTCGGTGCAGGCTTCACCCCGGCCGAGGCGGATCAGCTGCGCCGCGCCATGGCGACGTTCAAGTTCACCGGCGGGGTCAGCCACTTTAGCGACAAGCTGGTCGAGGGCATGGTCTCGCGTGGCTATCCGCGCGAATTTGCCGAGCGCACGTTCCGGCAGCTCGAAGGCTTCGGCTCATACGGCTTTCCGGAGAGCCACGCGGCATCATTCGCCAAGATTTCCTATGCGTCGTGCTGGATGAAACATCATCATCCTGACGTTTTCTGCGCCGCGCTGATGAACGCCCAGCCGATGGGCTTCTACGCACCGGCCCAGATCGTCCGTGACGCGCGTGAACACGGCGTCGAGGTGCTGCCCCCATGTGTGAACGCGAGCCGTTGGGATTGCACGCTGGAGCCCAACGGCGGACGTTTCCTGGCGGTCCGCCTTGGTCTCCGACAGATCCGGGGCCTATCCAATGCCGACGGCGCCAAGATCGTCGCTGCGCGCAGCACGGCCGCCTATGACAGCATCGACGATGTCTGGCGGCGATCGGGGGCGCAGCGCGCCGCGATCGAGAAGCTGGCGGACGGAGATGCCTTCCATAGTCTCAGTACCGATCGGAGGCAGGGGCTCTGGAAGGTGCGTGGGCTGGGGGAGGCTCCTCTGCCGCTGTTCGCCGCAGCCGACCGAACCGCTCAAACCATCAGCGCGGAAGGAATCGAGCCAGAGGTGGCGTTGCGGCCGCTGACTGACGGCCGGGAGGTGATCGAGGACTATCGCAACCTTCAGCTGTCGCTGCGCGCCCACCCGCTGACCTTCGTGCGTGACGAGCTGCGCCGGCGGGGCGTCACCAGATGCGCGGATCTCGCCAGCCTTCGCGACGGCCGCCATGTCGAGGTCGCCGGAATCATCCTGGTCCGCCAGAAGCCGGGAAGCGCCAAGGGGGTCCTGTTCATCACGATCGAGGATGAGACGGGGGTCGCCAATGGCATCTTGTGGCCCGATCGGTTTGAAGCGCAGCGCCGCACGGTCATGTCGGCCTCGATGGTCGGTCTGAAGGGGCGGGTGCAAAAGGAAGGCGATGTGATCCACGTCATCTGTGACCGGATCATAGATCACGGTGATCTTCTGACTCAGGTCGGCGAGATGTCCTTTCCACACCGCACCGGTCGTGGCGACGCCGGCCAGCATCCCGGCTCTCCGGATCGCGGGGACAAGGGCTGGAGCCCCGAGCCGCGCAATTGCTATTGGCCGCCCCATGCCGACGGCATGGACCCCGAACAGGTCGTGCGCTTCAAGTCGCACGACTTTCATTGAGCCATGTCACAGCTTCCGAAGCATCAGCGCGTCGTGATCGCGCTGTCGGTCCATATCCTGCGCGCCGGCGTCGCGCGCTGCTCGGATGTGCGCGTCGACGGGATCGAGGTGCGCCTGGCACTGCGCTGTCTCCTGCCGCATTGCCCAGAGCGGTGGCCTCTTGAGTTGTATTGGGATGCGGCCTGCCAGGACAATGAAATCGGAAGGGCGCAGGGCGTCACCGCTGCGTTCAATGGGATCGTCAGACAGCTGCGGCGCGCAGGATGCTATGAGGAGATAACACCGTCATGAAACGGGCTGTGTGAATGGCGCGATCGAACGAGCCCGCCTATAAAACCCTCGCTGAATGGGCTGAAGACCGTGCCGATATGCGGATCGTCTGCACATGCGGGCGCACCATCAATTTGCCTGCCGGGCAAATCATCAAGCGGTTTCGGTTCGAGGGAGCAGTATCGACAGCGGCAGGGCGGCTAAAATGTAGCTCTTGCGGCCGTCGCGCTCATGCCACCATGACGCCGGTTCCGATCCTGCGTCGTTGAGATACGTTCCTTAGCTGCCGATTTATTCACTTGATGCTGGGAAGGCATATGAAAATCAGGCATTGTTCGGAGAACATTTAGGGAATATAGTAGTTTTAGCTCATATATGGCGCGAGGTATAAGATGGATGATCATCACCAGACGGAAAGCTGGTTCGATCCCTCGAACCCCTATCGCTACTATCCAATGCAAAATTGGATCGGTGCAGATCGCCCATCCGTCAGCCGCGATGCTGCGGACATGAACTATGTCCCGGATCGACAAATCTCAATGAAAAGGTTCCTTTTCATAGCTATCCCCTTTGTGGGGATAGCTTTAGGAATTCTCATTTATCAGTTTGCCTGCCTATTTATGGGCTATCGATAATAGCTATTAGCACAGGCGGAGGCTCTATAGCCTGCGCCTATGCTGCTCAGCGAGGAGCCTTCCCGCTCCTTCTGTAATCACCTGATCTTGATCTGACCTGTCTGCCTTGTTGGTGCCCACAGGCTCGGGGCTGCCAAGTTGCTGCCCGCCAGAATAGCGGCTGCTTACAGAGGCCTCATTGCCCACCTTCGGAACATCCATCCCCTGAAGGGCTGGATCATTGAGGGCCTGTTGGATGTCACTTTCAATGGCACTCTGGCGCTCCGCCGACCACTTTGAGATCACCGCGTTGCGCGCCATTTCCTGCGTGGGGCTAACGCTGGTCGCGTAAAGTGCAGGCAAATTCGCGCCTGGGTTGTCGCGTTCCTGCCGCGAATAGAAGTTCGCAAGGTCCTGGCGAAGGTCCGTGGACAAGTTGAATCCGTTGGTTTCAGCGAAGCTGGCCTGCTGCTCCAGAGAGCGTGACAGCTCACGGTAATGACGGGCCGACTCATTGTAGGACTGGATTTTGCTAAGCGATTCCTCCTCCGCTTTGGTGAATGCTTCGCTGCTTTGTGAACGGGAGAAAGAGCCTTCTTGGTAAAACGTGCCATCATTGATGCTAGCAGAGGCCGAGGTTCCGTGTTCCTCAGAAATGCCATCAGTCCGAGAAGAACTGTGGTCTTTGCTACCGTGCGAGGATTTCGTGTCATTTGTTAGGTCAGCTGTAGTGTAGGAGCGATCCCAACCAAGATTGCCACTGAGCGCTGCGCCGATCTTCCCACCAATGCCTTGACCGCCTGGTGAACCGACGCCAGCGCCAGCGCTTGCAGTCCCACGCAGATCCACCCCTCCAGAATAACGATCCGCGTAATTGGTATTGGACCCCGAGCTCTTCTCGTGGCGGGTGCCGCTAGACACGCTGTCGCGATCCTCAATACCAGCCCTGTCCGTGATGCCGCGACGATCGCTCTGCTCGGTGCTCGATCCTCCGCGGATTCCCGAGCTGCTATCAAAGCCATGCGAGGTTTCATTCGTCTGCGAGTGTGAATTACGCAGCGCCTGAAGGTGTTGAACCTCGCGCCGGCTGGCCTCCTCGTAGCCGTCAGCAATGCGCGCGGACATACTGGCCTGGCTACTCTTAGTTGCAACCGCGCCCTGCGTAGCCGTGGGCGTGAAGCCCGTACTCGAGATGGCGTTCGACATATTATAGACTTCGTTGCCATCGCCATAGGTCGAGACGTTCGTGCCGTTGTCGGTGCGCCGCGTGAACGCGGAGGCACCCGTCATATAGGTCGGCGCATCGGACCACTGATTGCTTTGATGCATGTTTCCCGACGAGTTGGCATAGCTGACATTGCCATAGCTGTAGTTGCCGGTTGTCTGCTCCAGTGCTGCCGCTTCAGCGGCATTCTGCGCTGGTGCCAGAATGGAGGTGGCTTGACCGCCGATCGACAAAGCACCCTTAGCGAGGCCTGCCGCAAGGAAGGGGACGCTCATGAGCATATAGCCAGCGATCGTTGCCGTCTCGTTGTAGACTTCCCCCATCGCGTTGAAGTTGGCGAGGGTGAAATACCCCTCCGAAGTACCGCGCACCAAGTTCGCTTCTCTTGTCATCGCGATCATGTGGATGATGACATACATCGGCCCCCAAGACGCAAGATAGAAGAAGCCAGCGACATATCCTTTGAGTGTTTGTATGCCCGTCTGGGGCAGAAGGAAGAGTGGGAATATGACGGGAAACATAGCGTAGAATACACATGTCAGAACGATACTGAGCAGGGGAACCCACGTCATCGCCTGATGGGCGATAGAGTTATAGGTATTCTCGGCTTGAGTCTGGGCTCGCGTCGAGGCGAAGGCGTCGATCGACCCGCTGCCGGTTCCACTAGCCATACCGTCACGGGCTTGCATAAACGCATTGATCAGCATCGTCTGGCGCGTGATCTGGAACGTGTCCTGCGGTTGGCCCATCATATAGACCAGGGACGGAGGTATCAGACCTGCAAGATAATTATACTGGTTGTCCCAACGAACATTTGGGAAGGTGTCTGTTCCCCAGATAGGGCGGAACTCACCTCCCGAGCCTTGGAATATATCTGAATCGATGTTGTTGTATGCAACCCGACAGGTCACGATCTCGCGTGTCGCGCCAAGCCCAGCCATATCGGAATATGGAACCGATAAAGCCTCCGATCCCGGTCCCATCTCTTTAAAGATATCTGGAGCCGTCATCAGGTTGGGAAGATACGCCTGTCCAAGCATGATCTGCGGAAATAAGCAGCTCTTCATATAGGCCTGAACATTCTGAGCAATGATCGGATCGCGTATCTGCATGGTCCGAACCTGCTCCAGAAGCTTGGCGCCAAAGATCATGCCATTGCTCTGGAGTTTCAAAGTGTGCGGCATCTGGAAAACGTGACCTGCTCCCCATTTTCAGGCCACCGATAAGTTAGCTTCGGTGTCCTCATGCCCGTGGCGCGGGCGGTTGGTGAAGTCGGCGGGTGCCATGCCGCCGAGGCTGCTGTGCGGACGC
>NZ_JAXOJH010000032.1:0-14084 GCF_036663655.1 Sphingomonas flavida
ACCGCTGCGGTGAAACCCCTCTAGGCGGACGTCGCGAACCGGTCAACAACATTTTTCACACCAATGACACTTTTCCTCCAAAACATCGTCACACACCCCCCCTAACTTCCCCAGCTCACTCTTTCGGCCGCTGCTCGCCATAATAGCGCGCGAGCATGGCGCAGGCGATCAGCTGGACCTGGTGAAAGATCATGATCGGCAGCAGGATCACCCCGACCTGCGCCGCCGGAAACAGCACGCCCGCCATGGGCACCCCCGATGCAAGGCTCTTCTTCGAGCCGCAGAACTGAAGGACGATCGCATCCTGCGGCGACAGGCGCATCGCCTTCGCGATCAGAAAGGTCGCCACGAGGACGATCGCAAGTAGCAACAGGCAGAGCAGCATGAGCTGGCCGAGATCGCCTGGCGAGACGCGCGTCCACAGCCCCTCGACCACTGCCGCCCCGAAGGCCGTGTAGACGACCAGCAGGATCGAGCCGCGATCGACGAGGGTCAGCAGGCTTTTGCGGCGCTCGACGAACGCCCCGATCCATGGACGCAGCAGATGCCCCGCCACGAATGGCGCCAGCAACTGCAAGAGGATGCCTTCGATAGAGACGAGCGACACCCCTGCCCCGCCCTTCACATGCATCAGAAGCGCGACCAGCGCCGGGGTCAACACGATGCCGAGCAGGTTGGAAAAGGACGCGCTGCAGATCGCGGCCGCGACATTCCCCCGTGCGATCGCCGTAAAGGCGATCGACGACTGGACCGTCGAAGGCAGCAAAGTGAGGAACAGGATACCATTTGCCCAGGCCGGGTCGAGACCGGGCAGATGCGTCATCCCCAGGCCCAAGGCCGGAAACAACAGGAAGGTCGAGGCAAGGACCGCCAAGTGCAACGGCCAGTTGCGCAACCCCTGCCAGATCGCGTCCCGCGACAGCTTTGCACCATGTAGGAAGAAGAGCAGCACGATGCCCGCATCCGCGAGATACCCCGCGAACACGGCAAATCCGCCACGCGCGGGCAGCAGCGTGGCCAGCAGGACAGTGCCCAACAGGCTGAGCACGAAGGGTTCGAAGACGGAGAAGATGCGCTGGATCATCGGGCGCTCCCTGGTTAGGCCGCGCCGATATGCAAGGCCGGGGAGCCTCGCACCGAAACGCCGCAAGTTCGGCCAGATAGGCCCCGTCGCCCATGAATGCCAATTTCGCGGTCGGCGCGGTGATCGGCAATGGGGATATCGTGGCGGCGCGAATATGGGGCGTAGCGCCGACCCACTGGATGGAGGACAGACAGCGCCCAGCCGCCCCGAGCCGGATCGCGGCCAAAAAAAAGGCCGGTCAAAGGACCGGCCGAAAAGTTTTTAGGAGAGGATGCCTGAAAGGCCCGATCCTTGTGCACCGCAGCAGCGCTTCACGCAATTGCAACGTTGGCAAATACAGTTGCAGCAAACGCAATCGTTACCGCTAACGGGATGGGGGCGGAAGCGGGATCGCGGTGCTGTTCTTGATCTCCTCCATCGCGAAGGCGGCGCTGACATCGACCAGCCGAACACGCTCGATCAGGCGCTTGTAGACCCGGTCATAGGCCTTGATGTCGGCGACGCGGATCTTCAGCAGATAATCGATCTCGCCCGCCATGCGATAAAACTCGACCACCTCGGGCAGGTCGCTGACCGCGCGGGCAAATTCGTTCAGCCAGTCGGCGGAATGCTCGGCCGTCCGCACGCTGACGAAGACCGTCATCGCCGCATCCAGCTTTTCGGGATCGAGCAGCGCGACGCGGCGCAGGATAACGCCTTCCTCCTCCAGGCGACGGATCCGCCGCCAGCATGCATTCTGCGACAGGTTCACGCGCTGGGCGATCTCGGCGACCGGCAGGCTGGCGTCGATCTGCAGTTCCGCCAGGATGGCGGTGTCAATTTTATCGATAGCAGGGCCGATCATTGGGAAATCCTTGACCAATATCGCGCCAGAACTGACGTCTTTGGTGAGATTTCGCAAGGCATCCGGCATATTCTCGGCGTCAGCAAAGGATATGTCCATGTTGTTGACCGCCCCCGCCGCCCGCACAGCAAAGCGCCCTGCCGATATGCTGGGCATCGTCATGGCCGAGCGGCCGGTCGACCAGGATTTTATCGCGAACGCGCTTGCCGTGCTCGATCGCGATCGGCGTCGGGCCCCGGAGACGCCGTTGCTCGCCGTCACCCTGCCCGCCGCGCCGGGTGTCGACCTCTATCTCAAGGACGAGGCGGCGCATCCGACCGGGAGCCTGAAGCATCGCTTGGCGCGTTCGCTTTTCACCAGTGGTATCGTGGCGGGCGTGATCCGGGCGGGGCGCCCGCTGGTCGAGGCATCGTCGGGTTCGACCGCGGTGTCGGAGGCGTATTTCGCGCGGCTGCTCGACCTTCCCTTTCACGCGGTCATGCCGTTGAGCACCGCCCCTGCGAAGATCCGTGCGATCCAGGCGCAGGGCGGGCAGTGCCATCTGGTCAGCCCCGAGCGGCTGTATGACGAAGCGCGCGATCTGGCCGATGCGATGGGCGGGGTCTATCTCGACCAGTTCACTAACGCCGCCCCCGCGACCGACTGGCGCTGCGACAATATCGCCTCGGCGATCCTGACCCAGATGGCGGGCGAGCCGCATGCCGTGCCCGACTGGATCGTCGTCGGTGCAGGCACCGGCGGGACCGCGTCGACCATCGGGCGCCACTGCCGATATCGCGGGCTGCCCACCCGGCTGTGCGTCGCCGATGTCGAGCATAGCGCCTTCTATGCCGGGTATCGTGACCGGGACCCGTCCGCGCGCTGCCCCCGCCCTTCGCGGATCGAGGGTGTCGGCCGCCCGCGGGTCGAGCCGTCCTTCCTGCCGGACGCGGTGGACCGGATGATGAAGCTGCCCGACGCCGTGTCGATCGCGGGTATGCGGATCGCGGGCGACTATCTGGGCCGCCCGGTAGGGCCGTCGACCGGCACCAATTTCGTCGCCGCCGCACTTCTCGCCATGGATATGGCCGCGGCGGGGCGGGCCGGTTCGATCGCGACGCTGATCTGCGACCACGGCGCGCGTTATGCCGATTGTCACCATGATCCGCACTGGCTGGCGCATCAAGGCCTTGCCGAAAGCGTCGACGCTGCCGAGATGACGCTGCGCACGATGTTGCTCAAGGAAGCCGAATGACCACCAACCCCCTTCTCGCCGATACCGACCTTCCCGATTTCGCCGCGATCCGCCCCGAGCATCTGGTGCCCGCCGTCGATCAGATGATCGCGGACGCGCGCGCCGCCGCCGACCGGATCGGCGGTTCGAACGCCAGCGACTTTGCCGATGTCGTGCTGGCCAGCGAGCGGGCCGGCTTTGCGATCGCGCGCGGCTGGTCGCCCGCAGGGCACCTGCACTCGGTCGCCGACACGCCCGAATTGCGCGCCGCCTTTGCCGAGGCCCAGGCCAAACTGGCCGAATATGGCATGGAGGCGGGGCAGGACCCGCGCCTGTTCGCCGCGTTCAACCGGGTCGACCTGAGCCCGCTGACCGAAGCCGAGGCGCGCGCCGTCGTGCTGGCCCGCCGTGACTTCTCCCTGTCCGGCGTCGGCCTGGACGACGCCGCGAAGGCGCGCTTCCGCGAGATCGGGGTCGAGCTCAACCGCCTGACTACCGAATTCGGCAATGCCGTGCTCGATTCGAGCGAGGCGTGGAGCGAGCATGTCACCGACGAGGCGCTGCTGTCCGGCCTGACCGACAATGCCAAGGCGATCCTGGCATCCTATGCTGCCGAAAAGGAACTGGACGGCTGGCTCGTCACGCTGCGCGAACCCAGCGTGCAGGCGATCCTGACCCAGGCGGACGATCGCGATCTGCGCGCCCGCGTCGCCAGGGCCTATGCCACCCGCGCGTCGGATCAGGCCACCGATCCCGCCCATGACAACAGCGCGCGGATCGACCGCATCCTGGAACTGCGCCACGAAGCCGCACGCCTGCTCGGCTTCAACAATGCCGCCGCCCGCTCGGTCGAAACCAAGATGGCCCAGTCGGCGGACGAGGCGCTGGCCTTTCTATCCGATCTCGCCGGGCGCGCACGTCCGTTGGCGGAGCGTGAACTGGCCGAGGCCAGCGCCTATGCCGCCGAGAAATTCGGTATCGCCAAGCTGGAGCCGTGGGATACGGGCTATGTTGCCGAGCATATCCGCCGCGAACGTTTCGGCGTCGATCGCGAGGCGATCCGCGCCTATTTCCCGCTGCCCCGCGTGATGGAGGGCACGACCGCGTTGATCGAGCGGCTCTACGGCATCCGTCTGGTCGAGCGGCAGGGCGTGTCCGTGTGGAACGACGATGTCCGCTATTATGATGTTCAGGACCAGAGCGGCGAGATCGTCGCGGGCGTCTATTGCGACTTCCATGCGCGTGCGGGCAAGCGTGGCGGCGCCTGGATGGATGTCTGCCGTCCGCGCTTCCGCGATGCTGACCGGTTCCACCGGCCGATCGCCTATCTGACCTGCAACTTCCCGCCCGCGACCGGCGACACCCCTGCCCTGCTGGCGCATGGCGATGTCGTCACGCTGCTGCACGAGTTCGGCCATGTGCTGCACCATTTGCTGACCGAGGTCGACCTGCCCTCGATCGGCGGCATTTCGGGCGTCGAGTGGGATGCGGTCGAGCTGCCCAGCCAGTTCATGGAGAATTTCGCGTGGGATCGCGATACGCTCCAGGCGCTGTCCGCGCATGTCGAGACCGGTGAGCCGCTGCCCGACGACCTGTTCGCCAAGATGCTGGCGGCGCGGCGTTTCCAGGCGGGTCTGTTCCTGCTTCGCCAGATCGAGTTCGCGACCTTCGACCTGCGCCTGCACCGGGATTTCGACCCGACGCAGGGCGGCCGGGTGATGGACGTGCTAAACGCGGTACGCGACGAGGTGGCGGTGATCCGCCCGCCCGAATGGAATCGCTTCCCGCACAGCTTCTCCCACATCTTCGCGGGCGGCTATGCGGCGGGCTATTACAGCTATCTGTGGGCCGAACTGCTGTCGGCGGACGCCTTTGCCGCCTTTGCCGAGGAAGGCCAGGTGGCGGGCGACCGTTTCCGCCGCGAGGTGCTGGCACGCGGGGCGAGCCGTCCGGCCGCCGACAATTTCCGCGCCTTCCGCGGCCGCGCCCCCGAACCCGACGCCCTGCTGCGCCATCACGGGCTGGCGGCGTAGATTGAAACAGGGCGGGATCGCCTGGCGGTCCCGCCCACCGTTGCAAGTCGTGGTGCCCCCGTTACGATCGGGATATGCGCTTCATCCTTCTGAGCCTTGTCGCACTCGCGTCATCCACCCACGCCCGGTCATCGTCTGCCCCGGTTCGATATACGCTTCGCCCCGAACGGACCGGGACGGCACTGACCGGTCTGCGGGTCGAGATCCGTTTCCGTGCCGATTCCTCGGGGACCACCGACCTGCATTGGGATAGCGGTTGGGCGGGCGAGAAGCGCCTCTGGCAATGGGCACGCGACATGACGGTTCGGGGCGCAACGCATGTGGAAGCCCAGCCGGACGGGCATTGGCGGATTACCGCGCCACCCGCCGCGCCCCTGACCGCGACGTATCGCATCGTCTCCGCCTATGACCATGATCCCACGGTCGACGATAGCGAGCAGGCTCGGCCCGTAATTCGGCCCGGCTGGTTCTATGCGGTGGGCAACGCGCTTTTCGCCTATCCCGGCATGCGGACGAATGCCCCCGCGACCTTCGACTGGATCGGAGCGCCGGGCATCGGTTTTGCGTCCGACCTCGAACATCTGGCCGGACAGCACCGCAAGGCCAGGCGGGCAGGAACGATCGACGACATCACCGAAAGCATCGTGATCGGCGGCCGGGACCTGCGCCTGTCTCCGGCCCTCGACGGATCCGGTATCCGTATCGCCAGCATCGGCCGCTACGCCTTCGGGCCCGACCAGTTGTCTGCCCTGGCGCGCCGGATCATCCGCGTGGAGCGGGATTTCTGGAAGACCGATCGCCATGCGCCCTTCCTGATCGCCGCAGCCCCGATCATCGCGAGCCGAGTCAGCAGCAGCTATGGCGGAACGGGACGCGGTGACGCCTTTGCGCTCTGGATCGACCAGAAGACCACCACCGAGAATCTGAAATGGCTGTTGGCCCACGAATATTTCCACAGCTGGAATTCCGTCCGGCTGCGCAATCTAAGCGGCGGCCTGGAGCGATCACGCCCCGAATACTGGTTCAGCGAGGGTTTCACCGACTATTATGCGCGCGCCATCCTGCTGCGTGCTGGCCTGATCACCCCCGATCAGTTTGCCGAGCTTTGGAACACCATGTTCGCTCTTTATGCCGGGTCATCGGCACGGGGGATGACCGATGCGCAAACAACGGCGGCATTCTGGCGTGATCCGGCGGCGGAGAAGATGCCCTATCAACGCGGCGCCCTGCTGGCGGCTTTGTGGAATGCCCGGCTGCGCACCCGGCATGACAATCTGGATGCCGTACTTCACGATCAGTTGATCCATGCCCGCTCGGTCAAGGGCACAGCGGTCGCCCTGTTCGGCAAAAGCGCACTGGCACATGGCCTAGACATCGCAGCGGACACACAGCGCTATCTGGCAGAGGGTCAGACCATCCTGCTGCCGCCCGATACCTTCGGCCCCTGCGCCACGATCACGACCGAGGAGCGCCCCGCCTTTTCGCGCGGCTTCGATCCAGACGCAACCAGCGCTGCTGGTAACGTCGCCGCCGGTGTCGATCCGGCCCTGCCCGCCTATGCGGCCGGCCTGCGTGACGGCATGAAGATCCTGGAACGGGTCGAAGGCGAGCCCGGCAACGCGCTGCGCCCCTATGCCCTGCTGGTCGACGACCATGGGACGCAGCGGACAATCCGCTATCTGCCACAGGGGCGGACGCGCGAGACGGTACAACAGATACGGTTGGTCCAACCGATCGCGGCGGGTTGTGCCCGGTCACTGGGTGGAATGGCGAGCGAGCCATGACAAAAGACCGCCCACAGCCTAACCGGGATGGCGGATCATGATCGCAATTTCGAAAAGGATGGTGGAGCCGAGGGGGATCGAACCCCTGACCTCTGCAATGCCATTGCAGCGCTCTCCCAGCTGAGCTACGGCCCCAACGATTTCGGCACGAGCCCGGCGGGATGCGGGTTGGCCTGTCAGCGCATCATGAAATGCGATTGTTCCGGCGGAATGGTGGAGCCGAGGGGGATCGAACCCCTGACCTCTGCAATGCCATTGCAGCGCTCTCCCAGCTGAGCTACGGCCCCATTCCGCTGTGGAGGCAGCCCACTAGCGGGGCCGCCGTGGCTCGGCAAGCACTTTTTTCAAGCACCCGCCGAGCCCGTGGCACGACTTAGTGTTCGTCGTCCTCGCTGGACGTTTCCACGCCCAGATCGTCGTCGCCGCCCAGATCGACTTCATCGTCGGGCGAGGGCTCTTCGTCCTCACCGGTGATGTCCAGATCCTCGTCGTCGCCGCCCGCCAGATCGCTGTCGGCTTCCTTGCTTTCCGGCTTCGCCTGCTCGAACGGCAGGGGCTGCTTGGACTTCAGGATGGGCTCGGGCTCCCACTGCGTCCCGCAATTGATGCAGGTCACGGGGTCGTCCTTTTCGAGGTCGTAGAAACGCGTCGCGCATTTCGGGCACGTACGCTTCGTGCCCCATTCCGGCTTGATCATGCCGTTCATACCTTTCGGATTGGGTTTTCCGCCGGAGCGAAAAGTGGGCGCGCCTTGCCACAGCGCAAGGCCCCTGTCAAAAGCCCGCGCCATCATGGCGCATACCTTTCCCCAGCCTCGCACCGTGCGAGCCGCCGCCGCCCTTCGCGGTACCATCGCCGTTCCGGGCGACAAATCCATCAGCCATCGCTCGCTGATGCTCTCCGCGCTTGCGGTCGGTGAAAGCCGGGTCGAGGGGCTGCTGGAGGGCGAGGACGTGCTCGCCACCGCCGCCGCGATGCGGGCGATGGGCGCCGACATCGTCCGGCAGGATGACGGGGTGTGGGTGATCCACGGCGTCGGCGTCGGCGGGCTGCTCCAGCCCGAAGCCGCGCTCGACATGGGCAATTCGGGCACCTCGACGCGGCTTTTGATGGGTCTGGTCGCCAGCCATCCGATCACCGCGACGTTCGTCGGCGACGCTTCTCTGTCCAAGCGCCCGATGGGCCGCGTGATTGAACCCCTGTCGCAGATGGGCGCGCAGTTCCAGGACACGCCCGGCGGTCGCCTGCCGCTGATGGTCCGGGGTATCAGCCCGGCGGTGCCGATCCGCTACACCCTGCCCGTCGCCTCGGCGCAGGTGAAGTCGGCGATCCTGCTGGCGGGCCTCAACACACCCGGCGAAACCACGGTGATCGAGCCGATCGCCACCCGCGACCATAGCGAGCGGATGCTGGCGGGCTTCGGCGCCGACCTGACCGTCACCCCCTCCCCCGAGGGCCGGATCATCACGATTCGCGGTCAGGCCGAACTCAAGCCGCAAAATATCGTCGTGCCGGGCGATCCGTCGTCGGCGGCCTTCTGGCTGGTCGCGGGCTCGATCGTGCCGGGCGCGGACGTGACGATCACCAATGTCGGCATGAACCCGACCCGCACCGGCATCATCGAAGCGCTCAAGATGATGGGTGCCGACATCACCGAGCTGGACGCCCGTATCGTCGGCGGCGAGCCGGTCGCCGACCTGCGCGTCCGCCATGCAGCGCTGTCGGCGATCGAGGTGCCGCCCGAGCTGACGCCCAGCATGATCGACGAATATCCGGTGCTGTTCGTCGCCGCCGCCTTCGCGACCGGTACGACCATCGCACGCGGCGCGGAAGAGCTGCGCGTCAAGGAATCGGATCGCATTACCGCCATGGCGAACGCGCTCGGTGCGTGCGGCGTCGCTTGCGAAGAATATGAGGACGGCATGGCGGTGACCGGCACCGGCGGCGAACCGATCCCCGGTGGCGCGACGATCGCCACGCTGCTCGATCACCGGATCGCGATGAGCATGACCATCGCCGCCTTGAATGCTCGCGATTCCATCACGCTGGACGATGCCGCGCCTGTCGCGACCAGCTATCCCGTCTTCTTCGACACGCTGGGAAAGCTCGGAGCCATGGCATGATCATCGCCGTCGACGGCCCCGCCGCCAGCGGCAAGGGCACCATCGCCCGTGCGCTCGCCCGGCATTATGGCCTGCCGCATCTCGATACCGGGCTTCTGTATCGCGCCGTCGCCGCCACGGTGCGGCACATGCATCTCGATCCGACACGCGAAGCCGATGCGGTCGCGGCGTGCAGCTTCGACGACAGCCTGCTCGCCGATCCGGCCCTGCGCGATGACGAGACGGGCAAGCTCGCCTCGGTCGTCTCGGTCCATCCGCTGGTCCGCGCCGCTCTGCTGCAGCGGCAGAAGCGTTTCGCGCAACAGCCGGGCGGCGCGATCCTCGACGGGCGCGATATCGGCACGGTCATCGCGCCCGACGCCGACGCCAAGCTGTTCGTGAAGGCCAGCCCGCAGGTTCGCGCCCGGCGGCGACATAACGAGCTGGCCGCCAACGGCTCGACCGCCAGCTTCGAACAGGTGCTGGCCGACATCCGCGCCCGTGACGAACGCGACAGCGGCCGGGCGACGGCCCCGCTTACCCAGGCGGCGGACGCGGCGGCGCTGGATACGTCCAGCCTGACCATCGAGGCGGCGGTCGCCCGCGCGATCCAGTTCGTTGACGCGCAGGTCGCGGCGAAGGGCCGCTAAAGCAATCCTCCCCAGCATGGGGAGGTGGCAGCACGCCAGCGCCGACGGAGGGGGCCAGCCGCTGGAGCTGTCACTTGTGGCACGCTCCCTCCACCACCGCTTCGCGGCGGCCCCCTCCCCGTGGCAGGGAGGATAGCCCTCGCCTTGCGCAAAACCCCGTTTTCGGCTAAAGTGCTCGCGCTCGCGGACCCTGTTCCGCGGAGAGGCTGACGCGGGGCCCTGTCCTCAGCGTCCTTTCCGCATTTGTCGCGGACCGCCGCTTTTCCGTGTTTCAGTCACATCTTCGGGCCTGGTGGCGTCGGCATGGGGTCGGCGCGGCCATCGGCGAAGGTCAGGCACAAATGCCCGGCCGGAGGCGAAAAACTCTCAGGAACTTAACCCTTTTATGGCAACCAACCCCCAGCCCACGCGCGACGATTTCGCGGCGATGCTCGATGACATGTTCGGCGGTGCCGACAGCTTCGAGGGTCGCGTCGTGCATGGCACCGTTACCGCGATCGAAAACGACATGGCCGTCATCGACGTCGGTCTGAAGTCGGAAGGCCGTGTGCCCCTCCGCGAATTCGCTGCCCCCGGCCAGAAGGCCGACCTGAAGGTCGGTGACGAAGTCGAGGTCTATGTCGACCGCGTCGAGAACATGCACGGCGAAGCGATGCTCAGCCGCGACCGCGCGCGCCGCGAGGCCGCCTGGGACAAGCTGGAGCTGGAATTCTCGAAGTCGGCCCGCGTCGAAGGCGTGATCTTCGGCCGCGTGAAGGGTGGCTTCACCGTCGACCTGAACGGCGCCGTGGCGTTCCTGCCCGGCTCGCAGGTCGATATCCGCCCCGTCCGCGACGTCACCCCGCTGATGGACATCCCGCAGCCGTTCCAGATCCTGAAGATGGACCGCAAGCGCGGCAACATCGTCGTGTCGCGTCGCGCGGTCCTGGAAGAGACCCGCGCCGAGCAGCGTTCGGGCCTGATCCAGAGCCTGGCCGAGGGTCAGATCATCGACGGCGTCGTCAAGAACATCACCGATTACGGTGCGTTCGTTGACCTGGGCGGCATCGACGGCCTGCTGCACGTCACCGACCTGTCGTACAAGCGCGTCAATCATCCGTCGGAGATGATCGCGATCGGCGACACCGTGAAGGTGCAGATCATCCGCATCAACAAGGACACGCAGCGCATCTCGCTCGGCATGAAGCAGCTCGAGAGCGATCCGTGGGATGGCGCCGGCGCCAAGTACCCGGTCGGAGCCAAGCTGTCGGGCCGCGTCACGAACATCACCGAATATGGTGCGTTCGTCGAGCTGGAGCCGGGCATCGAAGGCCTGGTCCACGTGTCGGAAATGTCCTGGACCAAGAAGAACGTCCATCCGGGCAAGATCGTGTCGACCTCGCAGGAAGTTGATGTGGTCGTTCTCGAAGTCGATCAGGAAAAGCGCCGCATCAGCCTCGGCCTCAAGCAGGCCCAGGCCAATCCGTGGGAAGCGTTCGCCGCGGCCCATCCGATCGGTTCGACCGTCGAGGGCGAAGTCAAGAACGCGACCGAGTTCGGCCTGTTCATCGGCCTGGACAACGACGTCGACGGCATGGTCCACATGTCGGACATCGCCTGGGGCGTGTCGGGTGAGGATGCCCTCAACCTGCACCGCAAGGGCGAAGTCGTTCAGGCCGTGGTTCTGGACATCGACCCCGAGAAGGAGCGCATCTCGCTCGGCATGAAGCAGCTCGAGCGCGGCGGCCCCGTCGCCGGCGGTGTGGCTGCGGCTGGCGATCGCCTGAACAAGAACCAGGTCGTCACCGTGACCGTCCTCGAAGTCCGCGATGCGGGCCTCGAAGTCCAGGCGGGCGACGATGGTGCGACCGGCTTCATCAAGCGTACCGATCTGGGTCGCGACCGTGACGAGCAGCGCCCCGAGCGCTTCCAGGTCGGCCAGAAGTTCGACGCGATGGTCACCGGCTTCGATCGTTCGAAGAAGCCCACCTTCTCGGTCAAGGCGATGCAGATCGCCGAAGAGAAGCAGGCGGTGGCTCAGTACGGTTCGTCCGATTCGGGCGCGTCGCTGGGCGACATTCTGGGCGAAGCGCTGAAGGCGCGCACCCAGAAGTAAGTCACTGGACCGGGGCATGTTTTTTGACGAAACATGTCCCGGTTTCGGCCAAATTGCCCTGGCCAGTCTCTTAATCGTATAATAAAAATACTTTCAGCAGCGAGAAACACAGGTTAAGAACGGCACGTCTGAAGGTTGGGACTAGACGATGATCCGTTCGGAATTGGTGCAAAAGATCGCTCAGCATAATCCGGGTCTGAACCCCCGCGAAGTCGAACTGATCGTCACGATTTTCTTCGATGAAATCACCAAGCGCCTGGCCGGAGACGGCCGTGTCGAACTGCGTGGCTTCGGCGCCTTTTCCACCCGCGCCCGTGGTGCCCGCACCGGACGCAATCCGCGCACCGGCGAAACCGTCGATGTCAGCGCCAAGCGCGTCCCCTATTTCAAGCCCGGCAAGGAAATGCGCGCGCGCCTGAACGTCGAAGAGGGCTGATTACCCCTCCCTCGTCTCCGGGCCCCGGCTGACGACGAACGTCGCGCTGACCGCTTTATCACGGCTGGTCCCTTGACCTCGGCGACAACCTCGTCTTTTCCTGTGCCGTGCGCGGACGTGGCGAAACCGGTAGACGCTGCCGACTTAAAATCGGCTTCCTATGGAGTGCGGGTTCGAGTCCCGCCGTCCGCACCATGGCTCAACCCACTCTAAAAGCAGCATTATTGCTGCCGCTAGATGGTTGAGCCAAGTGGCGCGAATCAGGCCGCGTGTAATTCTGGTGTAGTCCGCTCGCTAAAGCGCATGTCGATTGCGGTTATCGCAGCGTCGATATGATCGCCATGGATGTGGACATAGCGGAGGACCATAAGCATCGTCTTATGCCCGCTTATCTTCTGAATGGTCGGCAAATCGACCCCTGCCTTCACCAGACGGGTGATGGCGGTGTGCCGCATAACGTGCGGGGTCACCTTCCTAGGGTCCAACCCCGCCCGCTCTACGACACGCAGAAATTGCTTTGCCATGCTTACCCGATGAGGATGCCTCCCCTCGCGGCGATGCGACGGGAAAAGCCATTCAGAACCATTCCGCCGCCCCTCTAAATGAGTGCGGATCATATCGGTAAGCGCTGGGGTAATAGGTTGGTGACGCTCGCCCGCCTTGGCTTCGGGGATGTAAATACGGCGCGACGCAAGGTCGATATCGCAAACGCGAACGCGTACGATTTCCCCATGCCTCATGGCGGTGTTCAGCCCGCACGCGATGAACAGCCAAATCAAGGGGTCCTGGTCAGCAACCGCCGCCGCCATCAGTTTTGCGATTTCGGCATCGGACAGGACTGCGATACGCTTACGGGGTTCCGGCCCCTTCTCGATCTCTGGCACCGCCTCGGGTTTTAGCCACCCCCATTTTACCAACCGCCGAAACAAATGAGACAGGGTAGCCAACTCCCGGTTGACGGTTGCCTGCTTGATGCCGGTTTTAAGGCGTGTGCGCACATATTCCTGCACCAGCGCCCCGGTGATCGCATTCGCCTTATAAGGGCCGAAAAACGGCACGAGGAGCTGGTCAACATGCTGCCGCTTGGCCTTCATGTTCCGCCCACCGCCCTCTTCCAGGCGCTCCATGTACTTCAACGCCTGCTCGCGGAAGGATGGATGCGATTTCCTGCCCTTGGGCAGGTTTAGGCGCTCCTCGCGAGCCTGCGTCCTTAATGCCTCTAAAGCCTCTTCGGCCTGATGCCGCGTAACGCCTTCGCTTTCCCTGCCAATGACACGGTGTATGCGTTGGTTATCAACCATGACGTTGACGCTGTACGTTATATCACCGTTCGCCATGCGTTTGGCAGAGATTCCATGCTCGGACAGTGATTTTCCTGGCCCCAGCACTTTAATAGCTGAGCGGGTAAGCTTTGTGAATCGAATCGCCATGCTTGCGACGCTACATCGCAAGACTAGTTTGAGTCAAACCCCTCAATACCTTGACGCTTGTTTGCGGCACGTAAAGTATTATCTGAAACTTTATTACTATTCTTATCTATAATTTGCTTGTTACACTCAATTTTTTCTGCCTTAACCCGAATCCTTGTCTTGACGTGACACGCACTCAAGATCATATGCGCGCCGCAACGAGGAGCCCAATGATGCCACGGCGAGCTACAATCCAAATTACCGTCCACCCCGACGGGCGTGTGTCGCGCAAAGATGCCGCCGAATATTTGGGCCTGTTGACCTGCTCCCCATTTTCAGGCCACCGATAAGTTAGCTTCGGTGTCCTCATGCCCGTGGCGCGGGCGGTTGGTGAAGTCGGCGGGTGCCATGCCGCCGAGGCTGCTGTGCGGACG
>NZ_JAXOJH010000033.1:0-12688 GCF_036663655.1 Sphingomonas flavida
CCATCCATGGCCTATGGAACGCCATCGGCCGCATCCTCGACCTCTACTCACCACAGGAATGTGCCAACTACTTCGCCGCGTGCGGATATGATGCAGACTGATCGAAAACCGCTCTAACGGCTTCGTCCATGGTGAGCGCCTTCGAACGCCACACTCGCCCGCGAAACACAAAAAAAGGCCCGGCTTCAGCCAGACCCCTTTTTTGCAGGCTGCAACCCGGCCCGATCACACCGTGGCGTCGGCTTCCTCGTCGTCCTCCGCCACCGCCGCCTGTTTCGACCGCGCGCGCTCGGTAAACCAGATGCCGATGATCGCCAGCTCGTAAAGGATGATCAGCGGCACGGCGAGCAGCACCTGCGACATCAAATCCGGCGGGGTCAGCACCGCCGCGATCGCTGTCGCCGCGACGATGGCATAGCGTCGTGCCCCGATCAGCTGCTTTCGGGTGACGATGCCCGCCCGCTCCAGCAGCATCAGCAGCACGGGCAGCAGGAAGGCCAGACCGAAGGCGAACAGGAACTGCATGATGAAGGACAGGTAATTGCCTACGCCGGGCAATGCCTCCCGCTTCACGCCGCCGACCATGCCGTCGAACCCCAGCGCGAAGTGCAGTGCCATCGGCACCGCGACATAATAGGCCATCGCCGCGCCCATCAGGAACAGGACGGGCGTCGCGACCAGGAACGGCAGAAGTGCCCGCTTTTCCTTGCGATAAAGGCCGGGCGCGACGAATTGCCAAAGCTGGTTCGCGATCACCGGGAAGGAGATCATGACCGCGGTGAAGAACGATACCTTCACCTGAACAAAGAACGCCTCGAAGATCTGGGTATAGATCAGCTTGCCCTGCCCGGCCGTCAAAAGCGGCCTGGCCAGGAAGCCGAAGATCGTCTCCGAGAAATACATCGACACGCCAAAGGCGAGCCCGACCGCCACGATGCAATATAGCAGCCGCCGCCGCAGCTCGATCAGATGTTCGAGCAGGGGGGCGCGGCTGGCGTCGATCTCGTCATGCTCGCTCACGACCCGGCCCCCTCGGTCCCGCGATGGGGATGCTCGGCGGAGGGCGCGGGCGCGACCACGGGCTTTTCGACCATCACCGGATGGTCGCTATGGCCAGTGCCAGCCTCGGCAGTTCCATGCGCCGGATCCGGCAACGCGGGTGCAGATACCGCGCTGGCGTCATGCGATGGTGCGGGCGACGGATGCGTATCGTCGACCGAAGTGACCGGCGGCGTATCGGCGGCATGTTCGCGCATGATACGCTCGTTTTCCGCCGCCCAGCGCTTTTCCATTTCCTCCAGCTCGGCCTCGCGCACCATGTTGTCGAAGCCCTGCCGGAACTGGCGCGTGACGCCCCGCGCCTTGCCGACCCAATAGCCGACGACACGCATCGCCTTGGGCAGGTCCTTGGGACCGATCACGACAAGCGCGACGATGGCGACCAGCAAGAACTCGCTGGAGTCGATGTTGAACATGGATGTCCGGTGCCGGGTCTAGTCGGGCCGGATCAACGATCGTCGCGCACGCGCTCGCCTTCACGGTCGAACGCAGGCTCGGCGGCCTTTTGCGCCCCGATCCGGGCAGACGGCTTGGCAGGCTTGTCGTCTTCCTCGGCCATGCCCTTCTTGAAGTTCTTCACGCCCTTGGCGACGTCGCCCATCAGGTTGGAGAAGCGGCCACCGCCAAGCAGAAGGATCGCGACGACCGCGAGAACGAGAAGATGGATCGGGCTAAAGCTGCCCATGGCACGTCTCCTGGGAATAGTTCTATCTATTTAGGCCTTGGCATCGCCAGCGGCAATGGTGTCGGCGATGCAGTCGGGCCCCCATCGGGTGTCAGGAGCCGTGGCGGACCATTGTGACGCGGCCGTGACGCAAAGGAAAGCGCTCAATCGTCCGTGCGCGAGTCCGTGGCCCCACGGTCGTCCTCGTCCTCCATGCGCTCCAGCGCCAGATCGACGGGATCGAGCAGCCCGGCGGCGCGCAAATCCTCGATGCCCGGCAGGTCGCGCCTGGTGGTCAGCCCGAAATGCTGGAGAAAGGCAGGCGTCGTCGCATAGATCAGCGGCCGTCCCGGCACCTCGCGCCGCCCGGCCGGACGCACCCACCCCGCCTCCATCAGCACGTCGAGCGTGCCCTTGGAGATGGCGACGCCGCGAATCGCCTCGATCTCGGCGCGACTGACGGGTTCGTGATAGGCGATGATGGCCAGCGTCTCGATCCCTGCTCGCGACAGGCGACGCGCTTCCTCACGGTCGCGGCGCAGCAGATGGGCCAGATCGGGCGCGGTCTGGAAATGCCAGCGATCGCCGCGCCGGACGAGGGCGATGCCGCGACCGGCATAATGCGCCCCCAGCGTTTCCAGCGCGGCGCGGATATCCACCGCCCCCTTCGTGACGCCGACATGGGCACGGATCGATTCGATGCTCATAGGATCGGGCGAGGCGAACAGCACGGCCTCCACCGCGCGGACGGTCGGGTCGATCTCGGTCATGCCGACTGGCGCACCAGCAGCGGCGCGAAGGGCTCGGCCTGGCGCAGCTCGACCTTGCCCTGCCGGGCGAGTTCCAGGACCGCCAGGAAACTGGACGCCAGTGCGGACCGCCGAAGCCGCTCGCTGCCATCGGGCAGGAACGTTTCGATCGCCGACCAGTCGACCCGGCTGCCGACCAGCATCGATACCCGCTCCAACGCGGCGTCGAGCGTCATGACTTGGCGATCGGCGACGACATGCATGACCGGGCGGGTCCGCGCGGTGATCCGGCCATAAGCGGCGATCAGATCGTACAGTCCGGCCTGCCACAAGGCCTTGCGCTGCACCGCCAGCCCCTCGGGTGCTCCGCGTGCGAACACATCGCGGCCCAGCCGGTCGCGCGCCATCAGCCGCGCCCCAGCCTCGCGCATCGCCGCCAGCCGTTCCAGCCGCAGTTGCAGGCGCAACGCCATCTCTTCGGGATCGGGCTCCTCATCGGGCTGGCGCGGTAGCAGCAGCGAGGATTTCAGATAGGCCAGCCATGCCGCCATCACCAGATAATCGGCGGCCAGCTCCAGCTGCATCCGCCCGGCCCGGTCGACGAAGCGCAGATATTGCTCGACCAGCGCCAGGATGGAAATCTGCCGCAGATCGACCTTTTGCGAGCGCGCCAGCGACAGCAACAGGTCGAGCGGCCCTTCCCACCCGTCCAGATCGAGCGTCAGCTGTTCCCCCGTCATGGCACCAGCTTAGCCGCGATCCGCCGCGATGGCGAGATGCGGCCGCGTCGCCGCTTATCCGGCCAAGGCGAGCAGCGCGTCGCGCCGGGCGATCAGTTCGGCAAAGTCGCCCTCGCCCGCACCGACACTGGCCATGGCGCGGTCGAGTCGATCGCGCGCCGCCGCGGTGATCGGGGGCACGCGCCCGGCGATCTCGACCATCTCGTCCATCCGCGCCCAGCAATCGAGCACCAGGTCGCATCCGGCCGCCAGCGCGCCCGCCGCCTTTTCGCCCGCCGTGCCGGACAAGGCCTTCATGTCGATATCGTCGGTCATCAACAGGCCGTCAAAGCCGATCGCGCCCCGGATGATCCGGTCGATCACCACGGGCGACAGGGTCGCGGGGCGCGTCGCATCCCAGGCTTCGAACACGATATGGCTGGTCATCCCCATCGGGGCGTTCGACAGGGTACGGAAGGGCTCGAGATCGACCGCCAGCGCCGCCTCGCTCGCGGTGACGGTGGGGAGCAGGTGGTGCGAGTCGACCAAGGCGCGGCCATGGCCCGGCATATGCTTGACCACGCCGACCACGCCCGCCGCCGCCAGCCCGTCGAGCATCGCACGCCCCAGCGCCGCGACCTGCATCGGCTCGGCACCATAGGCGCGGCACGCGATCGCCTCGGTCGTGTCGGGTTGCGCCACGTCGAGCAACGGCGCGCAGTCCACGGTGATCCCCACCTCGCGCAGCATCAGGCCGAGCGCCTGGCCATTGGCGCGCATCGCCTGGATCGCCGACATGGGTGCCGCGTCATAGAGCCTGGCGAAGGCGGGACCTGCCGGAAATGCGGGCCATATGGGCGGCCCCATGCGCGCGACGCGGCCCCCCTCCTGATCGATCAGGATCGCCAGATCGTCGCGCCCCGCCAGTGCACCCAACGAGTCGGTCAGCGCGCGCACCTGGGCGCGGTCGACGATGTTGCGCTTGAACAGGATATAACCCGCCGGTTCGACCGAGGCGAAGAACGCCCGCTCGTCGGGGGTCAGCACCGGGCCCGACAGGCCGAAAATGACGGGGATCATGGATGGAAACTCCGACCCCCTGCCCGGTCGCCCGAGCAGGGGGCATGGTCGATCAGCTGGCGACGAAGCAGCTTTCGCCCGCCACGCGCAGGCGACCGCAAATGTCGGCGGCCTGGTTGGCCGAACCGGCGTTCACGCGCAGGCGGTAAAGCGTCTTGCCGTTCGAAGCGACCGGCTGGACCACCTTGGCCAGCGCACCGACATAGGCAAAGCGCTTCGAATAGCGGTCCCAGGCGGCATTGGCCGAGGATTCGCTGGGATAGGCACCCAGCTGCACCATCGCGCCGCTGGCATTCGGGGCGGCGGCGGGCGCCCGCGCGGCGGTGACCGGCGCGGGGGCGACCAGCTTGCCACCCGATTCGGGCACCTGGGCCACCGCGTTGCGACCGCCACCGGGCTCGCCCGGCTTTTCGACGACGCGGGTGCCGTTCATCGGCGCCTCGGGCACCGCACGCAGGTCGATCGCGCCGGTGCCCCCGGGCTTGCCCGCGCTGGTCGCGATGGCGGTGTTGCCCTCGCCCTTGACCTTCAGCCCGCCCGGATCGGCCGGGCGCACCTTGTAATCGCCTTCGGGCGCGGCGATCACCGCGCCGTCGCCGTCCGCCGCGGCACTGTGCGCCTGCCACTTGTAGAGGCCGAAGCCGATCGCCGCGAGTATCGCGAGGCCCAGGATGACGAGCGCCACGACCTTGCCGATGCCCACCCCCTCGGGTTCGTCGGCCTCGACCGTTTCCAGCCAGGGGAGGCGATCCTCTTCCTGACGGTCATAGTCCCGCAGGTCCATTTCGTTCGCCATCACTTCATCTCCGAAACCGCTTCGACACCCATGAGCGCCAAACCGTTACGAATGATTTGCCCGATCCCGTCGCTGAGGAAAAGGCGCGCGCGCGTGACCTCGGCATTCTCGGCGATCAGGAAGCGGCGATCGGGGCGATCATTGCCGACATTCCACGCCGCATGGAACGCCGCCGCCAGGTCATAGAGATAGAAGGCGATGCGATGCGGCTCCCGCGCGACCGCCGCCGTTTCCACGATACGCGGGAACTGCGCCGCCAGCTTCACCAGTGCCAGATCCTCGGCATCGAGCAGCGCCAGATCGGCCGCGCCGCCCTGGTCGAGGGTGATGCCCGCCTCGGCCGCGCGCCGCTTCAGCGAGGCGATGCGGGCATGGGCGTACTGGACGTAGAACACGGGATTGTCCTTCGACGCCTCGACCACCTTGGCGAAATCGAAATCCATCTGCGCGTCCGAGCGACGGGTCAGCATGGTGAAGCGGACGACGTCCTTGCCCACCTCGCGCACGACATCGGCCAGCGTGACGAAATTGCCCGCCCGCTTCGACATCTTCACCGGCTCGCCACCGCGCAGCAGGCGGACCATCTGGACCAGCTTCACGTCGAACTTGGTCTTGCCGCCGGTCAGCGCCTCGACCGCCGCGACGATCCGCTTGACGGTGCCGGCATGGTCGGCGCCCCAGATGTCGATCAGCTGATCCGCCGTCTGCGCCTTCTGGTAGTGGTAAGCCAGATCAGCACCGAAATAGGTCCAGGCGCCGTTCGACTTCTTGATCGGGCGGTCCTGGTCGTCGCCGAACTGGCTGGAGCGGAACAGCGGCAGCTCGACCGGCTCCCAATCCTCGGGCGTCTCGCCCTTGGGAGCTTCCAGCACGCCGTCATAGACCAGCCCGCGCGCGCGCAGCTCGGCCTCGGCCGCCTCGGGCTTACCCGCCGCCTGGAGTTCGGCTTCCGACGAGAACAGGTCGTGATGGATGCCCAGCAGCGCCAGATCCTCGCGGATCATCACCATCATCGCCGCCACCGCGCGGGTGCGGAACAGGACCAGCCATTCGCTCTCGGGCGCGGAGACGTAGCGATCGCCATATTCGGCCGCCAGTTCGGCACCGATCGGCTTCAGATATTCACCCGGATACAGGCCCTCGGGGATTTCGATCGTCTCGCCAAGCGCCTCGCGGTAGCGCAGATGCGCCGAGCGGGCGAGGACGTCGACCTGGCCGCCCGCATCGTTGACATAATATTCACGGATGACCTTGTGCCCCGCAAACTCCAGCAGCGTGGCCAGCGCATCGCCCACCACCGCGCCGCGGCAATGGCCCATGTGCATCGGCCCCGTCGGGTTGGCCGAGACATATTCGATATTGACCGTCACGCCCTGCCCGCGTGCCGAGCGGCCATAATCCGCCCCCGCCTGCGGGATCGCGGCCAGCTCGTCGCGCCACGCCGCGTCGGTCAGGCGCATGTTCAGGAAGCCCGGCCCCGCCACCGAAACGCTGTCCACCTCGTCCAGCTTGCCCAGCTCGGCGGCGATCGCCTCGGCCAGCGCGCGGGGGTTCGTGCCCGCAGGCTTGGCCAGCACCATCGCGGCGTTGGTGGCGAGGTCGCCATGGCTGGCGTCACGCGGCGGCTCGACCGTCACGTTGCGGCGATCCAGCCCGCCGGGCAGCGTGCCGGCGGCGACCAGCGTGTCCAGCGCCGCATCGATATGCGCGGCAAAGCGGGTGTAGAGGGTCATCACATCGTCCGATCGGGGTAGCAAAGTGTTGCGCTCTAGCGAAATCGGAGCCGCGCTTCAAATCATGCCTTGGCTCCCGCCCCTGACGATTGCGCAATCTGCATCCTTGGCCAAGCCCTTTGCAGTTGCTGGCCGTGCTGCACCGCAATATAACCGTATACGAAAGTTACAGCGCGATCACAGCGCGAGAGGACCTGATCCGGCTCAACGCAAAAACGCGGGAGTTTCGATCATGCGCAAGACCATCCTGACCCTGGCGGCCATCGCCGCCGCCGCCATTCCGACCATCGGTGCGATCGCCGCCGAGGGCGAGCAGACGTTCGTCCATGAAGGCAGCACCTATGTCTACACCCGTTCGAACGAGAATGGCCGCTCGATCATTCAGGGTCATCGCTATCCGGGCGGCGAGCCGTTCCGCTTCGTGGTCAAGGGCCACCGCGTGACGGGCACGACCGGCACTACCTCGGTTGCCTTCTCGACCGACGAAGCGCGTGGTGCACTGGGTGCGGGCGTCGAGACCAGCGCGCGCTGATCCGACCCCACCCGGTATGGGACGGCCCGCGCATCGGGGGGGATACGCGGGCCGTTTTCATTTGGGCGGCGTGTGCCGATCAGTTGCGCAGGCTGTCGGGTACGATGCCGCCATTCTCGGCGAGCTTGGCCATTACCGCCTTGTGAAGGGCGATATTCTGCTCGGCCGATCCGTCCTCACCGGCATGGACGTTCAACTCGCCCGCCAGCTCCTTGCGCGCGGCCAGGCTGGAATCCAGGTCCAGCAGCTTGAGCAGGTCGACGATCGAGCTCTGGTAGTTGCCGCCGCCATTCTTCATGGCAGCCATCTCGCTCAGGACCGCGCCGACATCGACGGATTGCGGCGCGGTATCGGCGACGGGTGCGCTCGGCTGAGCGGCCGGTGCCGGCGCGGCTTGTGGTGCGGCCTGCGGCGTGGGGGCGGGCTGGGCCGATGATGGCGCGGGCTTGGCTTCACCATGGTGAAAGATCTTGCCCAGAATATTGCCGAAGATGCTCATTTCGCTCGCTTTCCCTCTAATGTTCGCTCCACCAACGATGCGATGGGCGTTCGGGTCCCATCCATCGCACGGCCGGTTCGACGAAACCGGGAACGTCCGGACGACCGGCGCGCTTATGCCTCGTTGCATTTTCTGTCAGGAGTTCAACGACATGACGATCCGAGCGACCATTCTCGCGACCAGCGCCCTCCTCGCACTGGCGGGCTGCGGCCGAAGCGGCGAGACGAACCAGGCGGCGCCCGCCAACACGATGGCGACGACCGAAGACATGAACGGCATGGCCGCAGCGACGCCGACCCCGGTCGCGCTCAGCGCATCGCAGAGCTTCGCCAATGCCGCAGCCGCCAGCGACACGTTCGAGATCGAAAGCTCGAAGCTGGCGCTGACCAACGGCGCCTCGGCCTCGGTCAAGAGCTTCGCCCAGAAGATGATCGACGCGCACACCGCCTCGACCGCCAAGCTGAAGACCGCCGCCGGTTCGGTCAGCCCGGCGATCACGCCCGATCCTACGCTGAACGCCGAGCAGCAGCAGCAACTGGACCAGATGAAGGGCCTGACCGGAACCGCGTTCGACCAGGCCTATATCGCGGCGCAGAATGCCGGGCATCAGCAGACGCTCGACACGCTGAAGGCCTATGCCGCGACGGGCGACGTCGCATCGCTTAAGACCTTCGCGACCGGCCTGATCCCGACCGTGACCGCGCATCTCAACATGGCAAAGGGCCTGAAGGCCTGATTGCCTAACGACGATCCTGCCGGATCGGTGTCAGAAGCCTTCCGGCAGGTCGATCTCGCCCACCATCTCGCGGTAGCACCTTACGGCATAACGATCGGTCATCCCGGCGATGAAATCGGCGATATGCCGACTGCGCGCCGGTTCCGCATCGGGCAGGCGGTCGCGCCATTCCTCGGGCAGGCTGGCCGGATCGGCATGATAGGCCGCGAACAGGCCCTGCACGATGCCATGGGCGGCATCCGCCGCCGCCAGCTGACGCGGATGATGATAGAGATTGGCGTACATGAAGCGTTTCAGGTCGCGCTCCTCGACCCGCATCGCGTCCGAAAAGCCGACCAACGCCCGGCCTGCGGCGCGGACATCGGCGACGTCCCCCACCCCGCTCTCGGTGATCCGCAGGCGCGTTTCGGCGACCAGGTCGTTGACCATCACCCCGATCTGCGAGCGGATCAGCTCGCTTGCCAGCCGCTTGGGGGCGACGTCGGGAAACTCCCGCCGCGCCGCGTCCCAGCCGCGCGCGATCAGCGGCACCGCCAATAATTGGTCGAGCGTCAGCAATCCGGCACGCAGGCCATCGTCGATATCGTGATTGTCATAGGCGATGTCGTCGGCCAGCGCCGCGACCTGCGCCTCCAGCGAGGCATGGCTGTCCAGATCGAGCGGAAAGCCCGCATCCGCCTCGCGCAGCGCCCAACCCGGATGGCGAACCGGTCCGTTATGCTTGGCCAAGCCCTCGAGCGTCTCCCAGCTGAGGTTCAGGCCGTCCCAACGTGGATAGGGCCGCTCGATCTCGGTCAGGGTGCGCAGCGTGTGGCCGTTGTGATCGAAGCCGCCATGGTCCGACAGCGCGGACTTCAGCGCGTCCTCGCCCGCATGGCCGAAGGGCGGATGGCCGATATCATGCGCCAGGCACAGCGCCTCGGTCAGATCCTCGTTCAGCCCCAGCGTGCGGGCGATCGTGCGACCGATCTGCGCCACCTCCAGGCTGTGGGTCAGGCGGACGCGGAAATGGTCGCCGTCGGGCGCCATGAAGACCTGGGTCTTATGACGCAGCCGCCGGAAGCTGATCGAGTGGATGATCCGGTCGCGATCACGCTGAAACGCATCGCGCGGGCCGCGCACCACCGCCGACGCCTCGCCGTGCCGCCGGCCCCGGCTGTGTTCGGGATAGGATGCCCAGGGGGCGAAACGGCTCACTTGGCATCGAGCCGGACGACCGACTGGCCCGCCTCGCTGCTGACGGGGAAGGCCGAGACACCCTTCTTGGCCAGCTGATTGACGAAGGCGCGCGCCTCGGCATCCGTCTTGAACGGTCCGGTCAGGACGCGGTGCGTGTTGCGCAGCGGCATCTTATAGCCCTTGTGCGCGGCGAACATCTCGGGTGCCTTCGACTTGGCGGCGTTCCACGCCTTGGGCAGGTCATCCTCGTTCGCGCCGCCCGCCACCTGAACCCAGATGCGCGCCGGGTTGGCGCGGGCAAGCTTCTTTTCCTCGGCGGCTTCCTTGGCGGCCAGCGCCTTCTTCTCGGCCTCGGCCTTTTTCGCGGCGGCGGCCTTCTTTTCGGCGGCGAGCTTCGCGGCGGCGGCCTTGCGCTCGGCGGCCGTCGGGGCCTTGGGCTCGCGGGGGGCGGCGGGTTCGACCGTCTCGGCCGCCTTCTCGCGCGCCTCGCGGTCGCGATCGGTCTTGGCGCGAGCTTCGGCCAGGACACGCTGCGGGCCGGAGGCGATCGGCGTCGCCGCCGCGACCAATGCGGGGCGATCGGGGCCCTCGACGCCCAGTTCGGACGCCGGGATCGACAGATTGGCGACGATCCGGGCAAGGATCGAATCCTCGCGGACCGCCCGTGTCGCCGCCAGGGACGGACGCCGTGTCGAGCGCGTGGCGCGCGTCAGCGTGCGGGGAGCAACCGGCTCGGCCATCGCCAGCGCGGTCGGCGGCGTACGCTCGGCCGGTGACGACGCTGGCGCCGTCTGGACGGGGGCGGGAACCGGGTCGGCGGGCGGTAGCGCCTGCACCATCTGTAGCGGTGCCGGTGCTGGCGAGGCGGGCAAAGGCTGCACCGTCGCCGTCGCCCCGCTGGTCGCCATGGGCCGGGACAGCGGTGCGGGCAGCGGCTGGATCATCGTCGCCGTGCCGTTCGAGGCCATGGCCACCGGTGCGGGCGTCGAGACTGGGGCCGTGGGCGCGGCGGTAGAGAAGCCCGGCTGCGGCTGCACCGTCCGCATCGGCGATGCGGCCGCCACGACGTTCGCATTGGTCACGGGGGCAGGCATGGGCGTCGGTGCGACGCTGGCCATCTGCACCGGTGCGGCCGTGACGGGGACCGGCGTCGATTGGACCGTCCGCGGTGCCGACGTCGCGGCGGCCAGGGCCACGCGGCGGTCGTCGCGCATCACTTGCCGCCCGGCCCGGCGGCGATCTTCGCGGCTCGTCGGCGCGGTGCCGGGCACCGCAACAGGTGTCGTGGATGCCAATGCCACCGGTGCCTCGGGCGTCAGCGGCGGCAGGTTCGGGGCCAGACGCGCATCGGCGAGCCGCTCGGGCGTGGCGCGTGTCTCACCGAAATGAACCGCAAAGGCGCGGTCGGTGGCGGGCAGCGTCGGCAGACGCTGGAAAAAGGGTTGCAGCCCTTGCGCAAGCTGCGGCGGCATCATGGTCGCGGCGATGCGTGTCGCCTCGGGAAGGTCGCCACCCATCGCCAGGATAAAGGCGCGCGCACGCCACGCGGCCCGGTCCGTCTTGCGCAGCAGCGGGTCCAGCTGCTCGAGCGCCTGGTCCTTGCGGCCTGAAATGCCCAGCGAAAGCGCATAGCGCCGCACGATCTCGTCACTGGGAGCATTCGCCAGCGCCAACCGGTAATCGCGCTGCGCCCGCCCCTGGTCGCCGACCAAGTCATAGGCCAGGCCGCGGTCGCCCGCGAATTTCGCCGGTGCCAACCCAGCCGCCTCGGCCTGGGAGAAATAACGCAGCGCTTCGCCCGGCCGTTCGGACCGGACCAGAATCGACCCCATGCCCGCCTTCACACGCGGATCGCGGGCATCGACTTTCTCGGCCCGCGCCAGCAGCGACGCCGCACCGGACAGATCATCCAAGTGCAGCGACAGCTCGGCCGCCTCGACCAGCGCATCGACGTTGCGCGGGTTCTGCGCCACGCGGCGCATCACATCGCCCAGTCGATCGGCATCGGTGGTGCCGGGAAGCGGCTGGACCACCTCTTGCGCAAAAAGGGGCATGGGTGCGGCCGCAAGGGCCAGGGCGAGCGCCAGCGAAGCGCGGGAAAGGAATGCGAACGTCATGGGACCAAGTCACATAAAGCGTGTTTCAGCCCGAACGGCAATGGCCCTCGCGCATCCCACGCGCCCGAGTGCTCCGGACGGTCGACCAACAGGGGTTGGTGGGGCGGTGGCGGGGGATTTGGGATGGGCGGAGCGTCTGCGCGCCTCGCATGGTCTGAAATGACAGGATCCCGGATCCGGCAGCGGCCTCAATTTTGTATGAAGACCCCTCCACTTCCCACCGCCGGGGAATGGCCAGACCATGATGACATGCGGTTGATTCGAAGAAAGCCCCTCCCCTTCAGGGGAGGGGTTGGGGTGGGGCATCACTCCAAGGCTTGTCGTTTGTGGAAGCGCCCCACCCCCGGCCCCTCCCCTGGAGGGGAGGGGGAGTCCACCTCATGTCATCCTGCTGCAAGTACCGACCGCACGCCGCGTGCTCCCCCTCCCGCAGGCGGGAGGGGGTTGGGGGGAGGGCCTGCCACGAGCGACACTGTATGAAGGTAGCTTTTTCACTCCACCGACGGTCGTGAGGAACTGAACGTGGAGAAGATATGCGGAGCCCGCCATAGGCATACCGAAACGTCATAGCGTGCGGCACGCCCCTCCCCCAACCCCTCCCGCCTGCGGGAGGGGAGTTCAGAAGACGGCCTTACCTACGAGTGGGAGGATGTGGTCAGGAAATTGCCTAGCATTACAGTTACGTTCTTGATCGGACATGTGAGCGTCGAGCGGCGGCTTGGTGGGCGCGTCGCCAGCATGACCAAGCGATAACGCGACGAGGCTCGATGCGCCGCTGGGCCAGCCGGATGACGATACGGCGGATTTCCTGGACGGACCAGCGGA
>NZ_JAXOJH010000034.1:0-10861 GCF_036663655.1 Sphingomonas flavida
TCACGTGATAAAGCTCGACCCATTCGCGCCAGCCTCCTTCCCCAGCACGGATCGTGAATCAGAAAACGGCCGTCATGTGAAGCCCCGATGATTCAATTCGGCTGAAAACCGCTCTAGATGTCCGGCTGTCGCTGCGCACCACCGACCGGAAGGCAGTGCGCAACATGGGGGCGGCGCTCACGGCGGTGACGCCGAGGGTGCTGGAGATGCTCGACAGGCGGGCCAGGCAGAAGACCGATATCACCGAGCAGGAGCTCCAGGCGATCGCCAAGGCGATGTACGAGGAGCGGCTGGCGGAGGTGTGCACCCTGCAGCGATCGACGCCGTACGATTTTGAGACCCACTCGGCCGCCAATCTGGCGTTCGTCGATTATTTGGAGCGACTGAAGAACCAGGGCGGCCATATGTCCTTCCTACCGGCCGAAGAGCGCAAACTGGAGGCGGAGGGATGGAGCGCGCAGCGGATCGCCGATCTGCGCTCAATCATTGCGATGCGCGAGGAGCGCGGTGTTAGTCTGATCCGGCCAGACGAGATCGATCGCCATCTCGCCGCTGCAGGTTTCGCAGTCGATGACCGGCTGCGCTGGATGCTGGAGCTCGCCCTCTACCCGGCCTACCGCGACGTCTATGCCGCCGCAGAGGCGCAGCTTCGAAGTGCGGCCACGCCCGGGACGGTGGCGCCTGGCAATTCGGCCATGCCTGCACCGCCGCAGCCGTCGCCTTCGCCGGTCGCTGGCGTTCATCCTGCGCCGGTCGGTTTAGCTTCGGCGGTGCCAGAGGACTGGCTGCATTGCACCCCGGTCGAGGCAGCGGAGCGGATGATCGCCACGACGCCCCGCCTGTTGGAGCATCGCAAGGGCGGCAAGCGCGAGAAGGATAGCGTCGGCGAACAGACGCTGCGCCAGATCCGCTGGGCCGCCGTGCTGCTGCAGAAGTCGCTGCCCCCTGGAACGCCAATTTGGCGGGTCACCAAGGCGGACATCGTCGAGCTCGACAAATGGTTCGATCAGCTCTCCGTCAACTATGGCAAGGCCGCTGGCGACCACGACCTCGGCCAGAGCCTGGAACAGGCGGCAGCCGTGTTCGCCGATCGGGTCGAGACGGGCGATGTGCCCATGGATCAGATCGGCTTGTCCACCGGCACCGCCAACAAGCATTTCAACAAATTGGGCCAGATCCACAGCTTCACGCGCAAGGCGGTGCCCATCGCCGAGCCGATCGACTTCGGTGAGTTCACGGCCCCGATCGATAAGGATGAGCGTGAAGCACGGCTGCGCTACACCCGGGAACAAGGCGAGGCGATCTTCCGCCTGCCGCCATGGACGGGCTGCGTCGGCGTCGAGGAGCGACTGAAGCCCGGCCCCAAGGTCATCCACGATGGCCTGTTCTATCTGCTGCTGCTCATCTGGTACACCGGCGCGCGGCGCGAGGAATTGGCCAAGCTGATGCTCGACGATGTCGAGGAGCGGCATAGCATCGACTATCTGCTGATCCGCCCCACCATCACCGGGCGGATCAAGAACAAGTCCGCCCGGCGCGTGATCGTCATCGCCGACGAGCTGATCCGGTTGGGCTTCCTGCGCTATGTCGAGGCGATGCGCGCGGCCGGGGAGACGCTGCTGTTCCCCGAATTCGTGCCCGGCGGCGATACCAAGCGGAAGCTGGGCGACGTCTTCTACAAGCTGTGGTGGATCTATATTGCGCCGAGCGTGCCCGACCGGAAGCGCGGTCAGGCGATGCACTCCGCCCGCCATACCGTGTCGGACGAGTTGAAGGACCAGGAGGTCTTCATCGAGTTCCGCAACGATCTACTCGGCCACAAGGGGACGGGTGGCGAAGGCATGACGCGCTATCCGGGGCGGGCCTCGCTCGAGAAGCTCAAGGCCACGGTGGCGAAGATCCCGATCGTGACCGGCCATCTGCCGGACCAGCGGACCATCCGCCTTTTACCGCCAAACATGCGGCAGGCGCGCCCTACCCGCGTCAAAGGGGACCGCGCATGACGCGCTCCAGGCAGCCCCGGCGGGCTGAGCAGAAAAGAAGACGAGGGGTGCGCACCAGTAAGGAGAAGAGGATGCGCTCCGGCTCTCGCCTCCGCAATGTCGAGCGAGGAAACAGAGTAGCAGGATGGGTGGTGTACAACACCACAGTCCGCCGGGGCGGACCTGCTCCGCGCCGAAGGCTTGTCGCAGGGGCAGACAAATGAGCAAGGTCGCGACCGACCGGCCAAGCCGTAAGCCGCGCGGGAAGCGCGCGCCGCGCGCAAAAACTGGCGAGAGCATCAACATTCGCGTCACGGCCGAGGAGAAGCGGCTGCTCATTCAAGAGGCGGGCGAAGTCGGCATATCGAAGTACGTTCGCAAACGCCTGTTCGACGGGGGCTTGCGCGATCGGGACAAACTGCGTGAGATAGCCGTCCTGCACGTGCTCGGGCGCCGTGTTAAGGATCTGGCCGAAAAGACGGAAATCGATGCCGATACCGTCGCCGACACGCTTGGTGACATATGCGCAGCAATCGGGGGCCTGACCGTCGATCTGGACGATGCTAGCGACGGGGCGCCGGCGCCGTGATCGTGAAGCATATTCCCGCAAGGCCTGCCGGACGCAACGCCACCATCGAGCGGGCGAAACATGCCCGCAATCTCGTCGATTATCTTCGACAGCCTGAGAAGCAGAGCGCTGAGAAGGATTATCAAGTCGCCTATATGCTTCGCGAGGGGCTTGGCGATACGAAAGGAGAGCGCCTTTTCCATATCGGTGCGCGCAACTTCGTCAGCTCGAATATCGCCGGGCAACGCGCTGAGATGATCGCCATCGCTCAAATGGCCAGCCGAAGTCCCAACCCGATCGATCACTGGCTGCTCAGCTGGCG
The DNA here is from genome assembly GCF_036663655.1 of Sphingomonas flavida. Classification (NCBI taxonomy): domain Bacteria; kingdom Pseudomonadati; phylum Pseudomonadota; class Alphaproteobacteria; order Sphingomonadales; family Sphingomonadaceae; genus Sphingomonas; species Sphingomonas flavida. Next base: position 2,873 of record NZ_JAXOJH010000034.1, read on the forward strand.
TGAGGGCGAACTTCCGACGCCTGCAGAGATTGATGAGACGGTGGCGATGTTCGTCGAGCACCTCGGCGTCGGTAACCAGCCGTGCATTTATGCCTGCCACGGCGACACCGATAATCGGCACGTCCATCTGGCGCTCAATCGATACGATCCGCTGTCGGAGCGGATGATTGAGATCAACGACGGCTTCACCCGTGAAGCGGCGCATCAGGCGATCGCTTTGATTGTCGATCGGTTCGGATGGCAGGCGGAGGCCGACGCGCGCTATGACGTCGTGAACGGCAGGCTGGTAATGGCGGCCGATGCCGCAGCAAGACAGAAGGCGGGGTGCAAGCCGCTTTGTCCGAAGGCAACGTCGTTTGAGAACCGGACCGGCTATCGCTCCGCACAGCGGATTGTGCAGGAGGACGCGGTACCACGTATCAAGGCTGCACGGTCGTGGAACGACCTGCATGCTACATTGGCGGAGGTCGGTATTCGCTACGACATCGTCGGCACCAATGGTGTGACGCTCACGGTCGGTGACGAACGCGTGAAGGCGTCCGGTATCGATCGAGCGATCACCCGGACCCAGGTAGAGAAACGTCTCGGCTCATTCGAGCCGCGGCGGGAAGAGATTCATGAAGTATCGCGTAACCACCATAGTGATCGACTTGCCGACGCGTTCCGCGCCGACGAGTACCGTGCAGAATGCGAGCGCTGGCGGCAGCAGCAGCAAATACGTCGCGAGCAGCGTTCCTTCCCGGCTGGCCTTGCACGGGAAGAAGGCGAACAGGCGCAACCTGCGGCAGGCGAAATTCAGCCACCGTTGACGCGACCGCCGCCTAATCTAGAGAGTTGGTATTACGCGCGCCGAGAAGGTGTTTTCGCAAGGCGTTGGCGACACCGCTTCGACGTGGAGGATCTGCCGCACCTCAGTGGCGTCGCCCAGGGCAAGTCTGGTTTGCCAACTGAAATCGATGGCTATCATGGCTATCCCTGCTCAGACGGCACGCGCTATGCCCGAGGACCCGATGAGCCGACGGCATTCCTGGATCGCGGCCCGAACATCGCGGTCGTCATTCAGGACGACGAGGCCCTGCTGGCCGCCCTGCGGCTGGCTGCGCTGAAGTTCGACGGCAAGGTGTCGGTCAACGGCGACAAGCAGTTTCGAAAGCGCACGTTCGAAATCGCCCAGCGATATGGATTGGGACATGTTCTGGCGGATGCGGATTTGGCGGCCAAGTGGCGAGCGCGTCAGCCCAAAGCTACCTCTCAAGGGCCGACTCAATCAACCATCGTCCCAAAATCAGATTCGCAAACGGGGGAGAACGGGCCACGAGAAATCGAAGGTCTTGGTGAACCCGCTATTGGGTCAAAGTTGCATTCGAACATATCGAGTAATTCATCGCCGCTAAATGTTCCAGTCAGCGCCGCGGCGTTGGAGGTTGCAGCCAGTGCAATTGATCCTTTTTCGGTACCCCAGTCCGAACTCGTTGATGACCTATCGCGCGCACGGGCATTAGCTCTTCCTCGCGAACAACAAGTTCTCAGGCAGTCGTGGAAGCGGGCTTTCGCAAAATTGGGGGAAATGGGGCGTCTGCCGGTCTGCGATGAGGCCGGGCGATGGTCGATCAGCACCGAGGGTCTGTCGCTTGATGAGCGCCGGGCGCTGTCAGCCCAAGGCCAAGATGCGGAGACGCAGAAGCGGTTCGCCGAGATGAATGCTAACCACCCGAAGCCTCAAATTTCTGCGACCGTATCCAGCATTACAACAAAGCAAGGCGTTCTTGGACTTGGGCGAGTCGCGTCTGTGAGAAAATATGTCGACCCAACCCATTCCCAGCAGGACGTGCTTGCATCGGCAAGACTAAGTAAAGGCAGGTGCAAATCAAGCGACAATTTACCTGAAAGGGGAGTGGGAGGTAAAGAGCGATAGCGGCGAGGCCGCCATGATCCACAGAAGTGTGAAGCGACATCCTTTTAGAAGCGAGCGTTTCGCGGCTATCGCGGTATCCCCGAGGGCGGTTTCTGGGATGTTACCTAATCTGCGGGAGAGGCAGCTTGCGACCAGCTCAAGACATTCAACGCCGTCGATGTGAGCGTCGGGCTTTGCTGAAACCCGCCATTCGGGTCGCGCAAACGGGCGGGTCGGCTTGGCGCCCCAATTTCGGCCGTTCGATCGACTGGTTGAGCGTCACAAAAGCTGCCGTTTGTTCATGCCGCGTCGATGGCCGGGGTTAGCGGTTGCGCCTAAAGGTTGAAGTCAGCGGTGTTCTGAACGTCGTCATCCTTGCCATTGTCGAACCATGCCGACGTGTCTATCTCGCTCGTGATTTCGGCCTCGCCGAGGTCCTGCGGCGTTTCGACAGGCACCTGGAAGCGCATCCCGATCGGGAACTCGTCACCGATCTCGGCGCCATCGCCCCGACGCCGGTCGCTGCCCGAGCCGTAGAGCAGCGTGACGCCGACGGAGCCGGTGATCTCGTATTCGACGTGGGCGGCAGTGATGCTCGTCACGTGGCGCTCGTCGATGCCGACCCAGTCGACCGTGTGGTGCGTCGCCAGGATGTCTATCTCCCCGATGGTCTCGGTGGTAAACGCCTCGACCGCCTCGCGCTGCAGTCCGTCGGCGATGCCGTCGACGATCTCGCGCCGGTAGTCGCGTTGAGCCTCGAGCAGTTGTGCGAGGTCGACCAGCACGTCGTGGGCGATCGCGTCCTGTTCGTCCAGGTCGCAGACGATCGTGTCCTCTCGGCCGTGGACGTGCTTGTTCAGGTCGCCGTAGGCGCTGATGACGTCCTTGATCAGCGGCTTCACGTCGACGCTGGTGATCTCCTCGACCTGCTCGACAGTCAGGCCGCCGATGAGAGCGTAGGTCAGCCTCGCATTGCGGACCGGCCTGTCCTGGCCCTCCACCGGCTCGAACCAGCGGCATGCCTCGACCTGCTCGCGTGGCGCGAGTGCGTCCATCACGTAATCGAGGAAAATCCTGATGGCAGTGGCAAAGAGGTTCAGCCGCAGGGGGTTCTCGCGCTGCTCAAGAGGGAAGGCGGCGCCCAGCATCGCGTCGCGTGTGAACTGGGTCGGCGCCAGGTCGATCATCGAGCGAGCGAGCTTCGCGACGTCTATGACCGGCTGCGTTGCCGGTGCTCCCTCACCGGTCATCAGCGCTGCACCAGCTCAGGGGTGGCCAATCCCGCGACCGGCATGCGCACCGCCCAAGGGAACTTCATCGGATTCGCCTGCTCGAACTGGTTCACCGTCACGCCCGGCAGGTTACGCCGGTCGTAGACAGTCCCGAGCCGGAGCGAGAGGCTCGCCGGCGCGGCCAGGAACAGCGCGATCTCGCTAACGCCTTGCCGCGAGAGCGCCATGACCGTGTCGAGGAACTGCTGAGCGAGCTGCTGCTGCTTGGCATCCGACCAATGCGACGCGGTCGACCGATCCTGCAGGTCCATCCGGACGATCGGCGCCGCAGGCTCGACCAGGCGAACGTTAGCGTCGAGCACGTCGTAGGAGGCGGATACGCAGAGCGCGACGCGGCTGATGCCGGCGGCGACCGCGCCGAGCCCGGTGACATCGAAACGCCTGCCGTCATCGTCCTCATCCAGCGGCCGCCAAATGTGCGCGTTGCGGTCCCAGTCCATGAACAGGGTTCGGTGCTCGTCATCGACGATCACGCCCAACAGGAAGAGGAGCGGCACGGGCGCGAGGCCGCCCAGTGCGAATAAAACGTCGGCCCGGTCCATACCGTCCGTCCGCCGCGAGATGTCGTCGGGAACGCCGGCGAGCTTCTGCAGCGCGCGTTCCGGGCTGACGATCCGACCATCGACCAGGCCCTGCCGAACATCGACGACGAAGGCGTCGCGCCGTCCCCGGACCGAAATCGGCACCGCCTTCTCCAGCGGCTCGCCCTGCCAATCACGCAGGCCGCGCGCTTCGATCACGACGACCTTCTCGCGGTTTTCACGGCGGACGTCGCGGATGACTAGGAGCAGTCCCGTCAGGACGATGGTCGTGGCGACTATAAAAACACCCCAGCTCAGTGCTGCGGCTCCGCCGGAGGTGTCCCACGAGAAGATGAAGGGGCCGCCCTTGGTGGGGACCGTGATGCCGATGGTGAGGCTGGCTAGCACCAGAGCATACAGCGGAACGCCGACCTTTATCAGCGATGCGCCGACGGACCGCCGCCTGAACACCCAGTCGATGAGCGAGCGCAGGAAATGATTCAGCACGGTCATTGCTCCAATATCTCGACAAGTGAAGGTTGAAGGCCGCGGCGGAACAGCGTGCACGAGCTTGCGATCCGCCGCCACCAGTCGAGCCTCACGATGAGCAGCACCGCGAAGTCGATGCCGCGTTCGCCATGGACGAGTTCGATCATTGAAGCCGCGTCCTGTATGCTGGGATCGACCGGGAAGCGCGGATGGGAATGCCACTCCCCGAGGTAGTTAAATCGGTCGTATTCGTTTCCCGTCCGCTGGAAGAATGCATCCAGCGCGTCGGCGTGCGCCTCGGGGCTCCGTACGAAGTGCGCACGGCCGCCGGTCTCCTTGTCGATGGACAAGTCAACGACACGGAAGTGGCCCGGTTCGATCTGCTCGCCCATGAGCACCCCACCGATCTCGCGCCTACCGGCTGCGCGGAGCGCGCGCTTGAGAATCGTCCTGACGTCCGGCGCGATCTCAACCCTCATCTGTCTTTTTCGCCGTGAGGTCGGCTAGCAGCCCCTTGAGCGCCTCGATGTCGCCGGAGCCCGGTTTCACCCCCCAAGTGTCGTTCTCGCCGAGGTCGATCGGACGGACGTCGAACGGCGCAGTGAATAGCCACCGGTCGCTGAGGCCGATGACGTAGGCGGGGTACGGGAAGCCGGTCGCCTCCGGTCGGGCCAGAAGGTCGATTGCGAAGCGCGACAGGTGCGACGCGATCACGCTGACGTCGGCGTCGTCTGCGATCAGCGGGGGTCCGCCGGTGCCGTTGTCCTCGTATGGCTTCGCCGAGCCGTCGTCCGGCCAGTCGACACCCTGCTCGGCATACCAGGCCTCGATCCTCTGCCGCGCGGTCAGCGGCGTCGGGTCGAGTCCGGGGCGCAGCCGCACGACGATGCCGCCGGCACCGCCGCCGAAGACGTGGCCCCAGCACATCGGCTTCTCGGCCCGGCGCGCGATCGCGGAGCACAGGTTGAACACGGCCGGATCGGCGGTCGCGTCGACGATGAGGTCGCAGGTCTCGATGGCGGCCATCGTCGCGGCGGCCATCGCACCGCTCTCCTGTCCGCCGAGCGGGTTCGTCCGGGCGGTGAAGGTGCAGTCGGCGTTGACGTCCATCAGCCGCGCGCCGAGCGCCGGCGCCTTGTGCACGCCGACAGATCGCCAGTCGAGTTCGTTGCGGACGAGGTTGCCCGCCGACAGCACATCGCCGTCGACCAGCACGAAGCCCCCGACGCCCGACCTGGCGAGTTGCACGGCTACCTTCGAGCCCACCGATCCGCATCCGACGATCGCGACCTTGGCCGCCTTCAGCCTTTCGTAAGATGGGTCGAGCCTGACGCCGTCCGGCTCGGCGAAGATCGCGTCGTAGCTGATTAGCTTCCGCGCGCCCGAGTCGCCGAATACCATCGGGACGTGGATGCGCTGTCCATCGAACAGGAGGACGCCGACCAGGTCGGACCCGTCCTTGAGATCAGTCGCGAGGGCCGGGTGACCATGTGCCCACAGCAGCGTCTTAAGCTCATCGAGATCCTTCGACGCGCGACCGCCGCCCGCTGGCACGCGCACCACCACAGCCCGAAAGGACCGCACGTCCCCGCCGCGCTTCTTCGCCTCAAGCCAGAGCGGCGCGTCCGTCGGACCGATCCGCGACAGCTGCGCCACGTAGGTCCCGGCGACGTCCTGCTCCTGCATTTCGCCCTCGGCCACCTCACCTTCGGCAATCAGGCCGAGCCCGGACAGCGTGTCCCGGGAGAAGAGGAAGCGGAACGCGGAGTACCGCATCCGTTGCGCGCGCGTCGTTCGGTGGTCGGCCGGGGCGGGTTGACCGGTCTCGTCCTCCGACGAGAGTAGATGGTGTGCACTCTCGATCATCATCGCGCCAGTGACGTCGGGGGTCCAGTTATCCGGCCGGTGCTCGAGGCACAGTTCGCCCGATGGGCCGTATTGGTGGCCGGACAGTAGTTTACGGTCGCGCGCGAGGATCGACGGCGCGGCGTCGGGGAAGAAGTCGGGGTAGACTAGAGTCAGCGGGATATTCCGCTCGCCGATCTCCAGGTCGAAGTCGAACGCCAGCTGCGTGCCGATCAGCCGCATCTCCACGTTGGCCAGCCACTGGCTACGTTCGGCGAGATCGCCGATCGCGTTCCGCTCGGACTGGGCGCGGCCGGGTTGTTCGCCCCACCAGATCAAGCGAAGCCCTTGGGGGAGGTCGGCTCGCGGCGGGTGTTCGGGAACGCGGGGGCGCTCGCCGCACCGGTCCCGATGATTGCGGCCGACGCGGCGGGGCGAAGCATGCTTCCCGAGGGCGGGTCCATGCGCGCGGCCGCTTTCTCGGCGATGGCGCCCATCCGCGGGGCCACGCTCTCGACAAGCCGCCGGCGCTCGACCTGCTGCGCCAGCTGACCGAAGTCATGCCGCACCTGCGCGAGCCACTCGAAGAAGGCGTTCTGCCGCTCGGGATGCGTCGGCCACTTGTCCGCGAAGTTCTCGAGCGGGTCGGACGGGTTGCGGATGATGCAGTTCTGGCCGTCATGCTCGATAAAGCGGTCCATGTTCGCCAGGATAGCGTAGAGCGCGTCGGAGATTTTCTCCTCCCCGTTGTAGGCGTGCGCGGCGAGCGTCGTGATGATGACCGAGATCGGCCGTTCGTCGTAGCGGTCCACGAACATGCCGTCGCGGTGCCGCTTGAGGATCATGATCGCGGACTGCAGCGGGGTGCGGACCCGGTATTCCGGAATGTCCTCTACGCTGGCCCGGACCGATTCCGCAATCGCACGGCGCTTCCGTTCGAAGATCGGCCCCATGCGCAGCTGGAACCACTTCGCGTAACCCTTCGGATTGGACCGCTGCCAGTCGTCGGAGATGTATTCGTAGGTCGGTGACCGCACGTCAGTGATGACGATTGCCGTCTCCGAGAAGCGGGTGTCGAGGCCATATGCCTCGAGAAGAAGCTTCTGCCGCGAGTTGTTCGGGACCGCCGGCACGATGTCCATGTGGAACTGGGCGCCATCGGAGTAGGAGAGCACCCAGCACCGCTTACCCTCGGTAACGGGCTTCACCATATTCTGCGCTATCCGATACGCCTTGATCTCGTCGCCGACCAGCTTCTTCAGCGCCTTCTGGCTGAGGTCGCCCGTGCCGAGCAACTGCAACTCGCAGACCGAGTCGACGTCGTATTCCTCCTCATCGTTCAACGGACGGATCGCCGTACCGAGGCGGAAGGACCCCTGCACGTATATCTGCGGACCGTAACGCAAGACGGTCGATTCCGGGCGGTGCAGCCAGGCGCCGAGCGACGCGTAGCTGCGGCACGCTTGGTCATAGCGCGCTTCGCTGATCGCGAGCGCGTCGGCCAGTGCGGCAAGGTATTCGTCAGCGCTTTTCGTCGTCATGGTTAACCCCTCCATTCTGTATTTGTTCTCTACCGCGGGCTTTTTCAACAGGTCGGACTCCACTTATCTGCATCAAATACGGAGATACCTGTGGAAATGCGTGCAGCGGCCTTACGCAACAGCACCTCAAGCTCGGTGATCCTGAAGATCATTCGCCTGGGCTGCTGACGCCCGCTGTTAGATGCTTTGTGACGACTAAACGAATGACTGCTTTACCGTGTGGCCACTGACCTGCTCCCCATTTTCAGGCCACCGATAAGTTAGCTTCGGTGTCCTCATGCCCGTGGCGAGGGCGGTTGGTGAAGTCGGCGGGTGCCATGCCGCCGAGGCTGCTGTGCGGACGCACGGTGTTGTAGTCCGTCCGCCATGCTTCGATGATCCGTCTTGCCGCAGCCAGCGAGGGGAAC
>NZ_JAXOJH010000035.1:0-9667 GCF_036663655.1 Sphingomonas flavida
GCGCTGAACCCCGGAGAGGACCTCGCCGTCGTTGTAACGCCTGGTCGTATGCTCAGTCATATGCCTCACTCTTATCCAAGAGCGAGACCCTGTCAGGTCATTTAGGGGGCCATCTCAGAAAGGCTGCATTGCAAGCCTGGGGTGCGGATGCGGACCTGTTCGCTCGCGGTATGGCGGAAGAGGTTACTGACGCCACGCTGATGAAGGAGCCGTTGACGCACCCGGGCCAAGTCGTCCGCAAAATCCGTGGAACCATGGATGAGCACATAGCCGCTTTACCAGCGAACCCGAAATTCGAGCCGACGAAAAAGACGGATGCCTATCTGCCTAAGGCGAAGCCCCGACCCACAAAGCCAAAGCCTCGCCCGTCTCGGTCAAAACTCGATCAGGCGGTACAATTAATCGAGGAAGCCGAGCAACGATACGATGCGGCGCGGCGTGATCTGGTCGCCCGCGAGGCATCGCTCCGAAAGGAACGCCAAGCCTTGGAAGACGATCATGATCGAGAGCACCAACGGCTCAAGAAGGCGCGCGCGGACCAAGAGAGAAGGTACCGCGATGCTATGGAGGCTTTGCGCGGTGGTTAGGCTGACTGAGGTGGGCAGGTTCGAAGGCAGATAATGCCTTTATTAGGCGGATGGTCGGTGAACGTTCTACCGAAATAAGCCGTGCTTCGGTCTTGTTCAATATCCAGGCGTGATCCGCGGCCACAATCACTGCAAGCCGACCCACAGCAGATCGTCACGGCGACCACGCCTGCCGCCAGCTTTGGACACCCATCAATTGGTGTTGTAATCGCTTCTGAGAGCAACTGGCTGACCTCGGGGATCGGAAACATGGTGATTCTTCGTCTTCTGATTGCCCTGAGCCTTTGTTTCGGTGCTGCTGTCGCTCATGCCGAGTGCCGCCTTGGCGACGTTGACGCCTTACCCGAACGGCCATTGGTCTACCTTCCCGTGGCGCCCACAGCCGAGCCCATGCCGCTTGTGATTCTACTGCACGGCAGCACAGGCATTGGGGCAGAGATACTGCGCGATAGCCATTTTGCTGACACGGCGGATCGGCATGGCTTTGTGGTCGTAGCGCCTGACGGCGGTATTGCAGCAGCTCATGGCTTTGTCTGGAATATTCCTGGCGTCCCTACGGTGGCGGGTACCTTGCCGCCAAAGGACGCACGCGACGATGTGGCTTATCTGACGGGGCTGGCCGACCGGCTTGTCGCAACTGGCTGTGTCGACCGCACACGCGTATACGTAACCGGCTTGTCGGGTGGTGGGCGGATGAGTTCTTGGCTCGGCTGCGTCGCCGCTCGACGTTTCGCTGCGATTGCGCCAGTTGTCGGACTGCGCGCCGGACGCCCGCTCGCGTCCGATCGGACGCAGGCCGATCCCGCAACCTGTCGCCCAGAAGTGCCGATGCCCGTTCTAGCTTTTGCCGGCGACGCTGATTCCACAAACCCGATCACAGGAGGCGGTGCCTCCTACTGGCAATATGCCCAGACCGTGGCCCTACAACGCTGGGCCGTGCTAAACGGCTGCTCCTAACCTTACGCTCGCAATCTGAGCGCTATGATCTACGAGCAAGGTTACGCACGCTGCCCAGACGGGGCGACTGTTGCAGCGCGTGTTACACGCGGGGGAGAACACAGCTGGTCAGTCGTAGACAATGAGGCGATGTGGACGTTCCTAGCACGCCATCGGCGCTAGACGGAACCTCGGCAGCTTGGACCCAGAAGAGGTCATTCCCGACCGATTTTTACGTTCCTGATTTCTGCCATTCGTTCATGTCGGCCTTCCGGCACTGTCATCGCGTGGCGCGGTGGCCGGAAGGTCGCAGCTGCTATTGGTGTGGCACTCCGCGGGCTGGTTTGATGGTGCCAGCCGACCTCAAGCCGACTGGAGCACTTCGTCAAATCTGCGCCAGGCCACCGTCGGTAAATAGCTCGCTGCCCGTCATGAAGCTGCTGTCTGATGATGCCAGGAAGGCAGCAGCAGCCGCGACTTCTGACGGCTCGCCAACATGTCCGATCGGCGTCGTCGCCCCCATCTCGATTATGGCATCACGGCCAACGACCTCGGCGGCAAGCTCGGTCAAAGTCGGCCCCGGTGACAGGACATTGACCCGGATACCCGTGCCCCGCAAATCCTGCGCCCAGCTGCGCGCCAGGTTGCGGACTGCCGCCTTTGAGGCGCTGTAGACGCTGAATGCCGGAGTCCCCATGACGCCTGTGGTTGAGCCGGTGAGGATGACCGAACCGCCGGCCTCCATCAGCTTTAGGCCTTTTTGAACCGTGAAGATCGTGCCCTTCACATTGACGTCGAACGTCGCGTCGACATGGTCGGGCGTGATTTCGGACAAGGGCAACAATGCCCCCGTGCCGGCATTGGCGAACAGGATGTCAAGCTTGCCGTGCTCCTGCTTCACCGTGTCGTACAGCCGGTCGAGATCGCCAGCATCGGTAACCGATCCCGGGACTGCCCGTGCATTGCCGCCGAGCGCCGTCACAGCAGCTTCCAGCTTATCCGCCCTGCGTCCGAACAGATACACGAACGCCCCTTCGGCGATGAACCGCTTCGCTGACGCCAAGCCAATCCCCGTGCCACCCCCGGTAATAACAGCGATCTTCCCGTTCAGTCTGGTCAAAAGTGCCTCCATTCATTGGTTGCACGCAGTTGGCTTGCGGCCTACCTAAGGACAAGTATGCACCTTTTGGTAAGTACCTTTAATGTCTGAAATGCCACTGGTTGACGATCACGCCGTTGCCCCCATCGCGCCTGCCTTCACCTGCGGGCTCGACGCCACGCTCAAGGTCATCTCGGGAAAGTGGAAGCCCCTGATCCTGTACTTTTTGCTACGTGGGCCCACCCGCTATGGGGAATTGAAGCGCGCCATCCGCGACGTCAGTGACAAGGTGCTGATCCAGCAACTCAAGGAACTCGAAGCGGACGGCGTCCTGCGCCGGACCGACTACAAGGAAGTGCCGCCGCGGGTCGACTACACGCTCACCGAACTTGGCCAGAGCCTCGCCCGAGCGCTTGAGCCGTTATGCCAATGGGGCACCGACAATATGGTCGTAATGCAGAAGCTATTCGCTGAGCGTGACGGCTGGGGGCGAGGCTGACTGGCAGGTCGTTGCGCCTGAATCGATGAGCATCGCAGCCATCGGCTCTGGATCAGCCTGACCCATTTGTGGACATTCAGGCCCCTTCTCAGCCTCCCAACTTCAGCCATTCGATAATCTGGATAGGCGTCACAGCTCGCCGCCCGATCCATCGCCCAGACTGCTCGAAAGGGAAGGAAAGACAGCGCTTCCGCGCGCGCGCGACTGACGTTTACCGCGGATGCCATCCCGTCTGTTCCACTGCCACCACGTCGAGTGGCGTTGCTGCTTGTATGGCCTTGCCATCGCACATTCATATTAGGCACGTCACATCGAGCGCAGGCCGGATCAGGAGGACAAGAACGTGAAGCTAATTATGGGTTTTTCTGCCGTAGTCGCTGGCTTCTTCTGTGCGATGCCTGCGAGCGCGCAGACCGCTGGCGCTTTCATGAACAATCCGACGTTTCGTGATCCCCCGCCTGCCCGGTGCACGTCGACGTTTGACATGCAGCGCTGTGCGGCACACGACCTGCGCGTCGCCGATGCGCAGATGAGCGCTCGCTACGCTGCCGTGCGCGGCCAACTGCGACCGGCCGCGCAACAGACGCTGCTTGCCGAGCAACGCGCCTGGTTGAAGTCACGGGATCGCGACTGCCTTGCCCGCGGCCGGAGCGGCGGATCGATGGCATCGCTTGCCGTCGCGCAATGCTGGATCAAGGTCACCAAGGCACGGGCGACGACGCTTGGGGCAAGGCTTTCTCAGGCGAGCACGGCAACGCGCCTGTTACCCCCTGCCGCATTTGTTGGCCGCTGGAGGGGCGGCGAAGGCACGTATTTGAAGATCAGTCACCAGGACAGCGGCTTCGTGATCGACAATCAATGGGGGCTCGACGCCGATATGCACGGCAAATTCGTTGGCAAGGTCACGCCCGCGGGCTTGAGCTTCCGGCGCAACGGCGTCACCGAGACCCTCCGTCCGAGCAAGAGCAATATGATCAATCGCAGCGCCCTTGCAGGAAAAACGGATTGCCTCATGCTGTCCCGTGATGAGGGCTATTGCCGCTACTGATGCGAGGCCAGGCATCACGGACACCGCCTTTCCAACGCTGTTCGTTACGCACCGCTTACTTTTACTGGAGATGGGACATGCCGATCATCGCTATGCTGCTTCTCGCTGCGTCGTCTCCACTACCGCCACCCTGTCAAGCAGGTCAGCTTCGCCTATCGCTCGACGGCCGCGATGGGGATTTCAATGGCATGTCGCATTCGGGAACCGGGTTATCGGTCCGCAACATGGGTCAGGATTGCCTGCTGGCCGCCCTGCCCCAGGTACGGCTACGCGATGCGCGAAATCGCATTGCCCCGGTGGTCCGGCAGGCGCCGCGCGGGATGCACCCGGGCCCGGTAATGGTGCCCCTTCGGCTTGCAGCGAGCCATCGCGCAGCGGCCGAGATCCGCTGGATCGCCGGTCCCGTCTTTCCTCGCAGTCGAAGGGTGCACGTCGCCAGGATCACGCTGAACATCGGCGCCGGCACGATCTCTGCACCGCTGACGGCAAAGCTTTTCGGAGCAGTCGAACAGCCCGCCATGTTCGAGCAGACCCCACTGCACGCGGTCGAGGGCATGGCGGCGGGCTGACCTGACGTGACCAAGACATTGGAGATTCTCGGTCATGCCATCGTCGACATTCCGTCATTCTATGCCGAGATCAATCGTGTCTTCATGGCTAACGAAAGCTGGTCGCTCGGCGAAAGCCTCGATGCGTTGAACGACCTGCTTTATGGGGGCTATGGTGCGATCGAAGGGCATGAGCTGGTCAAACTGATCTGGCGGGACGTAGACGTCAGCAGATCGGCGCTCGGCCTCGCAGCGACGCGCACGTTCCTGGCGGAAAAGCTCAAACGGCCCGGCACGTTCAATGTCGATATAATCGCTGGTCAGTTGGCTGCTCTCGAGCGAGGCGCTGGGCAAACCTATTTCGATATCGTCCTCGAGATCATTGGCGATCATCCCAACATCGAACTTGTCGCGGCATGACGTGGTGGGTTGGAGATCGAAATCCGAACATGGCTGGCGGGAGGTAATGATGCGGTTGATGTGGTTGGCAGGAACGACGTTGGCGCTGAGCGGATGTGCGACGACCGAGCACAAGGTGGAGCCACAGGCCGTCGCATCTGCCCGTTCTGAAATCCGCAGCCTGACCTATGCGACGACGCCATGCCATGGGTTCTGCCCGGTCTATAGCGTGACGATCAGTGCGGATGGCGCCGGGGTCTTCACCGGGACAAGCAACACGGCCGTAGTGGGCGAGCGCCGCTTCACAGCCACACCGGCACAGGTCGCGAGTTTTTACGATCGGCTGCAACCCTATCTGCCCGTGGGCGAAGTGCTGCTGACCGGGCCCGATACCTGCAGGGTGTACGCAACCGATCTTCCTTCGGTAGACGTCACCTGGACCGGCGAAGGTGGCGCGGGTCACCTCGTGTATGATTATGGGTGCGACCGCGACGCGCACCGTCCGCTGGCCGAGACGTTGCGCACAGCCCCCCAGACGCTGCCGATCACCGAGCTAATCGGTAAACGTTGACCGGTACGATGCCCGGCGCACCACAGCCGTTCAGCTTCGTTCGATTGCGATCCAGGGTTATGTTTGACGAAAGTAATAGCATGCGAACCGACACCTCGTTGACGATGACAGCGCTGATCGCCCTGGCTGCGCTGGGCGCTTGTACCACGACGGGCGAAAACGCCCCGGCCCAGCTGTCGACCTGCAACCCCAAGGCCGCCGCAAACCTTGTCGGGCAGGTTGCACCCGACGATGCGGTTATTCTCCGCCGTACGCACAGCTCAATTATCAGGCGTTTGCCGCCAGGCGATGCGATGACGAAGGATTACCGGGTGGAGCGCATTACAGTCACAGTTGCCGATGGCCGCATAGTCTCCTCATCCTGTGGCTGACCGCGCCGCTGGCATGCGGGCCGTGGTGATGGCGTGCCTTGAGGTGATTGTCGCCGGCTGCACCTCTGTCCGTCCGGTCGAAGGTCCGGTGCGGCTGGGCCAGATCGCCGCGGTCAACGGCCCGCGTGTGCGCCCGGAGCGCGTCATCGAAGACAGCCGCTGCCCTAAAGATGTTCAATGCGTTTGGGCCGGCCGCCTGATCGTGCGCGTGACGGTGCTCGGCGGTGGGTGGTCGAAGCGGATCGATCTTACACAAGGAATACCCGTCAACGTGGCAGACGGCAGTCTCGTCCTGGTCAAGGCAACCCCCTCTCGACAGATTGGCAAGCGACCCGGCACCCCGCTGCCATATCGATTCACCCTCGACTTCCAAGGTGGGCTGTGATGAGTTTTCTATTGCGTGCATGCGCAGGCTCGTTCCGGTTGACCCAAAGTTGGTCATTCGGCGCGATTAATGCGCTCGCCGTAAGCGGACATTCATTCATCTGACCACATTGGTTGTTTCAGCTGGCTGAAAGGCGGCTCACAGCGTCCTCCTTGCGACGCAGGGGGAGGCAGACGGGCCTGCTCGACCTCCTTCGCGCGCAAGCGCGCGACGAGAGAGGTCGGCTTTTGCTGAACAGCGCCAAACGTTTCTTCCTGAGTCACCGTCCGATCGACTTCTTCTGCGACGAACGAAACTTCACGATCGTGATGAAGGAACTCGCTATAGTCACAGGCGGCTCACGGCGCTGAAGCAAAGGCGGGACTGTCGATCTTAAGCTAATTCGAGCGGTGCCGCGAACAACCGAGCACGGTTACTCGGCTTCCTCGTCCCCGTCTCCCGACATCGGGGTGTAGATGCCCACGTTGCGAAAGATGTCAGTCCCGTTGGACTCGCCGACGACGAGTGTGTCCTCCTCGGTCTCGACCTTCCCCCATGCTTCGCATAGAAGCGCCTCGATCACATCGAGAGGCGTTGAGCCGCCACCCTTTGTAACGGTGGAGATCCAGTCGGTATCGCGCAGTCTGCCGTACCTTCCGTCGGCGGTCTGGGCGATCTTGACATTGGCTTTGAACGACGACTCGAACTCGCGCTTGGTGACGTCATCGTCATCCTCGTGACTGATGGTACCTTCGTAGACCTCCAGCCGATCAAGCGGCTCGACCGCCTCGACAAATTGCGAAGCGGTCATCCATTTTTCCTGCCACCAGACAACCGGCAGCTCCCCAACGTCGCCGCCGCAACCCGCTACGATGGCCGCCGCTCGCGCTTTTTCCGCGTCGGGTATTTCGGCGGCGGCAAGCGCTATCGCTTGTTCGGACGACCAGGATGCAAGCACCGGCGGGGGCACGATAGGGCTCGCGGAATTGCGCGACGCGGTTGTCTCGACGCCGATCAGGATACCCGCAATCAACCCGATCTTGCTCGCGGCCAGCCCATCGACCGTAAGCAGACCAGAAGTCGACCACTGGTTTGCCGCATCGATGCGCGCGCGCCCGTAGAGCTTCCCATCCTCGTCTCGCAGCTCCACAAGGTCCTCCCACGGCTTGACCAGCGAGGAAGGTTCATCGTTGTCGTCGGTGTCGTCACCTCCCGTTATCCGATTCAACAACGTCGCGGAGTTGATCTCGAGCCAATCGCCGGCTGAGGTACTGCCGAGCGGCTCATCGTTTTGGGTTACGGTGATGGCCACATCGCAAGCGGGCGCAATCGCAGCAATCACCCGGCTCAGCTTGGCCACTTTGCCCTTTGAAAATGGGTTTTTGCGGTAGAGTAACCCGTCGGGCTCGAACGGGTTAGTCTTGAGCTTAACCTCGACCCGCGTCCCGCCGTCCATAGGCACTTCATTGGGATCGGCGTTGCGCAGATTGGGTCGTGAGCCAAGCCCATGACGGAATTCCAACACGCGTGCAGAATGCGTGTCACGATCGTAACGCCGGCTGATGACGCGAACCAAATCTCCGAGCATGAAGATCGAGAAGAAGCCGATTCCATATTTGCCGCGAGATTTCATGCCCGCGGCGGCTAGACCGGGAAATTCCTGGATCGCTAGCGACGATTTCCAAAAAGAGTTTCCAAAGTCGATCAATGGACCGGTCAGGACAGTCTGGGACATTCCGACGCCATTGTCTTCAAAGCAGAGCCAATATCCGTCGTCCCGCTTTTGAAGCAGCACCTGGAGCTCGCCCCATTTAGGCGGACGTCCTTGCAGCCGCCGTCGCGCGGTTATCGCGTCGAGGCCATTTTGAATCAGCTCGCGGATCGGTGCCGCAGTGCTGTCGCCATAAAGCTTGCTGCCACCGAGTGTGGCAACGATCTTGGGGACGTCGCTGACGCGAACGGTGCTGTCGACAGGCACCCAACCCACCGTTTCGACAGTTCGGGCGAGATCGCTAGGGGAATGCGCGCCCTCGACACGCCGGACGACGAGCGGTTTCTTTTGACGGTCGCGGAGAACACGATCAACGTCACGCAGCTCCCGATCAACCATCTGGAGCGCGTCGAACGCTGTCCACCAGCTATCGGCATCGCAAGCCTCGAAAGGCGGCTGCGCCGTATAGACGAGTGCATCGGACTGGACGAACGGCTTCGCCATTCGCTCTTGGAATTTCCAGTGATCCGCCGAGACGCCCGTGGGCTGAACGAGCGCGAACTCGAAGGCCGGTGCCCGGCGCTGGTCAAGGTGCATCGCGTCAGCGACCCGGAGCAGGCAGGCCACCTTCAGCAGATCGACCGTGCAATTCGTCACGTCTGGCAGGGCACCGAGGGTGCCCGACAACTCCTCCTCGACCTTCGATATACCCCACCAATGGCTATAGGCGATCTTCCCGATTTTCTGACCATAGAAGTTGCGGACCTGCTGATCCTCGATGATGAACATCGGCTGCTTCTGCGGGCCGATCCATGAGATCATTGGCAGGTTCTCGGCCTGTTTGGCGTGAAGCAGACGGAGCGCATCCGCGGTAGCGCGGTCTTCAGCTTCCTTTGCGGCGGCCGTGTCGCCGGCCGGGACAGATGTCAGATACCGCGCATGCAGATCGCGCCATTCGGTTTGCTCGCGCAGCTCTGCGATCCCACTAGGGAAGGCCGCAAGCGTCATCGCTGCATCGTGCAGCAGGATCGCGCCGCCGAAGACGAACGCTTCGGCAGGGTTGAACTCGACATTCTTACCAGCGGCAATGGCCGCCATCTCCCACAGGGCATCGAGGTGCGTGACGTCATGGACGGTCATGTGGGGAAGATCGCTGGCGATCTTTGCGACGAGCATGCTGGCACGTGCGCGCATCGCGTCGTAGCAACCGGCAAGGCGGGCCTGCTCTTCAGGAGTGGCGTCGGTGCGGCTTGCTTCGAAGGCCGCCTTCCAGATTGCTGTATGCTTGAATGACATGGTGGTGTTGAACAGCACCTCCTTCATCGTCGCAATGGGATAGTGTGAACAGCTAGAGCGGTTTTCAGCCGAATTGAATCATCGGGGCTTCACATGACGGCCGTTTTCTGATTCACGATCTGTGCTGGGGAAGGAGGCTGGCGCGAATGGGTCGAGCTTTATCACGTGATCTGCGGGACCGTGTCGTTGCGGCTGTTGAGGGTGGGCTATCGTGCCGACAGGCCGCCGAACGGTTCGG
>NZ_JAXOJH010000036.1:0-7858 GCF_036663655.1 Sphingomonas flavida
CGGCATCACCGCCGTGCTTCACACCTGGGGCTCGGCGATGACCCACCACCCGCACATCCATATGATTGTCCCGGGCGGCGGGATGTCGCGGGACGGCCGTCGCTGGATCTCGTCACGCCCGGCGTTCCTGCTGCCGGTGCACGTCCTCGACAAGCTGTTCCGCCGCTTGTTCCTGACCCGGCTGATGGCGCTGTACAAGGCGGGAAGGCTCGGCTTCCATGGCAGCCTCGCGCATCTCTCCGACCGGCGCGCCTTCCTGCGGCACTTGACACCGGTCTGGAAGAAGCGCTGGGTCGTCTATGCCAAGCCGCCGTTCGCCGGGCCGGAGACGGTGCTCGCCTATCTGTCGCGCTACACCCACCGCGTGGCAATCTCGAACAGCCGGCTGCTGCGCTTCGACCAGGCGGGCGTCACCTTCCGCTACAAGGATTACCGCCGGGGCGGAGCCGACCGGCAGCAGGTCATGACGCTCAGCCCCGACGAGTTCATCCGCCGCTTCCTGCTCCACGTCCTGCCCAAGGGCTTCCACCGCATCCGTCACTATGGCCTGCTCGCCGGTGCCACCCGCAAGGCGCATCTCGAACGCGCCCGCGAACTGCTCGGGATTGTGCCGCCCGTGACAGAGACCCTATCGGCTGAACCCGATGACGTCCGACCACCATGCCCGTGCTGCGGTGGGCACATGGTCGTCATCGAAACCTTCGCGTGCTGGCGACAGCCCCGCGCCCCGCCGCAGGGCACCAACCCGACCGGGACCAACCAGCCATGATCCGGCATGGCTCGAACACATCCCGCCGTGCAAACCTTGTGCTTCCGGCAAGGACGACGCTCGCGCCGGTGATATCACCTGCTGTGCGGACTGCCATCGCAGGCCCCGGCGCCGGGCAGCATCAGAGCCGAATACACACCCTGAAAGCTGTCCCGCCAACCATCACGCGCGCCTCGCACCAGCACAAAACCCGAAAATCCCATAGGTCACCGCGCGTGGCCCGCGGCTTCCTGCTTTGGAGGATATCGTACACCTGCCGGTGCCCGATTTCCTTCACATAATTGGTCATTGAGGGGCCTCACCAGCGTTCCGCCTTCTGCCATTCGTTCATATCGAAAACAGCGCATCATCCACCGTCTCGCTTCAAGAATGAAGGTCCGGCATGGGTGGTTAATCGCCGTTCCACAGCCTGAACTTAGCGATGAACTGCCGCCCGCGAAGCGGACAGCGACGTTGACGAGGCGCTGACACCTGCCAGTGTGCCACATAGGCCGCGAGCACAGGCCCTCTTTCATCATACAGGTCAGACGAACACGCGCTTAAGTGGCCGTCTACCTTGATCCTGCAGGTTACCCGGACTTTGGCTTAGGGATATGGATACCGATCCCTTTGTGGCAGCGGGGGCATTGTAGGCCGCACCACCTTGAGATTAGCCGGAGTGAAAGCAGAAGGACAGTCAGCTTGTGCCCTAGTTGGAACCACAAGAAGAAGCGGCAACAAAGCAAGTCGTTCGTGCATCGCGGAAACCTATGCTCGACATCGGACGCCCGCAAGTCGGCGATCGCGGCATGTCTGCTCGGCGTGTTGAAGCGACAGGCAGCTTTTGGAGCGCCGCGGCCGACAAGCCAACTATACGCGGGCGAGCGCAAACCCTTGTTTCATCGCCATCACATTACCCTCGTCGCGCAGGTCGTCCGATAACTCGATACCGGTGGGCACGCCGATAACGAAAATCTGCGACCAATCTGGATAGTGCTCTTGGACGTTCCAGATCGACCGCAATATTGCTTCACGCCCGACCTTCCCGCCTTCCGGGATGAATACGGCACTTCCGGCATCAAGATCGTCCTGCTTGTCAAACCATCGGCGGTTTTCGGCAGTATCTACGATCCACACAGCCCCTGCGGCGTGGCGCTCAAAAGCCGCATCGAAGATGATCGAAACTACCATATTGGCAATGTGCTCGATGGGCGGGCGGTTCGCAATGGCAGGTATCAGGCTGGCCGATAGCCACGGGAAACGGCGTCTGGCTGTGATTAACGGGACGCGAGCCTAATTCTGGTACGCCAGTTGAATCGTAACATTTCAATAGACTGAGTACCGCCTGACAATTCTGATACCGGAACAAAAACATATACAGGACACAGTAGCGGCGGTCCTCAAAGATTATTGAAAACCGCCGACTATGTAGGAAAAATTATCGCATGAAGCGCAGCCCGACGAAGAAGGTCCGCCCGATCACGTCATAGACGCCTGCCTGATAGCTCAGCTCGAAATTGGCACCGCCCGCTTCGGCGCCCGGAATACGCGGAGGCTTGCGGTCGAAGGCGTTGTTGAGCCCACCGGACAGCTCGATACTCCTGGTCAGCTTCACCCAACCGAAGAAGTCGTTGTAGAAGACGTTGGGCGTGAAGACCGGATCATATTTCGCTGAGGTGATCGTGGTGGCCGCCTTCATTGGCGAGAAGTGGCGCAGCGTCCAGGTCGTGCCCCAGTTCGGCTGGGAATAGGTGGTGCGGATCACGCCCTTCCAGGTCGGGCTGCCGAACACGCCGCGATATTCGGTAATGGTGTTCGGATCGCTGGGGTCCAGCGTATAGCGGCGATTGAGCAGGCGGGTATAGTTGGCGTTGATCGACAGGTTACCCGCGCCCAGACCGAACCGCTCCAGGTCGGTCGCATAGGCCAAGCCGAAGTCGATGCCGCGCGTCAGATACTGCGCCAGGTTCAGCTTCTGCGTGACGACAGACTTGATGTTGTTGCCTGCATCGCGCGTGACCAGCGAACAGAAGACGTTGGTCAGGCTGGGCTGGTCGACGCATTTGTCGATGAGAGTCTGCGCGCCAAAGGCATCGATCGCGTTGCGCAGGTCGATATTGTAATAATCGACCGTCAGCGACAGGCCGGGGATGAAGCGCGGCTGGAGCACCGCGCCCACGGTCAGCGTCCGGGCGGTTTCCGGCTTCAGCGCCAGATTGCCCTTCGAAATGATGTCGCGGTAAATCCAGTAGTTGCTCAGGTCGGTCGGCTTGATCGCCGCACAATTGACTGCGGTATATTGCGTCCGGGTGATGCGGTTGGCGAGGTTATAGGCGTTGCAGGGGTCGGTGACCCACATGCCGCCGACGCTGCTCGCTGTGAACAACTCGCCGATATTGGGTGCGCGCACCGCCTGGCCGTACGTGGCGCGGAAACGAATGTCGCGGATCGGGGCCCATTCGCCGCCGACCTTCCAGGTCGTGGTGCGGCCCGCCGTGCTGTAATCCGACAGGCGCACCGCACCGTCGACCGACAGGCTGTCGAAGAAGGGCGTCGCACGCAGGATTGGCGCATGGAGTTCGCCATAAGCTTCCTTGACGCTGTAATTACCGATCAGCGGCATCTGGGTCACGCCCAGCGTCGGGTCATATCTCGAACTGTCGGCATTATATTCGGCTGCCACGCCGATATCGTTGCGCTCCTTGCGGTACTCGGCACCGATCACCGCTTGCACCGCGCCGCCCGGCAGATCGATTAGCCCGCCCGAGATATAGCCGGAAGCAACCTGCTGGGTCATGACCGACTTCGCCCAGCTCGACGTGTACTGGATATAGTTGATCATCGGCTGGGTCAGCGTGACGAACGGATTGATCGGCACGCATCCGTTGTTCGGGCTGGTCAGCGTGCTACGGCAGATCGGATTACCCCCCGTGTCGGTGGTGGAATCGAGCCCCTGATACCAGCGCGCATAGGACGTCGCGTTGAAGTCGCGAACCTGTTGCTCGGACCGGCCATAGGTATAATAGGCGGTGTAGTTCCAGTTGTGCGCCAGCAGGCGGAAATCACCCTCGGCGCCCGCGACCGCCTGCACCATCTTGCGGCGATACTGAGTTTCGGGCGTGCCGACCTCAATGACCCGCCGCGCGAAGTTGACCCCGCCCGCCGGGATCGTCCCGCCTGCCGCCGCGCGCATCTGCGCGGTGATATACGGGCTGTCGGCCGGAACCGCGTCATAACCGAAGGCGGTCAGCGGAGCGTAGGCAGCGGTCGAGAAATTGCGCGCGAAGCTGACGTTGCCGAACAATTTGAACGCTTCGCTGAAGTCGTAATGGCTGGCGAGGCGGGTAGAAAAGCGCTCCGACGGGACCGAGAGCAGCCAGCCATCATAGCGTCCGTGATATTCGCTGCCTGCCCCCGCCAGCAGCGTACCCAGCGCCTCACTGGTATTGGCCGTGTTGACCGCTTGCGGATTGAGGAAGCCTTGCGATCCCAGGTTGGGCGCCCGCAGCGAGCCGTTGGCGGCCACGGCGTATAGCTGCTTGTTGAGGATCAGCTGCGCCGAGTTGGACGAGTAGATGTTATAGTTGCCATCATAGATGGTGTATTTTGGCGCACTCTTCGTCTTGCCGTAATAGGGATAGCCCTGCGCCGTCCAGGGGCGGTCTGCGCCGTTGATCCCCTCCGGCTGATTGTCGTAAAAAGTGTAGAAGGTGACGTTGCCTCGATTGTCGGCGAAATTGGTGCCTGCCAGCAGATCGAACCCGTATTGGTTCATGTCGTTGCGGGTCGAGGCATTGTAGCGGACGTTCGATTCCAGCCCCTGATAATTCTTCTTCAGGATGAAGTTAGCAACGCCCGCCACCGCGTCTGCTCCGTAGAGCGCCGAGGCGCCGCCGGTCACGACCTCGACCCGCTCGACCAGACTGGACGGGATGTTGCTGAGATCGACCGCCGAGGTGCCAGGAATGGCGGGCACTTGGCGATGGCCGTCGACCAGCACCAGCGTGCGCTGTGTCCCCATCCCGCGCAGGTCGAGTGCGTTGATGCCCGCATTGCCCGCCAGATTGCTGGTCTGGTTGGTCTGGGTGATGGCCAAGGCTGGAAGCTGGTTCACGACGTCGGTGATCTGCTGCGATCCGACCGAGCGGATTTCCGCAGCAGTGACGACCGCGACCGGCGAAGGGCTGTCCTTGGCGTCGCGACGAATGCGCGACCCCGTGACCAGGACGTCGCCGTTGGTATCGTCGTTCTTGTCTTGTACCTGCGGTTCGTTCTTCGGACGCATTTCAGTTTGGGCGCACAATCGCTGTGCAAAACACGCGCAGCCCAGCATCAAGCCAATGCGAAAAGCCCTTTTCCGATCGATCATGTCCCTTGCCCCCTTCTGATGTATTTCGTATACAAAATATGGTCGACGCAAAGGTGTCAAGGACGCGCCATTCAAAAAAGGGCCGTGTTACGTTTATGCCACAGTGGAAAGCCGGACGGTGTTCTCGCGCATTCGGACTATCCATGGCGCTGTCGCTGGTGCTGCCCACGGGCCCGGTGTGGTCACAGGGTCAACCGTCGCCCGGGGTGGCAGCGGCAGCAGCCGCACGTCCTCCCGCCGTGCCCATCGCCGACCGCTATGCCCGTGCCGATCGGCTGCTCTGGCCGCAACTGGCGACCCTACTCCCTAATGCCTCGCTGCGGGCGGTGTTTACCGAGGGCGACAAGGGCGTGCTCTACCGGACCGGTATTCAGGGCCATCGCATGCTGCGCTATCTCGATCTGGGCAGTCGGGCCGGACGCGAGATCGTCGACGAGGCGCGACTGGCGACGTTGCTGGCGGCGAGGATCAGCAAGCCGGTCGACCCGCTGGCGCTATCGGTCGAACAGCCCGCCTTCGATACCGCGACCGGTGTGCTCAGCTTCACCGAAATGGATCGCCGCTGGACGCTCGGCCCCGACGGAACGCTGACCGAGGCCGCCAAGGGACCGCCGAACGGGGAAGGCGTCGTCTCGCCCGATGGCCGGTTCGAGGTCGTCGCGCACGGCTACGACCTGTATGCGCGCGAGCGGAAATCGGGACGAGAGGTACGGCTTACCAGCGACGGCACCCGCAACCAGCCCTACGGCCGTGGCATAGCGCTGCTGCCCGACATATTGAAGGCCGGCAGCGAGGAGCCGCCCATGCCGGTCTCGGTCAAATGGTCGGCCGACAGCCGCCGGATCGCGACGTGGCGGCTCGACACGCGCGACGTGCCGCGCCTGGCAATCACGCAGGCCAACCCGCCGGGCAGCCTCTATCCGCGATCCTTCCATTACATCTATCCGCTGGCGGGCGGCACGAAGCTGCCTCAGGCGCAACGACTGGTGATCGATGTCGAGCAGGCGGTTCGCCATCGCCATGCCAAGCCAGTGATGCTCGATATTCCATCGGAATCGATCCTCTATCCGCAGGATCCCGACTTTTATTGGGAGGGGGATCATGTCCGGTCGGTCTGGACTCAGCGCGGCTATGGCGAACTGCGCGTCTACAATGCCGATCCGGTCACGGGCGCGGCAAAAATGGTCGCGCGGGAGAAAGGCGATCCGCTTGTCTTCGTGACCTCCAGCTTCTTCCGGGCAGCGCCCGCGCTCGGCGGCGAACTGGACGTGTCGGAGCGCAGCGGTTGGGCGCAGCTTTATCTTGTGCGTCCGGATGCGCCGGGCCAGGGCTATCCCCTCACCCGTGGCGCATGGGAAGTAACAGGGATCGAGCATGTCGATGCCCCCTCGCGGACGATCCTGCTGACCGGCGTCGGGCGGGAGACGGACCGGGACCGTTATTACCGCGCGCTCTACCGCGTGACGATGGACGGCGAGGCCCCCCGGCTGCTGACGCCTGAGCCGCTCGACCACGAGGTCACGGTGTCGGAAGACGGCCGCTGGTTCGTCGATGCGATGTCCAGCCCGACCCAGCCGACCCGGACCGTCCTGCGCGATGCTGCCGACGGCCGGATCGTCGCGGAGCTGGGCAAGGCGGACGACAGCGCGCTGCGGGCGATCGGCTATCAGGCAACTGAGCCCTTCTACGGTGTCGCGGCGGATGGCGTCACGGCGCTGCGCGCAATGATCTACCGCCCGATCGGCTTCGATCCGAACCAGCGCTATCCAGTGATCGATAATGTCTATACCGGCCCGACGACGACCCAGGTCCCGGTCGGCTGGCGCGACACGATCTCCGCCAGCTCGTCCAGCGTGGCGCAGATCGGGGCCGTGGTGGTCATGATCGACGGGCGCGGCACGTCCCGGCGGGGCAAGGCGTTTCGCGCGCCGTCCTACCAGAATCTGGGCGAGGTCGGGCTGGACGATCATATCGCGATGATCCGCCAGATGGCGGCACGATATCCCTCTATCGATGCGAGCCGGGTCGGCGTTTATGGCGGTTCGGCGGGCGGCTATGACGCAGCGCGCTTCATGTTGCGGCGGCCGGAATTCTTCAAGGTCGGACTTGCCTGGTCGGGCAATCACGACCTGCGGCTCGACAAGGCATGGTGGCCGGAAGCATCAATGGGTAATGCCGACAACGCTACCTGGGAACGCAATTCCAACATGGCGGTGGCGGGACAGTTGCAGGGCAAGCTGCTGCTCGTTCACGGCGATATCGACGACAATGTGCCCGTAACCGAAAGCCTTAGGTTGGCCAAGGCGATCATTGATGCGGGCCGCGATGTTGACTTGGTGATCCTACCGAACACACGCCATTCGGTCTATCAGCCCTTCTTCTGGAGAAAATTCCGCGACTATTTCACGCGTAATCTGCTGGACGAAAATCCGCCGCAATTAGCCGCCTTACCGTCCAGTAACGCCCAGCATTGAGGCGATTTTCGGGATTTGTCACTGCACCGTAGCACGCAACAGGCTTCATGTAGCGCGACGTTTTGAGCAGATGTGAAAGCTTGCGGCGGGCATCAGTGATGAATGTGCGCCACCGAGATGATGGTAGGATTCGGCCGAACTACGACCCAATGCACGAAGCCGCTGCGCGGCACTGGTGCCGGTGGTGATGTAGCGCGTCTGCGCTGAGGTTTGGCCGTGCGGCAGCGGAGGCGGACGATGGGGTTCCTTCAACATGAGGAACCTCGC
>NZ_JAXOJH010000037.1:0-5575 GCF_036663655.1 Sphingomonas flavida
ATCCACCACGAGGTTCACCGCTACTGCTTCATTGCCCGCTCGGTGAACTTTCCGGTTACATACGTGCCGACGTTCAAAATCGCGCTGGGCTGACGCCGCCTTTCCCGATCGACCATCGCAAACGGGACGGCCCCGGCCGTCTCACCAGCCCTTCATAATTGGGAATGTCCTGACAGCCTTGATTGACGGTAGACTGTTTAGGTGTATTGCTAACGCAACTCACCGATAGGAGGTACATTTGCGCTCTTCTTGGCTTGCCTGTCTAATAGCGGCAACGGCGATCAATGCTTCATCGGGAAATGCGCAGGAACCGACTCCCAAACGCAGTACGCCATGGCCGATAGCGGTCCACGCCAGGGTACAATACGCGCCGACGCCATTCGCTTCCGAGGGCACGCAGCACCTCTTCTATGAGCTGCTGCTGACCAATTTTTCAGCCTCGCCGATCCAGTTGCATCAGATCGACGTGATCGACGGCGACAGGTCTGCCCGTACACCGCTTGCCAGTTTTCCGGCCACGACACTGGCGTCGCTCACGCGTACGGTTGGCCACGACGATGCCGCGACGCTGCCGCCGATACCGGCGGGTGGGACGCAAGTGGTGTTTCTAGAGGTCAAAATTCCCGAGGGAGAGGCTCTGCCTGGGCACCTCGTACATCGTCTGGCACTCGGGGACGACACCGTGACGTTGGCGGCCGTACCCGTCCATCGCGCGCTCAAGGTTCTTGGTCGCCCGGTCACAGGAAGCGACTGGATCGCGGCGGACGCCCCGAGCAACGATCCCGACAATCATCATCGTCGCGGGCTGTTCATCAACGATGGCGCGTTGACGGACTCGCGGCGCCTTGCGATCGATTGGAAGATCATGAAGGACGGGAAGTCCTATCGCGGCGACGCGAAGGCCGCCGCGTCCTATTTCGCTTATGGCCAACCCTTGCTCGCCATCGGGGATGCCAAGGTCGTCCGCGTTGAGGATGGTCATCCGGACAACCCCGCCGGACATGGTGTCGACTTCCACCCCGCCGAACCGGTTACGATCGATAATATCGGCGGTAATCTGATCGTTCTCGATCTGGGCGGTGGCCAATATGCCCATTATTTCCATATGAAGGCGGGCAGCATTCGGGTCCGGGTCGGCGACCATGTGCGAAAAGGGCAGGTAATCGGCGCGATCGGTTCGTCAGGCGATGCACGGGAGCCGCATGTCCATCTGGAAGTTACCGACGCAATCGGGACAATGGTCGGCGAAGGCCTACCCTATGTCATCGACCGTTATAGCATCATTGACCCAAAGACTGGAACCCGCGCTCTTCGAACGAACCAGATGCCGCTTGATGACATGATGATTGATTTTGGAAGATGACGGTGCGGTAACCGAAAAGCCGCTTTCCCAATTCACCATCCCAATGGGAACGCCCCGGTCGTCTCACGGGTCACTCCCAATTGCGATCGGCTTGGCGACCTCGCAATGCTGCCGCTACAAAAGCCGCATGAATACCAAGCATCAATCGCCCGCCGCCTTGGTCCACGCCTTTTACGAGGCGCGACAGGCAAACGATCCAGACGCTTTACGCCACTGGCTGGCAAGCGATGTACGTTGGACCGAGCCTGTTGTCGGGGATCACATGGGGCACCTTCGTGGCGCCGATGCGGTGGTGGACATGCTCAAACGTGCACTTGCCACCACGGGCGGCACATTTTCGCTGCGGGTCGCGAACACCGTTGAGACTACAAGCCATTGCGCTGCCGTCATCGAGTGGAGCGCCGACAAGAACGGCCGAACGATCCGGGGGCAGGAGATGGCGGTCTTCGGCTTCAAAGGAGGCCAGATTACAGAAGCCTCGTTCTTCGCGTCCGATATCAAGAACGATCAAGCGTTCTGGGAGGGCTGAACCAGTTTTCCCATTTCTCGATCCCAATCGGCAAGGGTTGCGACCGTTGCAGCAGGCTGGCTTAGCTGCCTGATGGGCAATGCCGATAAAAAGTCGATAAGCCAACCTGCAGCAATTTAGCGATTTTGGCAGGTTTGTCTCCTGCCGCCAGCAGCTTCCGCGCGGTATCGATCTTGTCGGCCGTCATAGTTGGCTTACGGCCTCCACCGGTGCCTCCCTTCGCCCAGGCTGCTGCCAACCCAGCGATCGTACGCTCCCTAATGAGCTCTCGCTCCATTTCGGCGACTGACGCGAGGATGTGAAAGAGCAGCCGTCCGGAAGGAGTGGCGGTATCGAAACCATCGGTTAGGGACCGAAAGTCGATCTTCCGGTCGGAAAGACCCGCGGCAAGGTCGATAAGGCCCCGGATGGAACGACCAAGCCGGTCGAGTTTCCATATCACGAGCGTGTCTCCGGTGCGCAGGAATTGCAGAGCTTCTGCCAAACCCGGTCGATCAGTCTTCGCACCGCTCGCCTTATCGGCGAACATTTTCTCTCAGCCGGCTCTGGCTAGCGCATCCGTCTGCAGAGCCAGATCCTGGTCGATGGTCGACACACGAGCATAGCCTATCAGCATCTTGATTGTCCGTTGACGTTCTCGAATCACCGTGCGCTTCGGCCTAAATCGCCGACACCTCATGAGCGTCGACGCGCCGCAAGGTCACGAACACCAGCACTGCGGACGCGCAAGTCACGCCCGCGAGAACGTATAGGAGAAGCGCGAAGCCACTCGCATAACTCTCCTTCAGCGCTTCGGCCGATGCACCCAGCCGGATGGCCCGGCCAAGGTCGCCAGTAACCAGATGCTGGGCCAAAAGCGGCCGGACCTGAGCGGAACCGATCGTAAGCCTATCAAGGTGCCAGCGCACTAGGGCCGCCAATCCTGCGGTTACGCTGGCCAGCGCGATGCCCTCACCCGCGACCCTGGTGGTGCTGAAGATACCGGTGGCCATGCCGGCACGTTCCGGCGGCACGACCGCGACCGACAGGCCGTCCATCAATCCCCACGGCAATCCGGCCCCCATGCCGATCAGAAGCATCGCCGGCACCGGTGTCGCGCCGGATCCGGGGCCGCACAGCGACAGCCAGAGTAGACCTATACTCGCTGCCAGCAGTCCGGCTGCCGATACGGTCCCTGCCGAGTGCCGACGCGCCAGCCGTACCGCCAGCGTCGGCGCGACCAGCATTGGTGCCGACAAGCCGAGCATGCGCACCCCTGCGTGGGTTTCGGTCATGCCCTCGACACCGATGAACCGCAGCGGCAGCAGAACCAGCAGCACGACAAAGCAGTAGCAGGTCGCGATCGGCAGCAACTGCACCCCCAGGACGCGGGGATAGCGCAAAAGGTTAAGATCGAGCAGCGGCGCCGTGCTACGTCGCTCGACGCGAACGAAAAGTGTAAACCCGCCAACGGCGGCAAGGAGCAGCCCGGCCATTGGCATGCTGGTCCAACCCCAAACCGGTCCTTGAAGGATGAAAAGGGTGAGGCAGGCGAGCGCGATGGAGAAGGTCGCTGCGCCCAGCCAGTCCATCGCAGACGATGCCGCTGCACGAGTTTCACGCAGCGACCCCGCCCCGAGCAGAAGCGCAAGGGCCGCCACGCCCGTCGGCGCGGCGAACACCGCACGCCACCCGAACGCCTCCATCAGTATGCCTGCGACCAGCGGCCCAAATGCCAGGCCGATGCCAAAGGTGGTGCCCAGCAGGCTGAATGCCCGCGCGCGTGCCGACCCGGTGACCTCTTGCGCCAAGGCCGCGGTTCCCCCGGCCAGGGCCCCAGCGGCACCGACACCCTGCACGGCGCGCAGCAGATCAATCCAACCGAGTGTCGGCGCCAAGCTCAGCATAAAGGAGGCGACACCGAACAGACCGACGCCTGCCATGAACACCCGCTTGCGGCCCCAGCGATCGGCCAGCGCACCTGCGGTCATGAGCAGGCCACCGAACGTCAGCATGAAGGCATTCGTGACCCAGGCGAGCCCCGGCAGATCGCCGCCCAGCAAATGCCCGATCGCAGGCGTCGCCACTGCTCCGCCGGAGAAACTCATGGGCAGGATAAGGGCGGCTGTGCACACCGCAGCGAGAGTGGTGCGGGGGTGGGCGCTGGCGGGATTATGAGGTGAGTTGGTCATATGCGGGATACCTCCGCGCACGGCCTTATCTCACGAACTCGGGGCGATAATCAGGTCGATTGGACTTGGTCTATATCCTTTTCAGCTATAATCTGCAGACTTGGATAATCTGCTTGGCATCACCAGCTTTGTTCGAACGGCGGAACTGCAGAGCTTCGTCGGCGCAGCCCGCACGCTCGGGCTGTCGCCATCCGCTGTCGGCAAGAATGTCGCCAAACTGGAAGCCGCGCTTAAGGTGCGCCTTCTGCATCGTACCACCCGTCGCGTCCGCCTTACCGATGAAGGCGCGCTGTTCCTGGAGCGCTGCCGCCGTATTCTGGATGAGCTG
Source organism: Sphingomonas flavida (assembly GCF_036663655.1). Lineage (NCBI taxonomy): Bacteria > Pseudomonadati > Pseudomonadota > Alphaproteobacteria > Sphingomonadales > Sphingomonadaceae > Sphingomonas > Sphingomonas flavida. The sequence goes on from NZ_JAXOJH010000037.1 coordinate 4,392, forward strand.
CGCGAGGCGGAGATCGCCGTATCGGATGCGGGGGCGACACCGCGCGGTATCCTTCGGGTCAGCCTGCCGACGATCGGCTACCGGTTTCTCGTCCCGCACCTGCCTGCGTTTTGCGCCGCTTATCCGCACATCGAGCTCGACCTGCATTGCAATGATCGACTGGTCGACCTGCTCGAAGAAGGGATGGATGTGGCGATACGCGGCGGTGAACTGGCGACGTCGTCGCTGATCGCACGCAAGCTCGGCTCTTTTTCGTTCGTACTGTGCGCATCGCCTGCCTACATAAACGCGTACGGCCAACCGCACTCGGTCGACGCCTTGGTGACCCATGACGCCGTGCGGTTCCGCTATCCGGGTTCGGGACAGGTACAGCCTTGGCCGATCGCGCTTGATCTGCATCCACGTACAGTCTTGGCGTGTAGCAATATGGAAGGCGTACGCGCCGCGGCGATCAATGGTCTGGGCATCGCATACATGCCTGACTTCCTGGCGGCAGATGCCGTTCGGACTGGTGAGCTCTGCTACCTGCTGGAGGATAAGGTGTGCTCCGAAGGGCAATTCTCACTCGTATGGCCCTCCGGCCGCTTAGTGTCATCGCGGCTGCGGGCCTTCATCGACTTTGCCACTGTCAACCTGTTTCAAGACCGCGTGGTAACTCAGTCGAATGGGCATGAGCGTCAGGGTTGATGGGCCAAGCCACTCATTCTCGTAATCGCACCTTTTCGAGAGGTCGCTGGCCGTCTCGCTGACCGTTCCCAGTTGAGAATGACGATCGGCATTGCATCGCCATGGGATGTGCCCAATTGGCGCTTTACGCCGTCATAACGCTTTCCTGTCCCAAAGTCTTCGCGAAGCAGACTGCCTCAGGTCGTCCAACATATTTGCCAAAGTTGGGAATGCGCCGGTAGCCGTTCCTCTCGTAGAACTGAACGGCGCGGCTGTTTACCAATCGTGTTTCCAGCCACAAATCGCGATAGCCATCGGCTTCTGCTCTCCTTTCGAGATCGTTGAGAACAGCCGATCCCACCCCTTTACTTGTCGGAATGGCGAACATCCGCTTCAACTCCGCCACGCCCTTCTGAAGCGGTCGATATGCCCCGCACCCCAGAGCGTTACCCTGTGCGTCATACGCCAGTACAAACGAGGCGCCAGCCCCCTCTACATCGGAGGGGTCGAATGACGAT
>NZ_JAXOJH010000038.1:0-5339 GCF_036663655.1 Sphingomonas flavida
CTCGTGCTCACGCAGCACGCCTATGATCTGATCCTCGGTAAAACGGCCTCGCCGCATCGCTCGTCTCCATCTGACGAGCTAACTTACCAATGGCATGATTTCCGGGGAGCAGGTCACTGAAAGTGAAGCTGAACATCAATGACCCGGCAAAAAGTCAGGAAGTCGAGGATATTTTCATTCTACAGGCAATGCATTTGCTAGAGAAAGCCGTTAGCATGGACGCGGTTGAGCGACTGAAAATGCAGATCGCATCGCTTAGTCCGTTCGAGGCAGCTATTCCGTTCGGAACGGTGTCGTTGAGGCGTGAGAATTATGGAGGTGGGATCAGCGGGGGTTACTCGCAATACTTCGAGATCAAGCGTGGTAGTGCCGGTTCGTAACTGACACTCATCCGCTTTTGGCGGGGTTTTTCACGGGCCATTCCGGTCTCTCTAATTTAACACCTGTCAGCATATCGGTAATTTGTCTAAGCCTCTCACCTACGAACGGCCTAATGACTTCTTGATCTTCTTCCGTCGCCGTTCGTTCATCCAAATCGGCCGCATAAGTCTCAAGGAAAAGCTTTAACGCGCTGAGCGTTGCACTTGTCGTGACGAGGTATCGAGCTATCGAACGACTACCTTGATCGTCCAGTTCGTAAATGGGAAATCTACTTATCTCTTCGCTCATCACCATCATTGTCATTGCAGCTTGGCGTAGCGAGAGAGGGAAAGGCAGGAAATGCGCGGACGTCCGATGATAACTTTCAATCGCTTCATACCCGTGGGAAAGTAGTCGATCAGCAGACAGCTTTAATTGCCGCTTCCTACGCCAGATCGGCGCGAAGGCTGTGAGATAGGTAACGATTAACGCCAGCATTGCGCCGAAAAACTGCGCCCATCCCGCCAGTTTGTCATGATTTTCGAACCATGTGATTAGGTCTGACACCAGATATATCCCTAATTTATCGGCCGACTATATCGCCCTTGCTATGATTCAAGTAGCCGTGTCAGCGATCGTAGGACTACCGCCCAATACCAAATTTCTATTTGGTCCTGATATGTTCATATCAACGGGCGCATATCTCGGCGAGGCGGGCGGCTAATGGCTTATGGCGACGGGTTCCGCTACTTCAAGGCGGGCGTGATCCTCATGGACCTGTACCGTCCGGACGAGCTGCCCGTGGCGGACCTGTTCGCCACCCGCGACCCTGCGAAGTCGAAGGCGCTCATGTGCCCGCTCCATGCGATCAATTCTCGCTTCGGGCGCGGCCTTAGCCTGTGAGGAAAATGCCGTCCCGCTTCCGGCGGCTTGATGGCGCGCTGGCGGAACTTCCGGTCGAAGAGCCGATGCTGCTCACCGAACTCGACGGTTTCCTGACCGGGCTTATCGTCTGTCCCGAACCGATCCCCGTCGATGAATGGATGACGGTCATATCGGGCGTCGAGGTCGATGGCGTCCCACCCTTCGAGGACCCGCTCGACGTGCAATGGTTCGTAAAGGCAGTCGCGGCGCGGCGCGACGAGATCGCGCGCGATCTGTCCCGTGGCAAGTTGCAGCCGATCCTCGACATCGACGAGCGGGATGGCGAGGTTCTGTGGGAATATTGGGTCGACGGCTTTTCCGACGCGATCGCGTTGCGGCCAGACGCCTGGGGCGGGGCGGCCGCCGCTGCCGAATGGACCGATCCATGGCACCGACTTCAAGCGCTGATCGCGATCGCGCGAGGCGAAAGCGAGCTCGACAGCGTCGAAGTCAACGCTTTCCAGGATCGTGCGGTGGCCGAGCTTACGGATACGGTCCAGCGCCTCTATGCGGCGCGTGCCGGCAAGGCGACGCCGATCGCCGTGGATGCGATTGCGGCGCCGAAGATCGGCCGTAACGACCCATGTCCTTGCGGATCGGGTAAGAAGCATAAGCATTGCTACGGTTGACCAGACCCATCGACCTGGCAGGCGGTTTCGTCTGATCCTCATCGCGGCAGATCGACCAAGCGTTGCCCGCCCACGACAGGGACGGGCAACGCGGTCACGTCACTGGACGAGACGCCCGATTATTTGGGAAAATGGATCCCACACAGCTTGTTGCCGTCGGGATCACGAAAATAGGCGAGTTCGATCGTACCCATGGACGCGGTCTGACGCGGGCCGGGTGGGGCTTCGATCGAGGTGCCGCCATTGGCCACTGCCGTATCGTGAAGTTGCTTCACCTGCTCCGGCGAGTTGCATGCAAAGGCGACGGTGCTGCCGTTCGCGACGGTCGCCGGTTCGTCGTTGATCGGCTGGCTGACGATGAAGTTTGTGCCCTTGCCGTTATTGTAGATGAGCCGAACATGGCCGCTGTCGGCGATATTCCGCGCCGGTTCGCCGACGCCGAGCGTGCCCAGCACCTCGTCGTAGAAGCGCTTCGATCGTTCAATGTCGTTCGATCCGACCATCGTGTGAAACAGCACTCTGTTCTCTCCTGCTCAGATTGTTGCTCAAGGACACAAACCGCCCTCGGGTCACGCGGTTGCTACGGGCGGTTATCCAGCTCCGGCACGCCGCTACTGCGATCGGCATAGGCGGCGAGGAAGGTCGGGCGGCGCTGCCACCGCTGCCAGAACGCATCGATATGTTCATAGCGCTCGTCGAGCGGCATCGCATTCACCTCGAACTTGGAGAAGGCGATCGCCGTCGCCAGCGTGATGTCCGAGAAGGTCGGCTCCCTACCGCCGAGCAGCCAGTCGCGGCCATCGGCCAGATGCCGGTCGACCAGCGCGGTATGCGCCAGCGCCTCCTTGCGGCAATGCTCACCCCATGCCGGATTCGAGGTCAGTTCGAGCTTGGGGCCAAGTCCCTGATGCAGGACATGGAACGCGGTCGTGATGCGGTAGAGAATGTGCACCCAGATGCGGTTGTCCCACATGGCGTCGAGCCCTTGCTCCTCGGCCGTGTCGCCCATGATCCGGCGGCCCGGAAGTGCCTGGTCGAGATAGCGCACGACGGCGGCAGTTTCCGAGATGAAGCTGCCATCGGCCAATTCAAGCGTCGGGGTTTCACCCCATGGGTTCATCTTCAGGTGCTTCCACTGCCGCTGCTCGCCCACCGGCGACATATTGTAGACCTGCTCGTCGAAACGGTCGGCAATGCCTTTCTCGTGCAGGAAGATGCGCAGGCGCTGGGGATTGGGGAACGCCGAGGGGGAGGTGAACAGGCGGAGCTTCGTGGTCGGCGGCGGCGGGGATTGCGACATCATAGTTTTACCTACCAAGTGATCGGTAGGCCGGCAAATGCGCGCTTGCGTGATGGGCGTCAAGGTCTATCTACCACTTGGTCGGGTTGGCGAGACGGGTGGAGCAGTGGCGGTTTCAACATCCAGGGAAGCGGTGCTGGCCGCCGCACGGCGGACTGCGATGGCGCGTGGCTATAACGGCCTCAACTTCCGTGACATCGCGGCTGAAGTCGGGATCAAGGCGCCCAGCATCCATCATCATTTCGCAACCAAGGCCGATCTCGGCGCGGCGGTGGCGCGGCGCTATTGGGAAGACACGGTCGAGCAGCTCGATGCGATTGCGGACGAAGCGCCCGACCCGCTGGCCGCGCTACGCCGCTATCCCGAGATTTTCCGGGCCTCGCTGTCGAACGACAACCGCATCTGCTTGTCCAGCTTCATGGCCGCCGAATATGACGATCTTCCCCATCCGGTGAAGGCCGAGGTGCAATGCTTCGCCGACGTCAACGTCGCGTGGCTCGGCAAGCTGCTCGTTGATGCCAAGGTCGTCGAAGCGGGTGAAAGCGAAGCGAGGGCAAAGGCGATCTATGCGGCGGTTGCCGGCGCACAACTCTTCGCAAGGGGCCGATCGGACATCGCGCTCTTCGATAAGATGATCGCCAGCTACCGCGCGGTGGGGCTCTTGCCGGCATAGGCGCCGGGACGAAACGCTAAACTTAAAACCGCACTTCGGTCCGCTTGCCTCGCTGTTTCGGCCAGGAAGGACCAGCCGTCGACGGACAAGCGTTCCTGCATGCACCACTGCGCCGACACGTCTCTTGCTAGCGTCCAATACCGTCCAAATCGCAATTGAAAATTGTGCCAATGCACTGTAGCAATGGGCTGTGCAGGCGGTACCTGCGCGCTGGTGGAATCAAGTACTTAGCTCGCAGATGCGTCGGGATGGGAATCCTGCCGCCCCAGCCAGTCACTGATTGCCCCAGCTAAGGGGACCTAAAACTGCGGTTTTCGGTAACTTAGCGGGGCTTCGACCATCGCAGTGGCGTCAACTGACGCCAGTCGATGGAGCCAGTCCCTGATGCCAGCGATCGAGAACGTCACCCGCCGCAGCGCGGTCTATTGGTGGCGGCGAAGGCTGCGTTTGGCGCCCGCGAGCGCAAATCCTATAACCGTTGTGACGATGGTCAGCCTTCTGACGAAGGACCAGCCGGTCGCGCGTCGACGCGCGGTCGCGATGACCGGGCGGAGCGAGGCGGTATCGGTCGTGATCGTCTTCCGGCCGTAGCCGTTGCGCGAGTTGCCGGTGCCCTCGTCTCCGGCCAAATGATGATCCATCTCCGCGTTCAAAGCGCGCTCCGTCAGCGCCTTCTTCAGCGCATCCAGCAGGCCGCCCTGCGCCAGGGCGGTACCAGCATCAGCGCCAGCCAGTAGCTGATCAAGCAGCTCGTTCGGTATCGCAGGCTCTTTGCGTCGGGACATATCGGGTCTCCTTCTTCCCCTTTATGCCCGCCCGCACACGAAATTCCTGACACTCCCCTGGCCCTGTTTTTGGCAACGGCGCCATTGGCGGTCTTTGGCGGGCCAGCTCTCCAGCAGTTCGCTATAACGCTCTTGTTTGGGCTTCTCCTGGCGACGAGTTCGTCCATCTTTATCGCCGCACCGCTGCTGCTCACCTTCTCGGAGCAGCGAGATAAGTGGGCAAAGCGCTCGAACGCCAACAATACGTCGGCTTTAACGCAGGCGTAGATAGAGCCGAGCCGGAAGCCTTGTCGCTCCCCGCTCGGACTGCTTGGGCTGAAGCTGAAGTAAGCCATAGGTTGGCGACATGCGTTGCGGCAGGCCTGAACCGTGACGGCCGAACAGCAGCCGTTTCGATACCGCTAATAGCGGACAACGACGCCGCTACATCAGCAGCCACGTGACGACGCTGGCACCACCCAAAAAGACGACTGCGGCGCGGCGACAACGGCAATTTGATGTCCGCTCTCTTCCCAATAGGAGACGCTGGGACCCTCAGCATCGCCATGGGTGACCCGTGTTCGCTACGGGTATCGACGCATCCATGTGCTTCTCCGACGGGAGGGCTGGGAGATCAACCACAAGCGCACTCATCGGCTGTATCGCGAACTCGGGCTGCAGCTGCGCAA
>NZ_JAXOJH010000040.1:0-4754 GCF_036663655.1 Sphingomonas flavida
TCCGGCACAACTCGGCGGTCTTCACGCCAGCCTCGTGCTCACGCAGCACGCCTATGATCTGATCCTCGGTAAAACGGCCTCGCCGCATCGCTCGTCTCCATCTGACGAGCTAACTTATCAATGGCATGATTTCCGGGGAGCACGTCAGACCGTATGATGTCTTGAATTGAAATGTCGATCGCGAAGAGCGTGCCGCGCATGGTATGGATGCCCGACTTGGTGGTATGAGCTGCTGCCGGTTTCGCTATTGATGTTGTGCTCGCCTGGCGCTCATGGACATTGCAGCCGTACATGTCCCGGCGGCTTACGCATTGAAGGATTGCCAGCTCACCAAGCTAAACGAACGTGGGATTCTATCGGCTCGGCCCGCTAAAGCTGTCTAGCTCAACTAGCTTTGTCCAATGTGGATGGTTTGCATCTATCATTTTTGTAAATCCGCCATCGGCTCTGGCAGGTTGGCAGCCGTCATCGCGCAGGATGATCATCGACATGGTAGAACATCGGATTGCGCAGCCATTCCTCGATCGCCGAGGCGCGCCAGCCCACGCAACGTGTGCTGAGCTGAACGTTCTTCGGAAAGGTAGCATGCTGAACAAAAGGCAGAAGTTGGGGAGATGAAAACACGTTACGTATGGCTGGGATTGGGTCGTCATGCGAAGGCCAGGGGCGATACGGATGTGACACCCTAGCGGCTGTGTTTGCTGCCCCCCAACGCCATTAGTTGGAGCGCGCCTTCGGGAGCCAACTACAATCCACGATTCGCTGGCGCACCGGCCGAACCGCGAGCTGCTGCAGTCCCTGCCGGCTTAGCAAGGTCATCCTATGACCGGAACGCGAAATTAGGCCCTGCTTTTCTAATCCGCGGATCATGCGGTTGACGTGGACGCTCGTTAGTCCGAGCAAGTCGCCCATTTGCTCCTGGGTTACCTTTAGGTCAAAGCTGTCCCCCTGCACGGCTCCTAAAGGCTCGAGACGTTCGAAGAGGTCTATCAGGAAGGCGGCGAGCCTCGCCTCGGACGATGTCCTGCCCATTGAAGCGAGCTGATCCATGAGCGCAATCCTCTCGTACTGCACGCTGAGGAGAAAGCGCGCGGCAATGCGTGGGTAAGTATCGAACAAGGTTCCGAAGCGTTTCAAGCTTACGGGTACGACGACAACATCAGTGAGCGCAGTCAGATCTTCCACGGTCCGTGCCATGCACATGCTAGGGGTCCCCAGGGCATCGCCCGGCAAATGAATTTTTAGTATCTGGCGCCTGCCATCGGGTAAGATCTGCGCTGCGGCCACCCAGCCCTCAACCAAAAGATAAAAGCAAGTCGGTAAGACGTCTTCGCCTCTGATGCGGGCGTGGCGCTTGAATGCCTGCGGAGCGTCGCCCAACGTGGTGATCGCCTGATGCTCGGCAGAGGTCAGCGTGCCAAATTCTTCGAAACGATGCAGCGGAAACGCCAAGTTTATCAGCCCTCTTTCATTACCTGTCTCATACGGCTTCCTTCCATTATAAAGAAAGGATCGGACCATCAAACCGTGGGATCAAACACCTAGCGAATATGCTCAACCTTCAGCCCTTTGACCTTGACCTTCTTCCACTCGCGATCAGCGGTGAGCGCGGGAACGCCAAGCTGCATGGCGAGCGCCAGGCACGATCGGTCGCCTAGACCACGACCAAACTCCTTTGTCTGGGTATGTAATCCAGCAGCCAAATACGCAGCTTCGATATCGTGAGCCCGGACATCAAGACGTAGTTCGTCCAGCAGTTCGCGGATGGTTTCGACATCCAGTCCGCTTAGCGACAGCTCCTTGATGACTTCCTGCAGGTTGACGGCTGAGATCGCCGCCAGCCCAACGTGCAATGCGACCTTATCAGCTCCTGGCTCATCGCGGACCAGCGCCAGCACCGCCGAGGCATCCATCACTACGGATGTCATGCGATATCCTTCTGCTGGTCTGCCTCAATACCCTTCTCCACGTCAGTGGCAGCCTCTGCCTTACGATCAGATAGGAAGTCTTCGACTGTTCGCGTCTGTTTGGCATGCTCGCGATACAGCGCTTGTGCGCGCGATACCCCATGGCCAAGTGGGGACAATCTGACCTGATCGTCCTCAATGGTCAAAATGACCTTGGCATCCCCATGCAGCCCCATCGCCTTCCGAACCGAAGCGGGTAGGACCATTCGACCATTGCTCGCTACTTTGATATCTATGGACTGCGTTGCCATACTACACATCCTGCTGCATCGACCGTGATTCCACTATACCACATTACAATATAATGCTCTTTTTTACAATGTGACATATTGCTAAATCCGCCTTGGCTCAACGTCAATCTGTGTATACCCTGGCGGAACATAGCCTGTGGAACACCAGCGGCGTTCGATCAGGGTCGTTTGCAGCGATATTGAACAGATGCCGCCGAGGGTCTAGAAGCTGATCGAACAGAAAGGGCCTTCATGACGCTTTTCGGCTATGCGCGCGTGTCGACGCTCGATCAGGACCTGGGCATCCAGGAAGCGGCACTGCGCGCGGCCGGATGCCAGACGATCCGATCGGAGAAAAAGTCAGGTACGGATCGCGGGGGAAGAACCGAGCTGCAGATCCTGCTCGACTTCCTGCGCAAAGGCGACACGCTAGTCGTCACGCGTATCGACCGGCTGGCGCGATCGATGAAGGACCTTCAGGACATCGTCCATGAGCTGAAGGGCAGGGGCGTGGCCCTCAAGGCCACAGAGCAGCCGATCGATACGACGACGGCCGCTGGCAAGGCCTTTCTCGATATGCTGGGGGTGTTCGCGGAGTTCGAGACGAACCTGCGCAAGGAGCGCCAGGCGGAGGGTATCGCGGCGGCCAAAGCGCGCGGCGTTTATAAAGGTGGCAAACCGCGCATCGATCCGGAGGCGGTGCGCCAGCTGGCGGCCAGGGGCATGCGACCAGCGCACATTGCCCGCCAGCTCGGCATATCGCGCGGGACAGTCTACCGATTTCTGCCAGCTGCGATTGGTGGCGCGGCGAACTCAATGGAGACCATACCAGAAACACTGCCGGAGTTGGCCAATGCCGATCCGGCCTGAGCATGTCTTCCTCTATCCCATAGACTGGCAGCATATCTCCCGCTTCGTGCGCTTTGTGCGGGCCAAGGGATGCTGTGAGCACTGCGGAAGACCGCATGGCGAAAGGGTGTTCCACCTTGGCGATGGCCGCTGGTGGGATGCCGAGCGCCTTTATTGGCGAAGCGGGCAGGGGCGCCGGGTCCGCCGCCCGGCCGAAGACATACTCACGGTCGGCAAATGGACGCCGGTCGTGCTCGCATGCGCGCACCTTCACCATGATCCGAGCGATAGCCGGTTCGAGCAGCTCGCCGCGCTTTGCCAGCGGTGCCATATGATCCACGATGCGCCCGAGCATCGGCGACGCCGCTGGATGAATGCTCATTACCGGCGTGCATTAGGTGACCTATTTTATGGCCCCTATCCGCTGCGGGGTGCTGACTGGATCACGCCCACACCAGCCAGCATGCTTGACGATCCCAGACTTTTATATTCGCCAAAATGAAAACAGCGGCTGCAGAGGTTGCGCACCGCGTTGCGCCTGCTTGGCGATATCCAAACGCCTTGAGGACCGAGAATTGCTTGTCGGCAGTTTTAACCGGTAAGGAGGCAGCTCAATCTGGAGAATGACCTCGTGAACAATGCCGAACTCGCCGAAACCCTGGTCGCCAATCACGGCATGAACAAAGCCGACGCACGCAAGGCGATTGATGACCTGATGGCTGCGATCGTAGCGGCGAGTGCCAAGGGCGACGAGGTCTCGCTATCGGGCTTTGGCAAGTTCAAGGTCAAGGACAGCCCGGCACGCGAAGGCCGCAATCCCGCCACCGGTGAAACTATTCAGATTGCCGCTTCGCGCAAGCTGACCTTTACCCCCGCCAAAGCCGTAAAGGATGCCCTCAACGGCTGATCACGGCTTATCCAACGCCCCGTCCCTCGCTGTTGGGGCGGGGCGTTGAATGACCTTACGATGAGGGCATCATCGGCAGTGATATTCCAACGCCCACTTATCAGCGGGCGACGGACCTTGCACATCAAATCATTCGGCCAGCCCCAACTTTGCTTGCGAGTTTTTCGGCCATTCCGGTCGCGATTCCGCCTATCACGTTATCGGCGAATTTTCTGCCGCGAGGCAATTAGACTACCGCCACGAGCAGGGTAACTGGTGCGGCAGCCAGCCTTTGATCGAGACAGGGTCGTACAGATACCGTCCGGCAGTTATGGCGTCGGCGCTGTGGCCGGATGGTCCGGCCATTCCATCTTTAGAGCTGCCGCAATATTTTACTTATTGGCGGACGAACCTGTGATCATGGGTGAGCTGCGATTACCCAAGCCTCGTAACGTCTTATTGACCTCGACGAACAGTGGCCCATCTATCAAACGTATTTCTTCGGTCTTTACGGGCCGGACACCTGTATTTGTAAGCAACCATGTTGTCTCTCCGCCTTGGGCGAGTGTAACACCAGCAATATTTTCGGTGCCGACATGGTATATCCAAACTTTGCCGTTGTTGACATTTTCGAGCCTATCCTTGGCTCGGCTAGCACCTGCGACTTGCCCAGCCGCCATGATGAGCAGGAGGCCAATAGTACTGTGTGGATCGGCGTGGAAAAGGGACCCCGGTAGCGGGGTGATCGGCGTCGAAAAAGGACCCCTCATCCCGGTGGTCTAGGGTGCTCGCTTGGCGGTGTGTCAGGCGGCGAGATCGGGA
>NZ_JAXOJH010000041.1:0-3524 GCF_036663655.1 Sphingomonas flavida
GCTCATGCCCGGCAGGTACGTCTCCTCGACGATCCGGACCTTCTCCTCCGGGGTCCAGCGCCTCCGGCGCTGAACCCCGGAGAGGACCTCGCCGTCGTTGTAACGCCTGGTCGTATGTTCAGTCATATGCCTCACTCTTATCCAAGAGCGAGACCCTGTCAGGTCATTTAGGGGGCCATCTCACTGACTATGCAGGATCCTCGCTCGCAGTATCCGCAGCCGCCTTTCCCGCGGCAGCCGCAGCCTGTGCCCGGTGAAGCGTCGAAGATGAATTCTGTGCCCGACCACGGCGAGACGAGCTATAAGGGCTCAGGCAAGCTTGCTGGGCGCAAGGCGCTCATCACCGGCGCGGACAGCGGCATCGGTCGCGCGGCCGCTATCGCGTTTGCACGCGAGGGTGCTGACGTCGCTCTGTCGTACCTCGAGTCCGAAAAGAGTGACGCGGCCGAGGTGATCCAACTCATCGAAGCCGAGGGGCGCAAAGCTGTTGACCTACCCGGCGACATCACCGACGAGGCGTGGTGCAAGACGCTCGTGGAGCAGGCGGTCGAGAAGCTTGGCGGTCTCGACATTCTGGTCATCAATGCGGGTCGGCAGCAGAACCGTGAGGACATCTCGAAGGTCACGTCGGAGGATTTCGACAGGACCATGAAGACCAACCTCTATGCCATGCACTGGATCGCGCAGGCGGCCGTGCCGCATCTACCGGCAGGCGGATCGGTCATCACCACCGCTTCGATTCAGGCCTATGATCCGTCTGCGATCCTGCCCTTGCGGACGGAGATGCCGTTGATTTCGGCTCGATCGGTCTCATCGGGAAGAACATCTTCTGGACGCGTGGTGACGCTGTTCCGCTTTGGCTGATAGTCCATGTTCAATCTCCATCAGGTTGGAGCTCATGAACTAGCTCGGCGGTTGTGGCGATGCTGCCTCATCCATGCCAATGAATACGGTGCTTCTGCCATGATAGCTCCTCTCATCCCCCTTAGCCTCATTGAAGAGGCCACCATCGGCTCCATCTTCGTTGTCGAACAGAGCGATGACGACGCACGGGACACGGCCTCGCACTCGCACGACGCGGGCCAACTGATTGGGAGCTTGGCCGGCCTGTTGTCGGTAACTACCGAAAGCGGGTCCTGGGTGGTGCCGGCCACCCACGCCATTTGGATACCGAGGCGGGAGTCGCATTCGATGCGGTCGCATGGCCCGTTCTCGGGGTGGAGCGTCTATGTTACCGCCGACGCATGCGCGGAGCTGCCAATGGAGCCTCGTACGATCCGGGTAAGCGGCCTCCTGCGAGAGGCGGTGCATCGTGCCGCAGATTGGTCGGGTCCGCCGGTTAGCGGACGCGAGCGCAGGCTTGCAGGCGTCGTACTGGATGAGATCGCGACATTACCGACTGAGCCGCTTGGACTGCCCCACCCACTCGATCCGCGCGCGCGGCGCGTCACTGATGCCATCCTCGCCGACTTGGCCGATAACCGGGCGCTCTGCGCGTGGGCGGCATGGGCGGCTATCGCGCCGCGCACATTGGCGCGCCGCTTCGCCAACGAGACAGGGTTCAGCTTTACCGAGTGGCGCCAACGAGCCCGCGCCCTGCGATCCATCGAGCTACTAGCGGAAGGGGCGGCGGTAACGACAATCGCAATCGATCTTGGCTACGGAAACGTGAGCGCTTTCATCGCAATGTTCCGCCGGGCGATCGGCGTCACTCCGGGTCGATATGTCCGCTCAAAGGTTCGAGCGCTTTGAGCATTCAGGAAGCCGCCGCACACCAACAGACTCGCAGGCCGTTTCCCAAAATATTTGGGAAAGCCGAACGGAAGCGGGGAGGGTCGAGGGTCAGCGGCTGCTCTGCCGCCAACATGAATGAACGGCAGAAGTTGGGGAGCCGAAACGAACTCAGGAATGACCGTATTTGGGTCATTTGTAAAAAAGTCCGCACATTTTTGGTGCCGTTCGCCTCAGCATCCCATTCCTACGAAATCGAGGAATGGGATGCCAGTTAATTCACAAAACCCTCTCAGATGTCAGCACTGGCTGACATTGAGGTCGTTGATGACATTGTTATAGGTCTGGAGCAGCGTTTCGGCGTCCTCTACCGCCTTCGGCTTCATCATCTGGAACGAGGCGCGATTCCTGCGATCCTTGGCATAGGTGCCGTCCTCGGTGCGCTGGATGATATCGCGCCCGGCTGCAAGATAGGCATTGGCGTGCAGCATAAAGCTCGCGCATGCCGTCTTGTCCTTCTCGCGGACCTTGTTGTCGAACTGGACGGCCATGGTGTTGAACTGGTCCAGGGACGCTTTGAATACCGCCTTCTGGTCGCCCAATCCCCTGCCATCAAGCACGCCGGAGGCATGATCCATGCTTTCCTTGAGATAATAGACGGTGCCCTTGCGATAATAGTCCAGGGTATCCTTCTTCGTCGCCTCGAATGCGGCCTTGATGCGCGCGCGGTCTGCGGCGTCGATGGCTTTTGCATAGGTAGCCTGGGCCGATGTAACATTGTCCAAGGCGGTAAGCAGCGCCGGCTGGAACTCGCGGCCATGGGCGCCATTGTCGCTCACATAGGTCTTGGCCTCAATATAGTTCGCCATATCACGATAGAGCGGCGCAACCTTGACAAGCGCTTGGCTATAGGTCCGCGCCGCCCCGTCGAGTTCCGGCATGGCGGGCTTCATGGCTAAAGCCTTGTCCAACTGCGCCTTGATCCGGTCTATGCCCGGATCGGACGGAAAGAAAAGTTTTGTCAGGTCCTTGCCGCTGTCGAAAACCGGTTTGATGGAGCGCTGATAGGTGGCCACTATGTCGGCAAAGGGCGTGCGCGCCGTATTGGCCGCTTCGACATAGGCATTGTATTTCTGCATCTCGTTCTGGTCGGCAGCCGCTGTCACCGCGCTTGAATTTCCCTCTTCCTTGCTTCCGCACGCAGAAAGCGCGAGCACGCAAGCGGGAAGAGCCATGGAGCGAAGCAGTATCCTGAACACAAAAACGACCTCAGTTTGGTTGATGCCAACAAGCGGTTCCAAGTCTTTGGTTGGAAAGACTTTCGGACCGCGGCGCTCCCTATGCCCCCCTTGGGTACGCCTTTCAAATTTGGGAATTTTTATAACCGCACTGATGGGTAGAGTTTTGTGCTCCATCCAAGCGGATCTGCTGTTCTTCGATTGCGATCGCTATCTCGTAGCATAGCGATGGTCAGCGTCAAGCTACACCGATGAGAGCGGTTGAAGGGATGGGCAGGATCATTCGATCACCAGCCATGTCTCGCACCTCAGCAACGACGGCGGCCCTCTCGGTATCACTCAAGCTGATCCAGTCGGGGGACATACCGAACAAGGTATCGGGCTCGGCAAGTGCGCTGACATCGAGCACATAGTCGTGGGTGACATGTTGGATTTGGGGTGACGTGCTCCCCGGAAATCATGCCATTGGTAAGTTAGCTCGTCAGATGGAGACGAGCGATGCGGCGAGGCCGTTTTACCGAGGATCAGATCATAGGCGTGCTGCGTGAGCACGAG
>NZ_JAXOJH010000042.1:0-3294 GCF_036663655.1 Sphingomonas flavida
CGTCGAGACTATAACGAGAGACGTCCTCACACGGCGCTTGGCTGGCTGACGCCAGCCGAATATGCTGCATCCGCCGGGGTTAACCCCGGCGGATGCAGTCCGGAAGCTCGCATCACACCCGGATGAAAAATTGGGGGACCGTCAAAGAGCTAACAAGGCGTATGGTGGCAACGTCTTACGTGGTCAGATCGCGGCAATGCACGCCGAGGCGGTGATCCCCTCCAAGCGCAACCGCAGGGTCGCCATCTCGCATGATGCAGGCATCTACAAAAATCGCAATCAGATCGAGCGATGCGTTAGCCGTTTCAAGCATTTCCGACGCTTCGCCACTCGTTACGATCGCCGCCTCATCTACTTCACCGGCTTCGTTCATCTCGCCGCCGCCATGATCAGGTTAAGATGAATGTCGATCCTGCTGATACCGGTCCAAAGACCATCACCTCTTTGACCGCATAGGCTACGTCACGTCGGCAAATCATGGGGCGGTTCAGTGCCGAAAATATATGTATGATAGGAAAGGCTATTGCCGAACGGCATCGCCCCGACCGCCCCCCAGTGCGGTATGCATCAGGATACAAATATCGCGCCGAAGTGACCATTTAACCAGATAGGCCGCATCGACTTCGGCAAGCCTTTCCGGCGTTGACATATCAATACCTTGGACCTGAGCCATACCTGTGATACCCGGCAAAAGTCGATCGACGCCGTAGCGATGACGGGCCTCGGCGAGAATAGTCTGACTAGGAAGACCCGGACGGGGGCCGACGAAACTCATTTCACCGCGGATGACGTTGACCAGCTGTGGAAGTTCGTCAAGTTTGGTCCGCCGCAGCAAAGCGCCCATTCGTGTGATGCTGGCGGCTCGGGCTTCATGTGACGGTAGGTCACCGGTCCCCACGCGCATCGTGCGCAGCTTCACCAAGTGGAACACCTGGCCATCACGACCAAGTCGGCGCTGCGTGAAAATTGGGTTAGCACGATCGTCGAACCAGATGATGGTCATCGCGATCGCACAAATTACGATCGCGGGAATCATCAGCGTCAACGCCAATGCCAAGTCAAAACCACGCTTTGCGACGGACTGTGACGGATGGCAACGCATGGGGGGGGCCGTACGTGGAATGCCGTCGACTGGTCAAGTGGCACGATCGGGTATAAAGCCCCATTTTGATGCGTTCACATGAAAGACCAGAGTCCCTAATGCGGTTGGTAACCTTAGCGCAGATGGCCATCGGGTTACCCCGTTGGATGAAAAGAACGTTGATTATCACGGTAGATGCAAGTCTATGCGTTCTTGCTGTCTGGGTCGCTTATTTTCTACGGCTGAGCATCTGGGTGCCATTATACGGCGCCCCCGGAACGGCGGTCATTGGATCGCTCGCACTGGCCTTACCGATCTTCACATTGGCTGGCGTTTACCGTCCTGTCTTCCGCCACGCCGAGGGTGTGGGATTCCAGCTTATCCTGTTCAGCTCTCTTATCTATGCGCTGGCCTATACAGCGATATTTGCGGCATGGAGTGTGCCAGGCGTTCCCAGAACAGTCGGTATCATCCAACCCGTCCTGCTTTTTGTATTCATGGTACTGGCACGTATTGCGGCACATCAACTGCTGCACGGCGTCCTGGATCGCCGGGATAATCGGAGTGGCCCGCCACGTGTCCTGATATATGGTGCAGGTGTTTCGGGGCGACAACTCGCAGCGGCCATTCAGAGCCGCCGGGAGATGAAAGTTGCCGGTTTTTTGGATGACGCGAAGGAATTGCAGGGTGCCTCGGTCAATGGCATCCGCGTATATCCCCCCAGTCATGTGCTGAGGTTGACCAAGAAAATGTTGGTCGATGAAGTGCTTTTGGCGATACCGTCGGCAACGCAGCACAGGCGGAACGAGATTTTATCGGTACTCAGGGCGTTGCGGGTTCGTGTACGTACGCTACCGGATATTATTGAACTGGCGCTCAGCGAGCAATCCGGCAACAATATCACCAATCTCGATATTCACGATCTTCTTGGGCGTGACGTTGTCGAATCGCAACCCGACTTGATGGATAAGCACATCAGGGGAAAGACAACCCTAGTCACGGGTGCTGGAGGATCGATCGGCTCGGAACTGTGCCGTCAAATTCTGTCGGCCCACCCCCAAAAACTGCTGCTGCTCGATAGCAATGAATATGCTTTGTACAGCATCCACCGTGAACTTGAACTTATCATTGCGCGTGGTCGAGAAAAGGATCCCGCCCTATCGACCCAATTGGTTCCACTTTTGGGGTCGGTATGCGATGCGCGTCGCATCAATGAAGTGATTTCCTGCTGGCTACCCAGCCATGTGTATCACGCGGCTGCCTATAAACACGTGCCCCTGGTCGAGCATAATCCTATCCAAGGCGTCGAGAACAACGTCTTTGGCACCCTGATAGTCGCTCAAACGTGTGTCCGTCACAAGATTCCGAATTTTGTACTCGTCAGTACAGACAAGGCTGTGCGGCCCACCAATACGATGGGCGCGACCAAGAGGTTCGCCGAAATGGTCCTGCAGGCATTAGCCCAAGACAGCGACAAGACGTGCCTGTCGATGGTCCGCTTCGGCAATGTGCTGGGCTCGTCCGGATCGGTCGTTCCACTGTTCCGTCAGCAGATCATGGCGGGTGGTCCCGTCACTATTACCGACGAGCGTATAACGCGCTTTTTCATGACAATCCCGGAGGCTGCGCAACTAGTCATTCAGGCTGGCGCGATGGCATCGGGGGGAGAAGTGTTCGTACTCGACATGGGCGAACCGGTCCGCATCGTCGATCTTGCTCGAAACATGATCGAGTTGTCGGGTTTGACCGTACGTGATGCGTCGAATCCGTTCGGCGACATCGAACTGAAGACAGTCGGACTTCGACCAGGTGAAAAGCTCTATGAAGAGCTACTCATCAAGGATGCACCGATCGTCACCCAACATCCCCGTATTCGTAAGGCAATTGAGCATTTCTTGCCTTCATCCGAATTGCAGGTGCAGCTCGATAATTTACGCG
This sequence comes from Sphingomonas flavida, assembly GCF_036663655.1. Classification (NCBI taxonomy): domain Bacteria; kingdom Pseudomonadati; phylum Pseudomonadota; class Alphaproteobacteria; order Sphingomonadales; family Sphingomonadaceae; genus Sphingomonas; species Sphingomonas flavida. The sequence continues at coordinate 3,020 of NZ_JAXOJH010000042.1, forward strand.
CGGCAATCGAGGCAGGACACCCCGACCAAATCCGGACGATCCTATGCAACACGGTATACGGATTCAATCCGAATGCCGGCAACGTTGACTATGTCTATATGGAAACGCAAAATGTAATTTCCACACCACAAGTCGCCTGACGGCATGGAAACCCTAGTTCTAGAGCGGTTTTCAGCCGAATTGAATCATCGGGGCTTCACATGACGGCCGTTTTCTGATTCACGATCCGTGCTGGGGAAGGAGGCTGGCGCGAATGGGTCGAGCTTTATCACGTG
>NZ_JAXOJH010000043.1:0-2517 GCF_036663655.1 Sphingomonas flavida
TGTGGATCGGCGTGGAAAAGGGACCCCGGTAGCGGGGTGATCGGCGTCGAAAAAGGACCCCTCATCCCGGTGGTCTAGGGTGCTCGCTTGGCGGTGTGTCAGGCGGCGAGATCGGGATGCTGGTATTGGAGACGGTGTTGAGGATCCGGCGCGAGCACGCGTCGGGGAAGGCCATCAAGGCGATAGCGCGGGACCTGCACCTGTCGCGCAAGGTGGTGCGCAAGGCGATCCGGGCGCCGGAGGCGGACATGGGCTACCGGCGGGAGGTGCAGCCGCTGCCGAAGCTGGGGCCGTTTCAGACGCGACTGGATGCGTTGCTGGAGGAAGACGAGGCACGGCCGCGGCGCGAGAAGCTGCGCCTCACGCGTATCCACGATCTGCTGCTGCGCGAGGGGTTCGACGGCTCATACGACGCGGTGCGCCGCTATGCGGCCCGCTGGCGGCAGGCGCGGCGTCGCGACGTGATGAATGCGCCGGCGTTCATCCCGCTGCTGTTCCGACCAGGCGAGGCGTATCAGTTCGACTGGAGCCACGAGGACGTCGAGATCGCGGGCAAGCCGATGCGCGTGAAGGTCGCCCATGTGCGGCTGTGCGCTTCGCGGGCCATGTATGTGCGAGCCTATCCGCGCGAGACACAGGAGATGGTGTTCGACGCCCATGCGCGGGCGTTCGCCTTCTTCGGAGGCGTGCCGACGCGCGGCATCTACGACAACATGAAGACGGCGGTGACGAGCGTGTTCACCGGCAAGGAGCGGGTCTTCAACCGGCGTTTCCTGGTCATGGCCAACCACTACATGGTCGAGCCGACGGCCTGCTCGCCGGCGTCAGGCTGGGAGAAGGGCCAGGTCGAAAACCAGGTGCAGACCGCGCGAGGCAGGCTTTTCCAGCCGCGCTTGCGCTTTGCCAGCATCGAGGAGCTGAACGGCTGGCTGGAGGCGGAGTGTCGTCGCTGGGCCGACATGCACCGGCATCCGGAGCAGAAGGAGCTGACCGTCGCGCAGGCATGGGCTGCCGAGCGTGGCGTGCTCCAGCCGGTCGTCGCGCCCTTCGACGGCTTCCATGAGAGCGAGCACGCGGTGAGCGGCACATGCCTCATCAGCTTCGACCGCAACCGCTACTCCGTCTCCGCCCGGGCGGTTCGGCGGGCTGTCCAGGTCCGCGCCTATGCCGACCGCATCGTCGTGCGCTGCGACGGCCAGGTCGTCGCCGACCATCCCCGGTTCTTCGGGCGTGACCGGACCATCTACGACCCCTGGCATTACCTGCCGGTGCTGGTGACCAAGCCGGGCGCCCTGCGCAATGGCGCGCCGTTCCAGGGCTGGGAGCTGCCGCCTGCGCTGTCACGACTGCGCCGCAAGCTCGGCGCCGGTGACGATGCCGACCGGCGGTTCGTGCGCGTGCTGGCAGCCGTGCTCGACGACGGGCTGGAGGCGGTGGAAGCGGCCGTGCGCGAAGCATTGCTGGCGGGCACCGCCAGCGACGACGTCATCGTCAACATCCTGGCCCGCCGACGCGAGCCGCCCCGGCCGCTGACCATCGTCACGCCCGAGGACCTGGCGCTGCGCCACCCGCCGCGTGCCGACTGCACCCGCTATGACAGCCTGCGAGGCCTCCATGCAGCGGCATGAGATGATGACGGCCATGGCGGACCTTGGCCTCAAGGGCATGGCTGGCGCCTTCGACGAGGCCGTCACCACCGGGCTGCAGCGCAAGCGCACGACCATGGAGATCCTGACCGACCTGCTGCGTGCCGAGGCAACGTACCGCCATGCGGCGTCCGTCCGCTACCGGATGTCGGCCGCCAGGCTGCCGGCGGTGAAGGACCTCGACGCCTTCGTCTTCGACGACACCCCCATCAACGAGGGCCTGGTGCGCTCCTTGCACAGTGGCTCGTTCCTCCCCGGCCGGCGCAACGTCGTGCTGGTCGGTGGAACGGGCACCGGCAAGACGCATCTGGCCACCGCGATTACCGCCAACGTGGTGCGGGCCGGCGCCCGCGGGCGCTACTTCAACACGGTCGACCTGGTGAACCGGCTCGAGGAGGAAACGCGCCTCGGCAAAGCCGGTGCGCTCGCCAACCAGCTCTCCCGGCTCGACCTCGTGGTGCTCGACGAACTCGGCTACCTGCCCTTTGCCCGCTCGGGCGGTCAGCTGCTCTTCCACCTGGTCAGCAAGCTTTACGAGCAGACCTCGGTCATCGTCACGACGAACCTCGCCTTTGGCGAGTGGCCGACCGTCTTCGGCGACCCCAAGATGACCACCGCGCTGCTCGACCGCATTACCCACCACTGCGACATCGTCGAGACCGGCAACGACAGCTGGCGCTTCAAGCACCGCAGCTAACGCCCGGAACACCCGGCAGAGAACGCTTCGCGCTGGTTGCGCCTCCGGTCGGGCTACGCCCGCCCTACGCCGCAACCAGCGCGAACGGTGCGCCCGTCATACCCGTCACGCTGCTCGACGAAGGGGGTCCCTTTTGCACGCCGATAGGGGGTCCTTTTTGGACGCCGATTGACA
>NZ_JAXOJH010000044.1:0-1422 GCF_036663655.1 Sphingomonas flavida
CTGATGTACGAGGGCGGCCGGCGATCTGCGCTCTGGAACCTCTTCGCGAAGCACGACGTGGACCTCTATCTCACCGGCGAGGTTCACGACGTGACCGCCATCCACCGCGACGGTGTCCTCCAGATCTCCCACGGCGGCCTCTTCGCCTTCGGCCTCACCAACTACCTGCTCGCCGACATCTACGACGACCACATGACGATCGACCTGCGCGACTACGACATCCGCTGGCACGACGCCGCCGACGGCAGCCGTCTCTGGCAGACCCGCCCCGGCGGCTTGCCGAAGCACCTCCGCGTCTCCCCCACCCCCTTCACCGTCGGCACTGCCGTCATCGACGGCGACGGACACCTCCTCGAGCGCTCCGGCATCCTCGGCAAGTACGCTGGCTGACCCCATCAGTTGGTGAAGAGTCAGCGCCAGCGAGCCCGTGTCGAGACCCCCAAGGTAAAGTCTCAGAAAGTTCGCGGATCCCTTGTGGACAACGAGTTCTGAGGCCCCTCACTGTCGGTGGTCACTGCTTGACTTGTCCCTATGAGCAGCAGCCCCGCCGACCTCCTAAAGGTCATGCGCACCACCACCAAGGCCGCGATCGCGGTCGAGGTGGAGCGGCTGCACGCCGTCATCGAGTGGTGCGTGATGCATGAGACCGACGACGAGGCCGTGGCGTCGTTCGGTGACCACGGGATCCCCCTGGCCGGCGACGGCACACCGTGGGTGTCCGAGTTCGCGGTGATGGAGCTCGGCGCCGCGCTCGGTCAGTCCACCGACACCGCGAAGAGGTACGTCGGCGCCGCCCTCGAGGTCCGCTACCGGCTCCCTCGGTTGTGGGAACGGGTCGCGGCAGGGGAGTTGCCGTTCTGGAAGGCCCGGTTCATCGCGGAGCGCACCATGTGTCTGCCCGAGGCCGGGGCGTTGTTCGTCGATGAGCGGGTCGCGTTCTGTGCGCACAAGATCGGCTACGCCGAGCTGGCCCGCCAGATCACCGCCGCGCAGCTGCGGTTCGACCCCGAAGCGGCGGAGAAGCAACGCCGGCATGACGCTGACGGCCGGTGCTTCGACATCGCCAAGGACGCCGTGTCTCCGGCCGGGACGGTGCCGGTGTCCGGGACCCTGGACCTGCCAGACGCCCTGGACCTCGACGCCGCGTTGTCCCAACGGGCCGCGGAGCTCAAGGAGCTCGGGTCGGAGGAGTCCCTCAACGTTCGCCGCGCCCAGGCCCTCGGTGATCTCGCCCGGGGCCAGGGCACCCTCGACTACGACAAACCATCACGCCAGATCGTGGTCCACCTGCACGGCGACAGCTTCGTGGGCCGGTGTGACAACACCCGCAGCCCGCTGCTCGCCGAGACCATCCGGGCCTGGTGCGCCAACCCCAACGCCACGATCATCGTCAAACCCGTCCGCGACCTGGAGGACCACATA
>NZ_JAXOJH010000045.1:0-1412 GCF_036663655.1 Sphingomonas flavida
GCTTCCGCATCCAGTGCCGCCTCTAGCTCCGGCGACAGCTGCCGGTTCGGCTGATAGCCGGCACGACGCTGACGAGGGGGCACCCGCACACCCGATCGCGTACAGACCTCTGTCGGACGGAGGCGCGCCGCGCGAGGCGCCATCGAGGACAGAGGACTACACGACGCCCTGATAGGCACACAAGGATGCGCGGGCGGAAGAACCGCTCAAGGAGAGACAACAGCAAGCCCGCGCGAACATGTACGCGCCCTCAGCGGCCGCCGAGCGGAGTCGTTGTCACCGGCTCGCTGGGTCGCCGGGACGCCGCATGTCGCGCGAGGCGCATTTGCCGAAACTCGGCCGGGGCGCAACACACCGGCGACCGCTTTGCCCTCAGGTCAGCGCGGCGCTTGCCTTGGGATCGAGGCGAACAATGAGGTCGATCTCGGGGGCGATGCCTGGCGGCGCGTCGTGCGCGCGAGCGACCGCTTCGCGGGCCTGGGCGAGGAGGGTCGGCACGTCGGCGGCGAACGCGCTCTCGAATGCGATGTCCGGGAATGTGCCGATGAACACCGAGCCGTCATGAGTCACGCGCAGCTCGACCCCGATGTCCTTCAACACGCGCCACTCGAACGCCGAGGCGTACTCCTTGAGCTTGCGGACGTGGTCGGCGTGGCGGTGCTCGTTCGCCTCCAACCAAGACAGGAGTGCGGCCGTGGTGGCGAATCGGTGCGTCTCGTCGGCCTCGTAGTCGAACAGCTCGTAGGCGCCGACCCCGTAGTCGCCGGCGTCATCTGGTGGGGACACGTTGAACAGCGATGATCCGAACGGTCCGAACGACCACAGCAGCGCTTCGCCTGTGAAGTCGCAGTGCCACCCGGGCCGCCCCCCGAGCAGATCACCGAGGTCCTCCCACCAGTCCTTCGCGTCCCACCCGTACATCTGCTCGGCGAGGATGATGTAGGTCGGAGTACCGACGTCGACCTTGACCTCGACGTCCCACGCAGGCCCTCGCGGACGCCGAGGACGCCCCGCGCTCGCCGTGCCTTCACCTTCGTCGCTCATGGCTGTGACGCTACGTCGATACCGGGCCTGCCGCTGGCAACTTCGCCCACCGCCCGGCCGGAGCCGAGCTGGCTAGTGCTCGGTCGTGTCCTCGTCGGGGGTCTTGGGCCCCGTGTAGCCCATCGCTGCGAGGTGCTGCTCGAGGACCTCGTACAGGGCGTCGCCCTCGCGGGTGATGAGGTGCCGCGGCGTCCCGTCGGGCCGCCGGAGGCGGTAGTGGATCTTGCCGGTCTCGCCACGGTGACGCCAGGCGACTTCGAGAACGGGCTGAGGCAACTTCGGCATGCGGCGATGATGCCACCGCCACAGCGCCCCCGCGCCAGCCCCGACCGCTCAGGTCCTCGGGAGATGTAGATGCTGGTCGTATG
>NZ_JAXOJH010000046.1:0-1408 GCF_036663655.1 Sphingomonas flavida
TCGGACGCCGCCTGGAACAGCAGGCCGTACACGGCCGCCTTGTTCTGGAGTGCGATATCGGCGACCTCGACGGGCAGCGTGAAGACGACGTGGAAGTAGCCGACGGGAAGCAGGTCGGCCTCACGCTCGGCGAGCCAGGTGCGCGCGGCCGCCCCCTGGCAGCGCGGGCAATGCCGGTTGCGACAGCTGTTATACGCAACCCGCCAATGCCCGCAGTCGGTACAGGCCTCGACGTGTCCGCCCATGACGGCGGTTCGGCAATGTTCGATGGCCGACATGACCTTCAGCTGGTCGAGGCTCACATGCCCGGCGCGGGTAGCCCGGTATGCAGGACCGGCAGCGCGGAAGATGTCGGCGACCTCAAATGCGGCGCGCACGCTGGCGTCACCCGGCGGGTGTCCTGCCCTCCATCAGCGCCATCAGCTGGTCGAGTGGGCCGGTCACCGCGCGGATCGTGCGGGTCGCGACCTTGGTGTAGAGCGCAGTCGTCTCGAGCTTGCTGTGCCCGAGCAGGACCTGGATGACGCGGATATCGACGTCCTGTTCGAGCAGGTGGGTGGCGAAACTGTGCCGCAGCGTGTGCGGGCTGACCCGCTTGCGGATGCCCGCCGCCTCGGCCGCCTCGTGGACCGCACGGTGGAGTTGCCGCGTCGAGATCGGGTCGGTGTAGCTGCGGCCCGGGAACAGCCAGCCGTGTGGCAACAGGACGCTGCGCCGCTTGCCCTCGCGCCACCAGAGCCTGAGCAGTTCGAGCAGCTGCGGCGACAGCATCGCGTTGCGGTCCTTACGGCCTTTGCCCTCTTCGATACGGATGAGCATACGCCTACTGTCGATGTCGTCGGCCTTGAGGTGCGCGACCTCGGACACGCGCAGGCCGGCACCGTAGGCCACGCCGAGTGCCGCGCGGTACTTGATGCCCGGTGCCGCCTCGAGCAGCCGCGCGACCTCATCGACGCTCAGCACATCGGGCAGCTTCCGGGGACGCGGCGCCAGCACCAGCTTGCGCGACAGGTCGGGCCGGTCGAGCGTCACGCCGAACAGGAAGCGCAACGCGGATACCGTGGCGCCGATGACGGACTCGCTGGTGCCGTGTTCACGCTGGTGAACCTGGAAGCGCCGCACGTCCTCGGCGGTCGCCGTGTCCGGCGAGCGACCCAGGAACGCCGCGAAGGCGCGGACGTGGCGGACATAGTCGTGCTGGGTTCGCGCCCGCATCGAACGCATCGCCATGTCGTCGAGCATCTGCTGGCGCAGCGGAGTGGTGGGTGCTTGGGTCGGTGACGTCGTCATGGCGAGGTTCCTCATGTTGAAGGAACCCCATCGTCCGCCTCCGCTGCCGCACGGCCAAACCTCAGCGCAGACGCGCTACATCACCACCGGCACCAGTGCCGCGCAGCGGCTTCGTGCA
>NZ_JAXOJH010000047.1:0-1375 GCF_036663655.1 Sphingomonas flavida
ATGAAGATCGTCGTGCCCGTGAAGCGGGTGTTGGACTATAACGTAAAGCCGCGCGTGAAGGCGGACGGAACGGGCGTCGATCTGGCGAACGTGAAGATGTCGATGAACCCGTTCGACGAGATCGCGGTGGAAGAGGCGATCCGGCTGAAGGAGAAGGGGGCGGCGACCGAAGTGGTCGTCGTCTCGATCGGCGAGCCCAAGGCGGCGGACACGCTGCGCACCGCACTCGCCATGGGCGCGGACCGGGCGGTGCTGATCACCGCCGACCAGCCGGTCGAACCGCTCGGCGTCGCCAAGCTGCTGGCCAAGGTGGTCGAAGAGGAACAGCCTGGCCTGGTCATCTTGGGCAAGCAGGCGATCGACGGCGACAACAACCAGACCGGCCAGATGCTCGCGGGGCTGCTCGGCTGGGCGCAGGGCACGTTCGCGTCCAAGGTCGAGATCGACGGTCAGACTGCCAACGTCACCCGCGAGGTCGATGGCGGCCTGGAGACGGTGGCGCTGACGCTGCCCGCGATCGTCACCACCGACCTGCGCCTCAACGAGCCGCGCTATGCGTCGCTCCCTAACATCATGAAGGCCAAGTCCAAGCCGATGGCGACAAAGACGGCGGCCGACTACGGCGTCGACATCGCACCGCGCCTGACGATCACCCATGTCGCCGAGCCCGGCAAGCGCCAGGCGGGCGTCAAGGTCGGCTCGGTGGACGAGCTGGTCGAGAAACTGAAAGCACTGGGAGTGGCCAAGTGAAGACGCTGGTATGGGTCGAGCATGACGGCGGGGCCGTCAAGGATGCCACGCTGGCGACCGTCACGGCGGCGTCGAAGCTGGGCGAGGTGCACCTGATCGTCGCGGGTCAGGGTGTCGACGGCGTCGCGCAGGCCGCCGCGAAGATCGCAGGGGTCGGCAAGGTCCATGTCGCCGACGACGCGGCCTATGCGAATGCACTGGCCGAGAATGTCGCGCCACTGGTCGCCGAGCTGATGGGCCATCACGATGCCTTCCTCGCGCCCTCGACCACCACGGGCAAGAACATCGCGCCGCGTGTCGCCGCCCTCATCGACGTGATGCAGATCAGCGACATATTGTCGGTCGAGGGGCCGGACAGCTTCACCCGGCCGATCTATGCGGGCAACGCCATCGCGACCGTCAAGACCAGCGACACCAAGTTGGTCCTGACCGTCCGCACCACCGCCTTCGAAAAGGCGGCGGCCGAGGGTGGCTCGGGTACAATCGAGGCAGTTTCCTCGACCGGCGATACGGCCAAGTCCCGCTTCGTCGGTGCGGAAAAGGCCGAGAATGCCCGGCCCGAACTGACCAGCGCCAAGATCATCGTCTCGGGCGGTCGCGCGCTGGGCTCGGAGGAGCAGTTCCA
>NZ_JAXOJH010000048.1:0-1369 GCF_036663655.1 Sphingomonas flavida
GCAAGCGCGCCGCCCTCGCCCAGGCCGACCGTGTCGTCGTCCTCGCCGAAGGTCGCGTCGTCGCTGTCGGTCCCTGGGCGGAGCTCGCTCCGGCGTGGGGACACCTGGCGGGGTGACCAGGGACGATCGGTTGTAGATGATCCGATCGAGGGTCGAAGTCGCTACCGCGAATCCGAAGGCAAAATCTCAGGAAGCTCTCGGATCGCTTGTGGATAACGGGTTCTGAGGCCTTCGAGTGTCGGTGGTCGATGCTGGAATTGGTTCATGACCAGCACCGGACACCGCACCGATCGGGACCACCCGATCGTCGCTGCGCTGTCCGTGATCGAGGCCGAGCTCGACGACGTCCAGCACTCTCCGGCGTGGTCGATGAACGACGAGGAGACCCGCCAGACACTCCTCCGGGCGACCCGGTTGGCCCCGGCTCGCCGCCTTGGAGCTCAAGGTCGCCGCCCACGCCGAGCGCAACCGGGTCGGCGACGCCTCGGGTGCGACGTCCGCGGGTGTGTGGTGGGCCAACGAGACCCGCCAGGTGCAGCGCGATGCGCACCGCAAGATGCGCCTCGCGAAAGCGTTGGAGCGCCACGAGCTCGTCGGGGAAGCCTTGGCGGCGGGGGAGATCCTGGTGGATCAGGCCCAGGTGATCGTCGACGCCCTCGACGCACTGCCCGACGACGTCGACGTCGACATCAAGACCCAGGCCCGTGAGCACCTCCTCGCCCAGGCACGGGACTTCGACGCCAAGGCGCTGCGGATCCAGGGGCGGCGGATCCTCGACGTGGTGGCTCCCGAGGTCGGGGAGGCTGAGGAGGCCAAGCGGCTCGCCGCCGAAGAACGCCGCGCTGAACAATCCGCCCGGCTCACGATGCACGACGACGGCCACGGCCAGACCCACGGCCGGTTCACGATCCCGACCGGGGACGCGGACATGTTCCGCAAGGCATTGCAGGCGCTGGCCTCACCCAAAGCCGGTGGGCATGGTCTGTCGCCGCACGGGATGGGGTTGGCGTTCGTGGAGTACATCCGCCGCTACCCGACCGAGCGCCTGCCGTACGCCGGGGGTGTGTCGGCGTCCGTGGTCGTGCTGATGGACCTCGACACGCTGATGGGTGGTCTCAAAGCGGCGCAGCTCGACACCGGGACCAGGATCAGCCCCGGACAGGCCAGGAAGCTGGCGTGTGAGGCCGGGATCATCCCGGTCGTCCTGGACGGTGACTCCCAACCCCTCGACGTGGGCCGCGAGAAGCGGGTCCACACCAGAGCCCAACGGGTCGCGATGCTCGTGCGGGACCGGACCTGCGTCACCCGCGGCTGCGAGAGACCCGCCTCGGCCTGTCACGCTCATCACCTCACCGCCTGGGCTGAGGGC
>NZ_JAXOJH010000049.1:0-1348 GCF_036663655.1 Sphingomonas flavida
CGGCACGCGCGAGGTCGCGGTCCCGACCAAGCGGCGCAAGGGATCGGGCAAGAAGCTGACCGTGCACAAGGCGACGGCCATCAACCTGCAGGGCGTGACCGCCAGCATTCCGGTCGGCACCTTCACCTGCGTGCTGCTCTACGACGACGAGGTCGGGCGCGACGTGCCGGTCGAGCCGCACGACCGCCCGGTCACCGCCGCGGTGTCACCCACGGGGCTGCGCCGCTTCTGACCGACGCTCAGTCACCATCGGGATCCGCCGGGACCAGCGTCAGCGTGTCGGCGCCGGCGTCGACGACCGCGTCGCGCTCGAAGCGCCAGGGCAGCGTCCCGCCCTCGGCCCAGACGTCGGTCTGGTCGGTGTAGTGCTCGCTGAACGGGTGCCCCGAGACGCCGGTGAGGTTGACCCAGCGCGAGTCGTCGAAGTCGGCCAGGGACATGACCATCCGCACCGACGGCGCCCACACCACGGCGTACCCCTCCGCGGCGTCCCAGCCGCTCGCGTCGACGACGGCGTTGCCGCCGGCGACCTCCCAGCCGCCCCGGTTGAACATCCGCTCGACCAGCCCGATGCCCGACTCGCCCAGGGTGGGCGACCTCAGCTCGAGTCGGTGCAGGTGGCCCTCGAGCTCCTCCTTGCTCGGCCAGGCGGTGCCGTAGATGCGCTGGAGCTGCTTGTTCTTCTCGTCGCCGCGCCAGTAGGCCGCCGCCGAGCGCATCAGCTTGAACGCCGGGATCCGCTTGGTGGTGGGCAGGTGCGGCCCGCGGCACAGGTCGCTCCAGGCGACGTCGCCGTTGCGTCGGACGTTGTCGTAGATGGTGAGCTCGCCGGCGCCGACCTCGACGCTCGCGCCCTCAGCGGCGTCATCGGAGATGCCGGAGCCCTTGAGCCCGATCAGCTCGAGCTTGTAGGGCTCGTCCTGCAGCTCGTCGATCGCGTCGGCGTCGGTGGTGACCCGGCGGGAGAAGCGCTGCCCCTCCTTGATGATCTTGCGCATCCGGGTCTCGATCTTCTCGAGGTCCTCGGGCACGAACGGGGTCGCGACGTCGAAGTCGTAGTAGAAGCCGTTCTCGATCGGCGGGCCGATGCCGAGCTTGGCGTCGGGGAACAGCTCCTGCACGGCCTGCGCCATCACGTGGGCGGCCGAGTGGCGCAGGATGTCGAGCCCGTCCTGGCTGTCGATGGCCACGGCGGCGACCTCGTCGCCGTCCTGCAGCTCGTAGGCCAGGTCCTTGAGGTCGGCGCCCACCCGTGCGGCGATCACCTCGGTGTCGTCGGCGAACAGCTCCCACGCCTTGGTGCCGGTCGTGGTGGTCCGGTCCTCACGCTGACCAGCGTGGATGCGGA
>NZ_JAXOJH010000050.1:0-1227 GCF_036663655.1 Sphingomonas flavida
ACCGGACGGATTCAAGCGGTTGCAGAAACCAGTGCGCGATGTTCGCGCGGTGAACGCATTTTGAGCCCTGAATGGGGGTGGTTGTCGTTGTAGTCCTCGATCCATCCGGCCAGCGATGTCAACGCGGTGGGAGCATCAGGCAGCGGCGAGACGCGGACGTAATCGCGCTTGAGGGTATGAACGAAGGCCTCCGAGGCGGGCTGCGGACGGGCGTGAAGCAGGGTTTGAGGCCCAGCTGCCGGGCAAAGGTGCGTGTTTCGCGGGCGGTATAGGCCGAGCCGTTATCGGACAGCATCTCGACCGGCACGGGCGCGCGCATACCGCCGAAGCGGGTTTCCACGGCTTCCAGCATGATGTCGCGCACGTCCGAGCCGCTGATGCCCGCATTGGCGACGGCGCGCCAGGCGATGATCTCGCGGTCATGGGCGTCGATGATGAAGGCGCCGCGCACGACCTCGCCGTTCCAGCAGGTGAACTCAAAGCCGTCCGAGCACCAGCGCAGGTTCGAGCGGATCGCCACCACGACGCCGTCATGGCCGTAGTCGGCCCGCTCGGTATAGCGCCGCGCCAGCAGCAGGCGGTCCGCGGCCATGATGCGATAGACGCGCTTGTGGTTGACCGGCGCCGATCCTTCGGCGCGAAGCTGTCGATTGAGGACCGCCGCGATGCGGCGGTAGCCGTAGGTGGGCCGCTGCGCGGCAATCTGGTGAATACGAGGCAGCAGGTCCGCGTCGTCGGCCTTGGCGTACGGCCCGCGCGTCCGAGTGCGGCCGGTCAGGCGGTCGTACACCGTCGAGCGCCCGACCCCGATCGTCTTGGCGACCAGGCTCACCGGATAGTCTCCGGCAACGGCGAGTGCATGAGCAAGCTCGCTTTTTTTGGGCGCGAGCGCTCCAGCGCCTCCTTCAGGATCTCGACCTCCAGCGTCTTGCGGCCGAGCTGGCGCTCCAGTTCGCGGATGCGGGTCTCCATCTCGCGGACCTGGCGATTGCTGGTCACGTCGTCGTCGCGAGCCACCGCGACGCTCCCGCCCTCCAGCATCAGCAGCCGCCAGCGGTACAGCAGGTTCGGCGCCACGCCGTTGCGGCGTGCCACCACCGAGATGCTCTCGCGACCATCGAGCGTCTCCTCGACGATCCTCAGCTTCTCAGGCGTGCTCCAGTGACGGCGACGACCGCCGTCTGTGATGATCTCGGACACGGACATAAGCCTATGCTCAGGGGATAG
>NZ_JAXOJH010000051.1:0-1160 GCF_036663655.1 Sphingomonas flavida
ACCGGCCCTGGTGGCGTGGGCAAGACCCGGTTGCTGACGGCTCTGCACGCGGCACTGCCCGAGGACCTGGTGCGTGCCTACGTCGACCTCGGCTCGTCGGTTGCAGCCGAGGAAGGCGACGTGGTGGAAGCGATCGGACGCGTCCTCGACCTCGGACCGGATGGCCCCGACCCGCTCGGCTCCCTCGCAGTGGCCATCGGCGCCCGCCGGCTGCTCCTGGTCGTCGACGAGGCCGAGCGCAGCGCGTCTGCAGTCGCCACGGCCGTCGCGCTGCTGGTGGCACGGTGTCCCGCGCTAGTGGTCGTCGCCGCCTCGCGCACGGCCCTGCCGATCGCCGGCGCGACGACGGTCCCAGTGGAGCCGCTCCCGACGGCCGAGGCGGCGGAACTGCTGATCGACCGGCTGCAGGACGGGGCACCGGACCTCGACCTCCGCGACGACCTGCCAAGGGCGGGGCGACTCGTCGACCGAGTCGACTGCCTCCCCCTCGCCCTCGAGCTGCTGGCGGGATACGCCCGGGCGCACTCGGTCGAGGACCTCGAGTCGTTGCTGGAGACACCGCTCGATCTCGCCACCGGTGAGGCCGGCCGACCCGAACGCCACCGGTCGCTGCGCGAGACCGTGCTGTGGAGTGTCGACCGACTGCCGGCGGGGCACCGCGAGGTGCTGCGACGGCTCGGCGTCTTCGCCGGGTCGTTCGACCTCGCGGCCGCGACGGCGGTGGTCGGGCCGGCGTTCTCCGAAGTCGCCGAGACCACGCGCTCACTGGCACGTGACGGCCTGGACCAGGTGCAGCGCGCCCCCGAAGGCCTGCGGTTCCGGTTGCTGACGACTGTGCGCGACCTCGCACTCGACGGCCTCCGCGAGCACGACGAGCACGCTGCGGCGGCCGCACGGCACCGTCGCTGGTACGCCGACCGGTGGCGCGGGTCGCTTCGCAGCGACCGTCTCCTCCAGGACGTCCGCGACCACCAGGCCGACTACCTCGCGGCTCTGCGTAGCGCTGTCGACCAGCGCGACGCCTCCACCCTGGGCGCCCTCACGATCACCCTCGGGCGGCTCTGGATCTTCGGTGACCGGCTGACGACCGGCTCCGCGTGGTTTGCCGCGGCGCTCGACCTCGACGTGATGCCGCCGGTCGACGCCGCGAAGGTGAGGGT
>NZ_JAXOJH010000052.1:0-1148 GCF_036663655.1 Sphingomonas flavida
GGGCACGTCGAACCCGAGCTCGGCCGCGACCTCGAGCGTCGCCAGCGCGGAGAGGTCGTTGGCCGCGAAGATCGCGGTCGGCGGCTCGGGCAGCGAGAGCAGCTCACGCGCGCCGACCCGTCCCTGCTCGGGCTCGAAGGCGCCGAGGCGCACCAGGTCGTCGTCGAGGGGTACGCCGGCAGCGGCCAGCGCCTCGCGGTAGCCGCGCTCACGCAGCCGGGCGGAGACCAGGTCGGGGCGCCCGGTGAGCATGCCGATCCGCCGGTGGCCGAGGCCCAACAGGTGGTCGACGGCGAGCCGTGCTCCCTGCAGGTTGTCGGCGGTGATCGAGGGCAGCGGGGACCGTCCGGTGTGCGGGTCGACGGCGACGACCGGGCCGTCGTAGCTGACGTCGGTCACGGTCGGGGTGACCAGCACGGCGCCGTCGACGAGGGTGCCCATGACCCGCGAGAGGTAGCGGCGCTCCCAGCCGACCTGCTCGTCGACGCGACCGCCCGCGGAGTAGGCGACCAGCTCGTAGCCGGTGCCGCGGATCGCGTCGGCCGCTCCCTTGAGCACCTCGGTGCTGAAGGGCTCGAAGTCGGCGACCAGCACGCCGAGGACGTTGGTGCGGGTGTTGCGCAGGCTGCGCGCGATCAGGCTGGCCTCGTAGCCGAGCCGGTTGACGACCTCGGTCACGGCCTCCGACGTGTGCCTCGCGACGCCGTAGCGGCCGTTGAGGACCTTCGAGACCGTCGACACGGACACGCCCGCCTCGGCGGCGACCTGCTGCATCGTCACCCGGCCGCCGTTGTGCCGGTCCGGCGTCCTCGCACTCATCTTGGTCATCCCTTCACGGCGCCTTGCAGCCCTCCGACGATGCGTCGCTGCAGCGCCAGGAACAAGACGAGCGCCGGGATCATCGCGATCGTGGTGAAGGCGAAGACGCCCGCCGTGTCCGCGGAGTACTGGGTGGAGTAGTCAGCGACGCCGAGAGGGAGCGTACGCATCTCGGACTGCAGGAGCAGCAAGGGGAGCAGGTAGGCGTTCCAGGAGCCCACGAACGCCAGCACCCCGACCGTGATCAGTGCCGGCATGGACAGCGGGACCGCCAGCCCCCAGAAGATGCCGATGCGCGAGGCGCCGTCGATGGTGGCGGCCTCCTCCAG
>NZ_JAXOJH010000053.1:0-1144 GCF_036663655.1 Sphingomonas flavida
AGATTCATCGCGCTGACCCACTCGCCAACGAGCATCATCACCCGTGTCTTTCCACCGCCATAGGGGCATGCCAGAGGCTCCTCAGTGGCTGGGGGGTTTCGCCTGCACTCGGCAGACCAGGTGTCGGGTGCTCCGGGATCGGTGCTCACTCGCGTCTGGTGAAGCTGATCTTGCCGTTGGGGTGGTGGGTGATCTCGTAGTCGGGGTGGTGAATGAGGGTGTGGTGTCTCTCGCAGAGCAGCGCGCCCTTCTTCACGGAGGTGTGGCCGCCGTGGGCCCATGGGTCGAGGTGGTGGGCGTGGCAGGCGGAGGCGGGGCGTTCGCAGCCCGTCACGAGGCAGCCCTTGTCGCGGATCTGCAGGGCGATGCGTTGGGCGGTGGTGTGGAAGCGGCGTTTGCGGCCGACGTCGAGGGGTTCGGACTTCCCGCCGAGGACGACGGGGATGATCCCGGCTTCGCAGGCGAGCTTGCGGGCGAGGCCGGGGCTGATCATGGTCCCGGTGTCGAGCTGGGCTGCCTTCAGCCCACCGAGGAGGGTCTCCAGCGTCATGGTGACGACCACGGTGGCGTTGACGCCGCCGGCGGTGGGGAGCTTGTCGACCGGGTAGCGGCGGATGTAGTCCATGAACGCGACCCCCAGGCCGTGCGGGTCGAACCCGTGACCGCCGGCCTTGGCGATGGCCTGCAGTGCTTTGCGGAGCATGTCGGCTTCGGCGGTGCGGATCGCGAACCGGCCGTAGGTCATCGCGTGGCCGTCGTCGTGCAGGGTGAGGCGGGCCTTGGCCTCGGCGGCGCGTTCTTCCTTGGCGAGCTGCTTGGCCTCCTCGGCCTCGCCGACCTCGGGGGCCACCACGTCGAGGATCCGGCGTCCCTGGATCCGTAACGCTTTGGCGTCGAAGTGGGCCGCGGCAGCATCGAGCACCGACACTCGGAGGCCTCAGAACCCGTTGTCCACAAGGCCTCTCGCAACTTTCTGACATTTTACCTTGGGTGGTTTCGAGGCTCGCTTCGCTCGCACCTCAACCACCGTAGGAAGGGCCCGCGCTTGTGCGGGCGGCGCGGCGAAGCCGTGCCGCTCGTGCGCCGTCGAAGCGTCCCGGGAGAGGCTCGCGGTCAAGGACGGCCGAAGGCCGCCGCGAAGCGG
>NZ_JAXOJH010000054.1:0-1143 GCF_036663655.1 Sphingomonas flavida
CCTCGTGCTCACGCAGCACGCCTATGATCTGATCCTCGGTAAAACGGCCTCGCCGCATCGCTCGTCTCCATCTGACGAGCTAACTTACCAATGGCATGATTTCCGGGGAGCAGGTCAAGCGATTTCAGTCAGTTGTGATTCACCGAGGGTTGCGAAGACCACGGGGATCATATGGGCTGGACTGAAACCGCTCGCCGCGAGCATGACCGAAGAAGGCTGCACTACACAAGCGACTGCACGGACGCGGAGTGGGCGATTATCGCACCGCTGCTGGCACGAACGACGAAGGTGGGGCGCCCGCGGCTCCACCGGGCACGGGATTTATGGAACGCGATCCAGTACCTTGCGGCGACGGGGTGCCAATGGGCGCAACTGCCCCGGGACTTTCCGCCGTTCACGACGGTGCAGTATCATTTCTACCGGATGCGCGACAACGGCCTGCTCGATGCGATCAACGCGGTGCTGGTGGCGGGGGTGCGGGTCGCGGAAGGCCGCGAGGCCGAACCGACTGCGGGCATCATCGACAGTCAGTCTGTGAAAAACACCGAGGCCGGCGGGCCGCGCGGCTATGACGCCGGCAAGAAGATCAAAGGCCGCAAGCGCCACATCGCTACCGACACGGCCGGCAATCTGCTCGACGCCCTCGTCCATTCCACCGACGTCCAGGACCGTGACGGCGCACCGGACCTCATTGAGCGCTGCCGGGATGCCTATCCCTCACTGGCCCGCCTCTTTGCCGATGGCGGCTATGCCGGGCCGAAGCTCGAGGCCGCCATCGCACATCTCGACCGCCTCGCCATGGAGATCGTCAAACGCTCGGATACCCAATCCTTCGTCATCCTGCCCCGCCGATGGGGCGTCGAGCGCACCTTCGCATGGCTCAACCGATGCCGACGTCTCGCCAAGGACTGGGAGGCTTCCATCGCATCGTCAGAAGCATGGCTCGTCGTCGCATCCATCAGGCGAATGACCCGCCGCATCGCAAAGTTCGAATTATGAGTCGGGCTCTAAGAAGGAGGCTTGGGACTATCCCCTGAGCATAGGCTTATGTCCGTGTCCGAGATCATCACAGACGGCGGTCGTCGCCGTCACTGGAGCACGCCTGAGAAGCTGAGGATCGTCGAGGAGACGCTCGATGGTCGC
>NZ_JAXOJH010000055.1:0-1141 GCF_036663655.1 Sphingomonas flavida
TACGCGGCCGGCGGCGCGGTCGACCCGCGCACCACCAGCGACAGCGGCAGCAGCACCGAACGGGCCGGTCGGTTGGGCTCGGCGATCGCGTCGAGCAGGAGCCGGGCCGCCTCGGCGCCGATCTGCTGGTGCGGGATCGCGATCGTGGTCAGCGGCGGACGCAGCTTGTCGAGGAACGGCATGTCGTTGAAGCCCACCACCGACATCTCCTCCGGGCACGACATCCCCCGCTCGGCGAACACGTCGTAGCAGCCCAGCGCGATCAGGTCGTTGCCCGCGACCACGGCCGTGAAGCCGAGGTCGGCCTCGAGCATCCCGCGCAGCGCCTCGGCGCCCGCGGCCTCGCTCCAGTGGTCGCAGGCCGTGATCAGTCGCGGGTCGTCGTCGAGGCCGAGGTCGCGGACCGTGCTACGGAAGGAACGTGCGCGCACCACACCGGTGGAGGTGTTGGACGGGCCGGCGAGGTGGGCGATCCGCCGGTGCCCGAGGTCGGCGAGGTGACGTACCGCGAGCGCCACGCCGGTGGCGTCGTCGGGCGTGATGGAGGGGACGTCGATGCCGTCGGGGCGACGGTTGACCATCACCATCAGCACACCCTCGCGGTGCAGCTTCTCCAGGAACGGGTGGTCGACCAGGGCGGTCGCCACGATCAGCCCCTCGACCTGGCGCGAGCGCAGCAGCTCGACCTGGTTCTGCTCCCGGCCGGGGTCATTGTCGGTGTTGACGATCAGGCCGCTGTAGCCGGCGGGCTCGAGGACCTCCTCGATGCCGCGCACGATCGGCGGGAACAACGGGTTGGTGAGGTCGGGGATGACCAGCCCGACGGTGCCCGACTTGGCGGTCTTGAGCCCGCGCGCCATCGGGTTCGGCCGGTAGCCCAGCGTCTCGGCCACCTTGATCACCCGGCGCGCGGTGTCGGCGTTGACCAGCCCGCGGGTGGCCGGGTTGAGTGCCCGGGACGCCGTGGCGGCGTGGACCCCGGCCGCCTCGGCCACGTCACGGAGCGTCGGTGTCTGCACAGCAGGCATCCTAGGGTCCGCCCGCCTCCGGGAACCCCCCGCGCGCCCGGTCATGATGCCTGCTCGTCCGGGGGCCGCACCCAGGTCCGGCGGGCGACGCCGGCGCCGATGGCCAGGGGTAC
>NZ_JAXOJH010000056.1:0-1139 GCF_036663655.1 Sphingomonas flavida
CGGTCACGAAGACCATGTCGGCGCCCTTCATGACCTCTTCGATCTCGTCGGCGTGGTCCTCGGCGGCGCGCGCCCCCACGTCGGGGTTGGCGCCGGCACCGAGACCGCGAGTGAGCTCGCGGCCGATGTCGAGCTTGACGTCGGCATCGCTCATCAGCAGCGCCTGGGCGTCGGTGTTGATCGCGATGAACTCGACGCCCTTCAGGCCGACCTCGATCATCCGGTTGACGGCGTTGACACCGCCCCCACCGATGCCCACGACCTTGATGATGGCCAGGTAGTTCTGTGCAGCTGCCACGGCGGCTTCACCTCTCGGAAGTACGTGCTCTTGACGGTGCTCTTGGGTTGGGACGGGTCCGGCTTGGGGAAGTCGGCGGATCGAAAACCCTGACCCTCAGGCTGAGGGTTATAGTTATGTCAACCTCGTCGTGGTGATGACAGTAGGCACGGCGATCGGCCTCCGGTCGGCGACACGCCGCACCCGGGTCCTACTTGCTCGGCACCTGCTCGGCCACTCACTCCACGGGGGTGCCGCGACTGGTGCCCTCAGGGCGTCGTCGTCGGGTTGCCCGGCACGCTGACGTCGTAGATCCGGGCCTTCTGCAGCAGCAGGGCCTCGAGCACCACGGCCTTCTCCTCGGACTGGGTCGAGCTCCCCCACCGGACCACGCGACCGTCCTTGAGCTCCAGCGAGATCTGGTCGACGGTCTCCACCGCGATGTGGTCGACCCTGGAGGCGAGATCGCCGGGCAGCGCGGCGACGACCAGGGCCGCCTCACGCAGCGCGTCACCGCTCGTCGTGGCCTTCGTGCGCACCCGCGGCAGCCCCTCGGGGGCCTCGCGGTAGGTCCCGAACACGATCCCCTCGGCGTCGAGGCCACGCAGGGAGCCGGCGATCTCCACCACGGCCACGGCGGTGCGCTCCTCGACCTCGATCAGCACGTCGTGCGGCCACTGCCGCGACACCTCCGCCGACTTCACGACCGGAAGCGACTCGACGCGCCGGCGGACCGCCTCGAGGTCGACCCGGGCCAGCGGGTCGCCGAGGTCGACCCGCGCGACCTCCCGGACCTGGTCGTCGGTGAGGGTGCGCTCGCCGGTGACCTCGTAGACGGCATCTTCAAGCGCCTGCTGCACGC
>NZ_JAXOJH010000057.1:0-1102 GCF_036663655.1 Sphingomonas flavida
AGCGCCCTACGTGCAGCTCTACCTCGACACGGCATTCGGTACGTCGGTGGGCAACGCGATGAACGACGAGATCGCGCTGCTCCTCGCCGACAAGGCCTCACCCGAAGATGTCGTCGCGGCCACGCAGGCTGCCGCCGACGAGGAGAAGTGAGCTGACCATGTCCCACCAGGGCGCCGCACTGCCGGCGGCACCCGCACGCGAGAAGGAGTCCACCCGGCGCGGAACCACGCGCCGGGTGGCTCCGTCCCCGGGGGGCGGACGCTGGCGACAGCGGCTCGAGGTCTTCTTCTTCGTCTCACCCGCGCTGGCGCTGATGGCGGTGTTCGTCGTCTGGCCGGTCATCTCGGCCGTGCGGATGTCGTTCTACCGCTGGAAGGGCTTCGGCCCGATGGACGATTTCGTCGGCCTGCGCAACTACGAGCGGGTGCTGACCGACGACGTGTTCACCCAGGCGGTCACGCACAACTTCATCATCGTGGTCGCCTCGATCGTGGTGCAGCTGCCGCTCGGGCTGGCGATCGCGGTGCTGCTCAACCGCAAGATCAGGGGCCGTGGGCTGCTGCGCACGATCGTCTTCGTCCCCTATGTGCTCGCCGAGGTGATCGCGGGCGTCGTCTGGTTCCAGCTGCTCCAGCCGAAGTACGGCACCGTGGACGGGATCATCTCGGCCGTGGGGCTGACGCCACCGGAGCAGGGGTTCCTCGGGACACCCGAGCTCGCCCTGCCCACGATGTTCGTCGTACTGACGTGGAAGTACCTCGGCCTCGCGGTCCTGCTGTTCCTGGCCGGCCTGCAAGGCGTGCCCGAGGAGCTCTACGAGGCCGCACAGCTCGACGGCGCCAACTGGTGGCAGGTCCAGCGCCGAGTGGCGATCCCGTTGCTCGGGCCGACCATCCGGACCTGGTGCTTCCTCTCCATGATCGGCTCACTGCAGCTCTTCGACATGGTGTGGGTGCTGACCGGGGGTGGACCCGCCAACGCGACCACCACGATGGCGACCTACCTGATCAACCAGGGCACCGGGCGCGGCAACTACGGCATCGCCGGGGCTGCGTCGGTGGTGCTCTTCGTCATCGGCTTCGTGATGGCGCTGGCCTACCA
>NZ_JAXOJH010000058.1:0-1089 GCF_036663655.1 Sphingomonas flavida
ACGGCGAGCCCAAGCTCCTCGCCGACATCGACGAAGCCCGCGCCAAGATCGGGTCCTGGCAGGACCTCGTGCCGCCCCTGAAGCAGTGGGCGCTCGAGGTCCGCGACACCGGCGAGGTGGTCGGCTGGGCGTGCCTGGTGCCGATCCCCAACTCCGGCGGCCTCATCCAGATCGGCTGGACCCTCCACCCCGACGCCCACGGCCACGGCTACGCCTCCGAGGCGGGCCGCGCCGTACTCGCCCACGGCCTCGCCTCTGGGTTGTCGGAGATTCGCGCGCTGATGATCCCGGACAACGAACCATCGGTCCGGGTCGCCCAGCGCCTCGGCATGCGCGACCTCGGCATCACCGACCAGTGGTACGACGGTCCGTCGCGGGTGTTTGTCGCGCCCTGACTCGCTGGTCGTGCCCGATGAGTTCGTGGCTGCGCCCTTGGCCTAGGCCGCGACCGACGCCTGCAACGCGGGCTCGTCCAGCGCCAGCACCGGCGCTAAGACGCCAGCCATGGGGGCGCGCCCAGTTCACCGCGAGTGAACCCCAACCGTCCACGGTCGACGAATGCGCCCTCCGGACGAGCTCAACCTCAAGCGGTGAGCCCGAACCCGGGCGACCCGGGTGTCGTGGTGTCTTCAGCGGCGCCAGGCGGAGCGGGCGCGCGGGAGCGGTATCGGTGGCCGGTGGGGGTGGTGATCTCGACGGTGTGTCTGCCGTCGGGGTCGAAGACGGGCGTGGCGATCCAGCCGGGGGCCTGTTTGGCGAGGTTGCAGCGCTGGCAGAGGCCCTGGGTGTTGGCGGCGCTGGTCGGGCCGCCGTCCTCCCGCGCCGTGACGTGGTCGATCTCGCGGATCGGGGCGCCGCACCAGGGGGTGCGGCAGAGGCCTTGGTCGCGGGTGGCGACGAAGTCGGCGAGACCGGCGGGGGCGAGGCGGGCCCGGGAGTCCATGGAGATGAGCTGCCCGGTGTCCGGGCTGATGTAGAGGCGGCGGATCCACAGCCGGGTGGCGCGCAGGGCGTCCTTGACGAACGCCCGGGCCCACGGGGCGGGGACGGGGCCGTAGCCCTCGACGTGGGCGGCGTCGTCGCTGGTGC
>NZ_JAXOJH010000059.1:0-1085 GCF_036663655.1 Sphingomonas flavida
AGATCATGGATGCGCAGCCGCAGCGGCGCCTGGTCCGGCTTGTGCGACACGTATCGCACCGATGAGCGGTCGACACCCAGCGCGAGGCAACTGCGCCGCTCACTGACGCCGTGGGACCCTGGACGTGCGCGACGATCTCGCGCCGTCGCCCAGGCGTCAGAGCTTTTTTGCGGGCACGTCCTGCAGGATATGCTTGTCCAGGCTCAGATCCGCAACGAGCTGCTTGAGCTTGCGATCCTCGTCCTTGAGCTGCTTGACCCGCCGCAACTCGCCGACGCCTAGCCCGCCATACACCTTCTTCCAGCGGTAGAACGTCTGCTCCGACACGCCCATGCGGCGGATGACCTCGGCCACCGGCGTGCCCATCTCCGCTTGCTTCAGCGCAAACGCAATCTGCTCTTCCGTGTACCTCAACTTTTTCATGTCCCAGCTTCTTGACCGCAGGCTTCAAAGGGTGACCTGAGCCCTCCGGATTGGTCCGTTTTTTGTGAGAAATTCCCGGTTAGGTTTGGCAGGTGCCGGACGAGGGAATCCGCCAATGAAGAAGTCGAGGTTCAGCGAGCAGCAGATAGCGTTCATACCCAAGCAGGCCGAGGATGGAACAACCGTCGAGGAAGTGTGCCGGAAGGCCGGCATATCAATCCAGACCTACTACCGATGGCGTAGTAAATACGGAGGGCTGATGCCGTCGGAGATGAAACGCCTGAAGGTGCTGGAGGAGGAGAACGTCCGGCTGAAGCGGCTGGTGGCTAACCTCAGCCTGGACAAGGAGATGCTGCAGGACGTCATCCGCCGAAAAATGTAGGGCCTGGTCGAGCCCGGGAGATCGTCGGCTATTTGCAGGCGAGCTACCAGGTCAGCGAACGGCGAGCCTGTAGCGCGTTTCCGATCAATCGATCGACCCAGCGCTATCAGTCCCGCCGCCTCGATCAGGCCGGCCTCAAGATGCGGATCAAGGAGTTGGCTGCGACCCGTGTTCGCTACGGGTATCGACGCATCCATGTGCTTCTCCGACGGGAGGGCTGGGAGATCAACCACAAGCGCACTCATCGGCTGTATCGCGAACTCGGGCTGCAGCTGCGCAA
>NZ_JAXOJH010000060.1:0-1059 GCF_036663655.1 Sphingomonas flavida
GGTCGGTGACGGTCAAGGTGGCCAGGTGGTCGTCGGCGACCAGCTGGACCCCAGACGACGATTCGCTCGCCTGGCTCCAGGAGATCCCGCTGAACGCCGCCATCGCGGCCACGGCCGGCACCGCGACGACCGAGACGACGAGCTTGCGGCTGATCGTGATCTTCATGGCACCCCCTGGGCACTCGATGGGTCAGGACACCACGAACGCTACGCGGGAGCGCGCCACGATTGAGGAACGCTCTTTACACGCGGGGTCCACCAATTGGTAACAGCAACCAGCAGGTCAGGACGCGAACAGGTCGCCGTCCGCGGCGACCCTGCGGAGCACCTCGTCGAAGCGGAGCTGCTCGAGGCCGAGGGGGTCGTCGGCGCCCTCCTGGACCTCGGCCCACGACACCGGCGCGGCGACGTACGGCAGCTCCTTGCCGCGCAGCGAGTACGGCGAGATGGTGGTCTTGGAGCCGGCGTTCTGCGACCAGTCGAGGAAGACCTTGCCCGGGCGTCTGGCCTTGGTCATCGTCGCGGTCACGAGCGAGGGATGCTCGCGCTGCAGCTCCTCGGCGACCTGCTTGGCCAAGGCCGTCGAGTCGTCGCTCGGCAGCCGCTTCGGCAGGTCCGCATAGAGGTGGAGCCCCTTGCTGCCGCTCATCACCGGTTTGCCGTGCAGGCCGCGCTCGGCGAGCTTGTCCTGCACGAGCAGGGCCACGGCCCAGCACTCGTGGAGGCCGGCCGGCTCGCCGGGGTCGAGATCGATGACCAGGCGGTCGGCGTTGCGGGGTCGGCCGTTGCGCCCGACGGTCCATTGGTGGACGTGCAGCTCGAGCGCCGCCAGGTTGACCAGCCAGGTGAGCGTGGCGAGGTCCTCGACGATCGGGAACGTGATCTCCCCATCGCCCTTGCCCGTCCGGCTGCCGGTGGTGGGGACGGTCACGGTGCGCACCCACGACGGCGTACCGGACGGCGCGTTCTTCTCGAAGAAGCTCATGTCCTGCACGCCGTGCGGCCAGCGGATCCGGGTGACCGCGCGGTCCTTCAGGTGCGGCAGCAGTACCGGCGCGA
>NZ_JAXOJH010000061.1:0-1049 GCF_036663655.1 Sphingomonas flavida
TGCGCGACAAGCAGGCCACGCGACAGCGGCTCGAGGCCGACCTGAAGGGCGTGGCCGCCCGCATGCAGGAGGTCTCGGGCGCCGGCAAGTCGCGCGCCCTCTCCGACTCCCGGGTCGCCGACCTCGAGGACGCCTTCGCCGAGGCCGCCGGCGTACCCACGGTCGTCGCCGCCGTGGAGCGCTCGACCCGGCTCCGCGCGGGACGGGCGACCGGTTGGCCGGTCGTGGCGTGGTTCTCGCGCCTCAAGCCCGACCCCCTGAAGCGCCTCCACCTCGACCTCGGCGACGCCGCCGAGCAGCTGTCCGGGCGGTCGCGCACCTCGTTGCCCGAGACCACGCCGATCCAGCGGGCCCGGGTCGACACCGAGGTCCGCGCGCTGGCCGACGACGCCTCGGCCGGCCTCGGCCGGCCCTGGGTGGAGGCCGTACGTCGCGCGTCGACCTCGCGGATCGCCGACCTCAACGACCGCCTCGACCGCGCCGTCGGCGACACCGACCTCGGGGTGGCCCGGATCCCCGCCTGGGCGGGCGCTGTCCGGTTCGTCCAGTGGCTGCTGATCGCGGCCGCGCTCGTCGGCGGCCTGTGGCTGGCGGCCCTGGCGGTCATGGGCTACCTCAAGCTCTCGGAGCCGAGCACGCCCGACGTCGGTCCGCTGGCGCTGCCGACGCTGCTGCTGCTCGGGGGTGTCGCGCTGGGGGTGCTGCTGGCCCTGGTGTGCCGCTGGCTGGTGGCGGCCACCGCACGCCGGCGGGCGGCCTCCGCCGACCGGCGCCTGCGCGCCGCCGTCCACGAGGTGGCCGACGAGCTGGTCGTGCAGCCGGTGGCGGCCGAGCTCGCCGCCTACACCGCGGTGCGCACGCACCTCGCCACCGCGCTCAAGTAGCCACGAGCCGTCCACAGGACGGCTCCGGGCACGGCGGTCCACAGCCCGCGCTCCCGACGTTCCGGGTCGTCGGTGGGCGCGCGTTGCCTGTGGTCTCGACATCACGAGACCGAAGGAGACGACATGCTCAACGACACCATGGTGACCCTGCAGGGGTGGCTGGGG
>NZ_JAXOJH010000062.1:0-1034 GCF_036663655.1 Sphingomonas flavida
GCCGGCGAGGAGGTGGTGCCCGCGTCCGAGTACCGGGCGCTGCAGGCGCAGGTGAGCGAACTCCAGCGTCTGCTCGGCAAGAAAACCATGGAAGCCGAGATCCTGCGCGAGGCCGTGTCCCGGGCCGCAGGCCCAAAAAAACTGCTGTTGCGCTCGACCTCGTTGCCGGGGGACGGTCAATGACCGCGGTCGCCGACGCCATCGGCATCAGCCGCCAGCATCTGTCCGCCATGCACAACCGACCACCGCCCAAGCCGCGAGGGCGACCGCCGCTGCCCGACGCCGAACTGGTTGCCGAGATCCGTGCGCTCGTTGCCGATCTGCCGACCTATGGCTATCGCCGCGTCCATGCCTTGCTGCGCCGTCAGGCCCGCCAGACCGGATGCGAAAGCCCCAACGCGAAGCGGGTATACCGCGTGATGAAGGTTCACGGCCTGCTGCTCCAGCCCCATAGCGGCAAAGGCGAGGAACGGCGCCACGACGGCCGTGTCGCTGTCGACCGGCGCAACACCCGCTGGTGCTCCGACGCGTTGGAGATTGCTTGCGACAATGGCGAGAAGGTCCGCGTCGCCTTCGCGCTCGACTGTTGCGACCGGGAAGCCATGGGGCACGTCGCCACCACCGGCGGCATCACCGCCGAGGACGTCCGCGACCTGATGGTCGCCACCGTCGAGCACCGCTTCGGACCCGTGAACCGCCTGGCTGAGCCGATCGAGTGGCTCACCGACAACGGCAGTCCCTATGTCGCCGGCGATACCAGACGCTTCGCGCGCCACATCGGCCTCGTTCCGCGCACCACCCCGGTCAGCAGCCCGCAGTCCAACGGCATGGCAGAGGCCTTCGTCCGCACACTCAAGCGCGACTATGTCCGCGTGAACCCTACGCCTGACGCACGCACCGTCATCGAGCACCTGCCCGCCTGGCTGACCCACTACAACGAGGTCCACCCGCACAAGGCGCTGGGCTATCGCTCGCCCCGCGAGTACATCACGCAAACCCGCGAGGCCCCGTCAGGCATTTAGGGGGCAACAACA
>NZ_JAXOJH010000063.1:0-1026 GCF_036663655.1 Sphingomonas flavida
GCCCTGGACCTCGACCAGGCGTTGTCCCAACGCGCCGCGGAGCTCAAGGAGCTGGGTTCGGAGGAGTCGCTCAACGTCCGTCGCGCCCAGGCCCTGGGTGATCTGGCCCGGGGTCAGGGCACCCTGGACTACGACAAGCCATCACGCCAGATCGTGCTCCATCTGCACGGTGACAGCTTCGTGGGCCGGTGTGACAACACCCGGACCCCGTTGCTGGTGGAGACGATCCGGGCGTGGTGTGCCAACCCGGATGCCACCATCATCGTCAAGCCCGTCCGCGATCTCGACGATCACATCCACGTCGCCGCCTACGAGGTCCCCGACCGGTTGGTCGAGCAAGACGCTCTCGTCGATCACCACTGCATTTTCCCGTGGTGCACCCGACCAGCCCGGGTCTGCGACTGTGACCACGCCCAGCCCTACGGCGAGGGCGGACCGACCTGTTCGTGCAACACCGCGCCCGCATGCAGGGGACATCATCGGTTCAAGACCCACGGTGGGTGGACCTACGACGTCCTGGACCGCGGGACCTACCTGTGGCACTCACCCAACGGACATCTCTACCTCCGTGACCACACCGGCACCGTGGCCCTCGACCACCCACACCGTCGACGACCCTGACCGCCCCACCACCCAGCAACACCGGCGGGGTCACCGGCACGCCTCGGCAGCCTGTGCGTCCACCCGGTCCGCTGCCCCTTGAAGGCGCGCGCGGAGGGACGACGACTCGACGAGTGCTTCGACCTGCGAGCCTCCAGGCGCAAGCCGTCAGGCAAGCGCGCGGTCCAGGGCAGCAGCGACGTGGAGGGCGGTGCAGGGGAACAGCGGCAGGTCGGAGTCGGCCTGGTGGACCAGCAGCTCCAGCTCGGTGCAACCGAGGACCAGGCCACCGGCGCCGGCGTCCCACAGCTCGTCGATCAGGGCGACGACGGTGCGGCGCGAGCCGTCGAGCACCTTCCCGTGCACGAGCTCGTCGTAGATGATCCGGTTGACGGCGTCGTGGCGGCGGGCGTCGGGCACATGCAC
>NZ_JAXOJH010000064.1:0-1019 GCF_036663655.1 Sphingomonas flavida
AGCGGCTGCGCTACCTGCTGATCCCGCGCGACCCGGCCGACGACAAGGACACCCTGCTCGAGGTCAAGTCGGGGGAGGGCGGTGAGGAATCGGCGCTGTTCGCCGCCGACCTGCTGCGCATGTACACCCGCTATGCCGAGCAGCGCGGCTGGCGCACCGAGATCCTCGACGCGACCGAGTCCGACCTGGGCGGCTACAAGTCGGTCACGCTGGCCGTGAAGGCCAAGGGCACCCCGGCGCCGGGGGAGGGCCCGTTCGCCCAGCTCAAGTTCGAGGGTGGGGTGCACCGGGTCCAGCGGGTGCCGGTCACGGAGTCCCAGGGTCGGGTCCACACCAGCGCCGCCGGCGTGCTCGTGCTGCCCGAGGCGGAGACGGTCGACGTGACCATCGACGACAACGACCTGCGCATCGACGTCTACCGCAGCAGCGGCCCGGGCGGGCAGAGCGTCAACACGACCGACTCGGCCGTGCGGATCACGCACGTCCCGACTGGCATCGTCGCGAGCTGCCAGAACGAGAAGAGCCAGCTCCAGAACAAGGCCAGCGCCATGGTGGTGCTCAAGGCCAAGCTGCTCGCGCGCAAGAAGGCCGAGGAGAAGGCCCACCTCGACGGGCTGCGCGGCGACGTGCAGGCCTCGTGGGGCGACCAGATGCGCAACTACGTGCTCAACCCCTACCAGATCGTCAAGGACCTGCGCACCGGCTACGAGGTCGGTAACCCCACGTCGGTCTTCGACGGCGACCTGGACGGCTTCCTCGAGGCGGGCATCCGCTGGCGGCGTGGCGCCGACAAGGCCGACGCCAACTAGCCGCCACCTTGCCGCCAACTAGTCGGCGGCCTCGAGCGCGGACGCGACGCTGACGCACCAGCGCCCCGTGCGGTCCTCGTGCGCAGCCGCGGCGACCGTCTCCGGCGCCGTGAGCTGGCAGGTGAGCCAGGCGTCGCCGAACAGGCCGCGGTAGGACAGCACCCGCGTGCCGCCGTCCACGCAGGCGAGCGCCAGCGACGGCACGCCGTA
>NZ_JAXOJH010000065.1:0-1015 GCF_036663655.1 Sphingomonas flavida
AGCGTGCTGCTGAGCTCGGCGGCCCCTTGGTAGGCGCCGCGCTGGCGAGGGTCCATCAGCTCGGCCTCGAAGGCCCAGCTCGCGGCGGAGAGGTAGAGCTCGGCGCCGGTCACGGTGACGTGCCCCAGCCAGACCAGCGCGATCGTGGTCCAGCCGACGGTGTCGTGGGTCGCCAACGTGATCAGGCACGACACCACGAAGAAGCTCGACGACAGCCGGACCGCCTTGAGCGCGGTCGGGACGTCGTGGACTCCGCGGGAGGTGACCATGGGCAGGAAGATGCACATCACCGTGTTGGTGCCGAAGAGCAGCGCCAGCAGCACCCGGGGCGCGTCGGTCGACTCGACCAGCCACAGCGGGATCACGATCTGCAGCAGCACCTGGTTGGTCTGCATCACCCCGCCGAAGAACGACGTGGCGAGGAAGCCGCGGTTGCGCAAGGCGCCGGGGACCGCGGTGCTGGTGGCGCCCTCGACGGCCTCCTCCAGGATGCTGGGCCGCTCGCGGTGACGTGCCTTCGGCAGTCGCGAGATCCAGAACGCGTTGGCGGCGACCAGCCCCGCGGTGAGCCAGGGCAGCGCCCGGATCACGTCGTCGTTGTCGAACGCCAGCGCGAACCCGCCGAGGGCGGCGCCCATGGTGAAGCCGAGGTTGAGCGCCGAGTACATGTAGGCCTGTGACTGCACCCGCTCGCGCTGGGGGAGTACGTCGAGCACGTAGGCGCCGCGACCGGCGCCACCGGCGCTGTTGACCACCTCGAGGACGATGCTCATCGCGAGGAACGCCACGAAGCCGTCGATGAACGGCCACACGCAGTACATCGCGGCGGTCCCGGCAGCACCGAGGTACCACGTGCGTTGCGGGCCGATCCGGTCGGCGAGCTTGCCCGCCGGGACGGCGACGAGGAACGACACCACGCCGGCGACGGTGATCCCGAGCCCGACCTGCGCGGCCGAGAGGCCAACGATCTGGGTGAAGAACACGGCGCTGGCGGTCATGAACGTGCCGTCCCCGA
>NZ_JAXOJH010000066.1:0-1013 GCF_036663655.1 Sphingomonas flavida
CGGCGGTAGATCCCGACCGCGTCCTCCCTCTGCGCGCCGGTGACCCGGGGGAGGCCCATGACGTCGAAGAGCAGGTTGAACCCGCGGCCGAGACCGAGCGCGTAGCGGCCGCCGGTCATCCGGTGCAGCGTGGTCGCCATCGTGGCGGTCACCAGCGGGTGCCGGGTGTTGTGGTTGGTGGCGGCCGTGGCGATGCCGATGGTGGTCGAGGAGGCGGCTGCGGCCCCCGCGAGCACGGCGGCGTCCTTGAGGTTGAAGCGCTCGGAGAGGAACACCGAGCCCAGGCCCAGGCGCTCGGCCTGCTGCACCTCCGGGACCAGGTCGGCGGGTGTGCTGCTGTGCCCGGCGAGGCCGTAGCAGGCCAGCTCGGGGAACTCCGGCGCGGCCGGGGGAGTGAGGGCGGTCACACCGGCGGAGATTAGCAGAAGTTGACGCGTGTCAACCGAGGAAGGCGCCTCCCTTAGAAGGTCGAGGTGCTGGCCCCGGCCCCGCCGACCATGGAGACCTGGAGCGGCTTCTTCTCGCCGACATAGCGCTTCTGGACCCACATCGCGATGGCGGTCAGCAGCAGGTTGACCACGACGTAGATCCCGGCGATCACTATGTAGACGGGGACGTGGTTCTGGAACTCGAGGTAGATCGGCCGGGCCACGGCCGTCAGGCCGGGTGCGGCGATGGCATAGCCGAGGCTGGTGTCCTTCAGCGTCACCACGCACTGGCTGATGATCGCCGGGATCATGATCTTGACCGCCTGGGGCAGCAGCACGATGTTCATGACCTGGCCCTTGCGCATACCGATCGCGTAGGCCGCCTCCGACTGCCCGGTCGGCACGGCGAGGATGCCGGCGCGGAACACCTCGGCGAGCACCGCTCCGTTGTAGAGCGCCAGCGCGAACACCACGCACCAGAACGGGCCGGTGCTGCCGTGGGTGATGCCGTAGAGGAAGAAGAAGACGATCATCAGCATCAGCACCGGGATCGCGCGGAAGACCTCGACCACGGCCCAGCACGGG